>NZ_CP060494.1:2863331-3194162 GCF_014334115.1 Sphingosinithalassobacter sp. CS137
GCGGCGGGCTGCCCGAGGCGCGGATCGCGCTCTCTCAAACGGCCCCGGGCGCGCCGGTGACCGGCGTGGCGCGGATCGCGCCCTATGCCGCGGGCGGCGCCCGGCTGGCACTGACGCCGGTGGCGTTTCGCGCCGGACCGGACGGGGCGACGCAGATCGAGACCCGCGCGACGCTGACGGGGCCGCTGCCCGACGGGCGTGTCGAGGGTCTGACGCTGCCGATCGACGCGCGCTGGAGCGGGGGCCGCGTGGCGGTGAATCCCGGGTGCGTGCCGGCCGGATTCGAGCGACTGCGGCTTTCGAGCCTCACGCTGGCGCGCACACGGCTTGCGCTCTGCCCGCTGGAGGGCGCGCTGGTGACGGTCACTAACGGCGCCGTTTCGGGCGGGGCGCGGATCGCACGGCCGCGGCTCTCCGGCGCGATCGGCGGCACTGCGCTGACGCTGGCCGCCGAGGAGGCGCGCTATGCGCTCGGCGGATCGCGCTTCGCGCTGAGCGACGTCGCCGCCCGGATCGGGGCGGGCGACAGCGTCACGCGGATCGACGCCGAGCGGCTGGACGGGCGCGTCGGCGGCGGTGCGCTGGGCGGCGGCTTTGCAGGGGTGTCGGGGCAGATCGGGCAGGTGCCGCTGCTGCTCGGCGGCGGGGCCGGCGACTGGCGGCTGGAAGGAGGGCGGCTGACGCTGGACGGCGGGATCGCCGTCACCGATGCGGCCGAAGCGCCGCGATTCAATCGCCTCGTCAGCGACGATGTGGTGCTGACGCTCGCCGACAACCGCATCGTCGCGACCGGCACGCTGCACTTGCCCGACGACACCACGCAGGTCGCGGCGCTCGATCTGCGGCACGATCTTTCGAACGGCGCGGGCGAGGCCGTGCTGACGGTCGACGCGCTGCGGTTCGAGGTCGGCGGTCTCCAGCCCGAAGCGCTCACCCGGCTGACCTATGGCGTGGTCGCCGATGTGGAGGGCAGCATATCGGGGCGCGGCATCATCCGCTGGAATGGCGAGGGCGTGACGAGCGAGGGAGGCTTCCGCACCCAGGGCGCCGATCTGGCCGCCGCCTTCGGATCGGTGAGCGGGCTGACGACCGAGATCCGGTTCGGCGATCTGCTCGGCCTGGCCACTCCGGAGGGCGAGACGCAAACCGCGACGGTGGCGCTCATCAATCCGGGTATTCCGGTCGAAGCGGGGACGATCCGCTACCGGCTGCTGGGCGAACAGCGGATCGCGATCGAGGAGGGGCGCTGGCCGTTCGCGGGCGGGACGCTGGTGCTCGAACCGACGGTGCTCGATTTCGGCCAAAGCGTGCCGCGGCGGATGACCTTCCGGCTGATCGGCGCGGACATCGCCCGCTTCCTGAAGGAAATGGAATTCGACAACGTCGCCGCCACCGGCACGTTCGACGGCGTGCTGCCGATGGTGTTCGACGCGCGCGGCGGCCGCATCGTGGATGGCGAGTTGAGCGCGCGCGACGGCGGCAGCATTGCCTATGTCGGCGAGCTGACGCAGGAAGACCTCGGCTTCTGGGGGAATTATGCTTTCCAGGCGCTGCGCTCGCTGCGGTACCGCAGCCTCGAACTCGGGATCGAAGGCCCGCTGACCGGCGAGATGGTCACGCGCATCCGCTTCGCGGGCGTGCAGCAGGGGGAGGGTGCGCAGCGCGACATCATCACGCGGCGGCTGGGCAGCCTGCCGATCGTGTTCAACATCGAGATCCGCGCGCCGTTCCGGCAACTCGCAGGCACGGTGCGCGGCTGGTACGACCCTTCGGTCCTGATCGATCGCAACCTGCCGCGACTGCTGGAAGAGCAGGAGGCGCGGGACGCGAAGGCGCCCGATGATAGCAAACGACCCGTTCAGCCTAAGGAAAGCGAGACCGTGCCATGAGCGTAACGGAGAAGAATATGGGTGGAAGAGGGTCGGTGATCCGGATGCTGCTGGTTGCGCCCGCGCTGTTGATCGGCGGCGGCTGCGTCACCATCAATGCTCCAGACAAGCCGATCGTCATCAACCTCAACATCGCGATCACGCAGGAAGTCGTGTATCGTCTCGACAGCAAGGCCCGATCGGTGATCGAGGACAACCCGGGGATTTTCTGATGCAATTCGCAGCATCCATCGCACTGGCTCTCGCGCTCGCCGCGCCGGCAGGCGCCGTGGCGTTTCAGGATCGCGATCCGGCCTATGCCGCGGCGCGCGCGGCGGGGCAGGTGGGCGAGCAGCCCGACGGCTATCTCGGCGTCGTCGGCAGCGGCACGCCCGCGCTGCGCTCGATGGTCAGCGACATCAACATCCGGCGCAAGGCGGCGTACACGCGCGGCGCGCAGGAGAATGGCTCGACCGTCGAGCAGTTCGCGTTCGTATCGGGCTGCCGGCTGATCCTGCGTACCGAAGCGGGCGAGAAATATCAGGCGCCCGACGGCACGTGGATGACTCGCGGCAGCGGCCCGCCGGTACGTGATCCGCGCTGCATCTGAGGCGTCTGGCCCGCGCGCCGGCGGGCAGCGCCTGTGCGCTTCGGACCCGCACGCGCCGCACGAGTGTTGACTCGCCCGCGCCCCCTTTCTAAACGGCCCCTGCCTTGGCGGGATCGCTCGCCGTTCTGCGCTTCTTCCCCCAGGATCGATACCAGGAGAAGCCGCGCATGGCGGAGAACGAAACCGGGCAAGACGATCCCTATGGCGCCGAAGATGCTCGCCTGACGTCGCTTGAAGAGCGGCTGAAACATGCGCAGCACGCGGAGGCGGTCCGGACGGGACGCGCGACGAAAACGTCTGACGGGGGCTATTCCCAGGGCAACCGCGTCCTCGCCGCTTTGATTGGGTCGCTTGCCGGCAGCGCGCTGGTGGGGTGGGTTCTCGACCGCCTCCTCGGCACGACGCCCTGGCTCCTGCTCGTGGCGCTGTTCCTCGGAATTGCGGTCGCGTTCAGGAACATCATCAGGATGGCAAGCGAACGCCCGGAGTGACCGGGCGTTTGGCATATCAGGGGTTTGAAGCGCGTGGCTGAATCGGGTTCCAAAATCGATCCGATGCATCAGTTCCTGATCGAACCGGTGTTCGGCGAACACTGGATCGTTGGCGGATATGATCTTTCCTTCACCAACAGCTCGCTGTGGATGGTGATCACGCTGGTCGTGCTGTGGGGCTTCATGTTCCTCGGCATGAAGGGCGATCTCGTCCCCGGCCGCTGGCAGGCGGCGGTGGAGAGCTTCACCGGCTTCGTGAAGAACATGCTGCTTTCGAACATCGGGTCCGAGGGCACGAAGTTCCTCCCCTATGTCTTCTCGCTGTTCATGTTCATCCTGGTGGCGAATATCCTCGGCCTTGCGCCGATCGGGCTGGTTCCCGGGTGGCATCCGTTCACCATCACCAGCCATCTGACCGTCACCGGCGTGCTGGCGATCATCAGCTTCGCGCTGGTGCTGATCGTCGGCTTCGGCCGCCACGGCTTTCATTTCTTCAGCCTGTTCGTGCCGCACGGCACGCCGGTGGTGATGATCCCGCTGATCTTCGTCGTCGAGCTGATGAGCTTTCTGGTGCGCCCCTTCTCGCTGGGCCTGCGACTGTTCGTCGCGATGACCGCGGGGCACATCCTGCTGAAGGTGCTGGCGAGCTTCGTCATCACCGGCGTCAATTCAGGCGCGGGCTATGCCGCGATCGTCAGCCTGCCGAGCTTCGCGCTGATGATCGGCATCACGCTGCTCGAGCTGCTGGTCGCCGCGATCCAGGCCTATGTGTTCGCGCTGCTGACGTCGGTGTATCTGAACGACGCCGTGAACCTGCACTAAGTGTTTCCAACAAGAACGTATCTGCCAAAGGAGTTTGAATAATGGACGCTGAAGCCGCAAAGCTGCTGGGTGCGGGTCTCGCCGCGATCGGCATGGGCCTCGCCTCGCTGGGCGTGGGCAACGTGTTCGCCAGCTATCTCGAAGGCGCGCTGCGCAATCCGTCGGCCGCCGACAGCCAGCAGGGCCGCCTGTTCATCGGCTTCGCGGGCGCCGAGCTGCTCGGCCTGCTCGCCTTCGTGACGATGATCATCCTGGTGTTCGTCGCCTAACCAGCGACCTTTGCGGCGGCGCGCGGGGCACGGAGCCCGGCCGCCGCCGTGACGACAAAGCTACGGGACGCCGATGCCTCAGATAGAACAGCTCGCTTCGACCTATGCGTCGCAAATCTTCTGGCTGCTGATCATTTTCGGCCTGACCTATTTCGTGGTCGGGCGGGGAATGGTGCCGAAGATCGAATCGACGGTGCAGAAGCGGGATACGCAGATCGCCGAAGACCTGGCCGCCGCCGAGCGTGCGCGCGAGGAAGCCGATGCGGTCGAGGATCGCTGGCGTGCCAAGATGGCCGAAGCGCGCACTGCCGCGCAGGCCGAGACGAACAAGGCCAAGGAGGCTTCCGCCGCGGATGCGACGGCGCGGGTGCGCGCCGCCGATGCCGAACTGGACGCGAAGCTCGAGGCGGCCGAGGCGGAGATCGCCAGGGCGAAAGCCGAAGCGCTCACCAGCCTGGAAACCGTGGCCGCCGAAGCCGCGCGCGACATCGTCGCCAAGCTGTCCGGCGTCGAGGTGAGCGAGGCGGTCGCCGAGCAGAAGGTGCGGGAGGCACTGGCACATGGCTAATCCGAACCTGTCCCCCGCCGATGCCGCGGTGCAGGAGCATCTCGACGACGCGGCATCGACCATGCCGCTCGCGCCCGAGAGCGAAGTCTATGGCGAAGCGCATTCGCCGGCCGGCGAGACGCACGCTGCCGAACCGACGATCGGCGGGTTCGCCGATGCGACCGTTATCGTTGCAGTCGCCGCGCTGGTGACGATCCTGGGCATGCTCTGGAAGAAGGTGCCTGCCGCGATCGCCGGCGCGCTCGACAAGCGGATCGCCGAGATTCGCGCGCAGCTCGACGAAGCGAAGAAGCTGCGTTCCGAGGCCGAGGCACTCAAGACCGAATATGCCGCCAAGGCCGCCGCCGCCGAATCCGACGCCGCCGCGATGCGCGAGAATGCGCATGCCGAGGCGGCCGCGATCGTCGCCAAGGCGAAGGAAGACGCCGATGCGCTGATGGCGCGTCGCGCGCGGATGGCCGAAGACAAGATCGCCGCCGCCGAACGCGCGGCGATCGCCGAGGTGCGCGCCAAGGCCGCCGATGCCGCCGCAGGCGCCGCTGCCGCGATCATCGCCGAGAAGCACGGCGCCGACGCCGATCGCGCGCTGATCGACCGCACCATCGCAGGGCTCGGCCGGCTCAACTGAGCTTCCGCAGCACGATGAACCGACGCCCGCCACGAGCGCCGTGGCGGGCGTTTTCGTGTGCAACGCGCGTGCGCCCCGGGCGACCGCCCGCTCGTGTCAGGGCTGCCGTGCGGCAACCAGTGCGGCGGGCAGCGCCGCTTCGAGCAGGCGCGTGCGCAGTGCGTTGCTGTCGCTGGCGCGCCAGCCGATCAGCACGTCGGGAATGATGCCGGCCACTTCGTTCGATCCGTCGCGGCGGAAGCGTGCGCAGTCGGGCAGTTCGAGCACCGCGCCGCTGTTGGGCAGGGTGGTGGGCGTGCCCCCCCAGGTGTGGCCGCAGCCTGCGCCGCCGGTACGGCTGCCGAGGACGATCGCCGCATCATTGTCGCGCAGCAGGGCCGTGAATTCCTCGGCTGCCGAGAAGGTCTTGTCGTCGACCAGCACGATCAGCGGCGCGCGCCAGACGCCCTCGCGCCACGGATGCGCTTCCTGCGCGATGCTGAACACATGGACGCCCCAGTCCTTGCCCGCGAACTCCTGCGGCGGGGCGGCGGCGATCAGACCGGTGGCATAGCCCGCGCTGCCGAGCCAGGCGCAGCCGGCCGCGGGGTCGCAGGGCGTTTCGGCTTCGAGGCGCGCGGCGTCGGCGCGTGCGATCCAGTCGGCGAGGCGAGCACGGTCCTCGGGCGCTGCGGTTTCGGTGGCTTCGCGCAGCGCCGCGGCGGTGTTCGCCCATTGCCGCGCCCAATGCTCGCCGCGCACGAACCCGACGCGCGCCGATTCGAGCCGCCGCGGCGTGAGCATCCGCGCGGCGGCCTCGGCCCATTCGCTGCCGCCGCCGTTGCCGGTGAGATCGACCAGCAGTGCCTGCGCACCCGCCTCGCGCAATTGATCGAGCCGGGCGATCAGCGCGAAGTTGAGCCGGCGATAGGCTTCCGTGATCAGCGCCCCCTGACAATTCTCGTTGCAGGGCTGGTCGACCGGCAGGCCGAGCGCCGCGACCGATTCGGTGCACAGCACGGGAAAGGCCGCGGGATCGAATACGGGAATGCGCAGCACGCCCAGCATGGTGCCGTTCACGTCGAGCAGGCCGGTCGGCAACAGGCGTTCGTCGGCAACCGGGCGATAGGCGGGCAGCGCCGCCGCGATGCCCGCGCGACCCCGGTTCGCGTCATAGCCCTGCGCGCGGCAGAAGGCGGCGGCGTCGGCCGGCGGAGCCGCCTCTCCCGGCGCGGAAGCGGGCGCGATGGGCGAGGCGGGGCGCGGCCAGCGCAGCGCGACATGACCGTCGTTCAGGCCGGCGAGAAGCCGGTCGAGCGTCGCGCGTGCCTCGGCATCGCTGCCCGCTGCGCGGACCTGCACCTCGATCGCGTCGAACGCCCGGTCGAGAGGAATTCCGCGCTCGCGCTCGATCCACTCGCGATTGGCATATTTGGTGAGGAAGGCGGTGCGCATCGCCGCCACATCCTCGAGCCATGGCTGCGGATCCCACGCCGGCTGGGCGAGCGCGGGGAGCGGCGTCAGAGCGGCGAGCGCCGCTGCGATTCGGAGAGCGATCATGCAAGGCGTATTGCTATAGTAACACGCCTTGTGCAAGCGGCTCAGGCGATCGGGAGATAGATGTCGGCGCGCTGATCGGCCTCGGCGACTTCGTCCGGATCGTCGAGATAGTGGAGCATCAACGGCGCGTCGGCGGGCTCGACTCCGGCGGCGAGCGCGATCAGCGTGAGCCGATCGATCTCGGGCTCCAGCGTGCCATAGCCGCCGACATGGTGGAGCCGCAGCCAGCGGCGCGGCTCGGCGCGGGTCGCGCGGATCGGCGACACCGGATCGGCGGGAGGCGCGAGCACCGCAAGCGCGGCATCATAGACCTGGTCCTCGGCGGGTACGTGATCGACGTCGTCATGTTGAAAGCCGAGCAGCGCCGAGACGTTCTCGGGACCGCCCGCATGCTCGAACAGGAAACCGTAAACGCCATGGAGCTGCATCGGATCGCCGACGTGGCGCATCACCAGCACGTCGAAGCCGGGCGTGTGCGCGACTTCGAGCGTCAGTGCTCCCGGCGCAGCGGGCGCGGCCAGGATGGTGAAGGCGGCGTCGAGCCGCTCCGGCTCGGAACGCAGACCGCTGGGCGAGGCGTCGAGCGCCTGGCGCATCGCCTTTGCCAGCGCCTGGCTGCTGGCGAATCCGGCCTCGTGCGCGACCTGAGTGATCCGGGCCTGCGGATCGCGCAGCCCGGCAACCGCATGGGCGAGCCTCAGCCGCCGTACTGCCTCGCCGGGCGCTTCGCCGGTGAGCAGGCGGAACACGCGATGGAAATGGAATTTCGAAAGCGCTGCGGCGTCGGCGAGTTCGTCGAGCCGCACCGGCTCGCCCGCGTCGATCCGCGCCGCCATCAGCTCGGCCGCGCGGGTGACGCGCGCCAGAAGTGCCTCGGTGTGCGGATCATGCATGCGGTTCCTCCCTTGTCGTGCCGCAGCGATAGCGCGCCGCAGTCGCCGGTGCGTGTCCGCGATTGCGGACGTTGCGGGAAACGGGTCGCAGCCCCTACATCGGGACTTCCATGTCCGATCCCAATTCGCCCAACCGCTTCAACGAGGAAGCGGCGACCTACACCGTCCGCGGCAGCGACAAGCCCGATCTGGAGACGGGTGTCGCGGCGATCCGCAACGTGCTCAAGACGCTGCCCGCGCGCCCCGGCGTCTATCGCATGCAGGACGCGCGCGGCGACGTGCTGTACGTCGGCAAGGCGCGCGCGCTCAAGAACCGCGTGGCGAATTACGTGCAGGTCGCGCGGCTGTCGAAGCGGTTGCAGCGGATGATCGCGCAGACGCGCAGCATGACGATCGTCACGACGAACAACGAGGCCGAGGCGCTGCTGCTCGAGGCGCAGCTGATCAAACGCTATCGCCCGCCGTACAATGTGCTGCTGCGCGACGACAAGAGCTTCCCCTTCATCCTGTTGCGCGGCGATCACGACTATCCGCGCGTGCAGCTGCATCGCGGCGCGCGGCGGGTGAAGGGCAATTACTACGGCCCGTTCGCGGGCGCGGGGCAGGTGCGCAAGACGCTGAACGCATTGCAGAAACTGTTCCTGCTGCGCAGCTGCACCGACGGATTCTTCAACACGCGCGACCGGCCGTGCCTGCTCTACCAGATCCGCCGCTGCTCGGCGCCCTGCGTCGGGCGGATCGACGAGGCGGGCTATGCCGAGCTGGTCGCCGACGCGAAGGACTTTCTCGCGGGCAAATCGACCAAGGTGCAGGAGAAGCTGGGCGCGCAGATGACCGACGCCGCCGAGCGGATGGATTTCGAACTGGCCGCGGTCTTTCGCGACCGGCTGAAGGCGCTCACCTTCATCCAGGGCAGCCAGGCGATCAATGCCGAGGGCGTTGGCGATGCAGACGTGTTTGCGCTCGCGTGCAAGGAGGGGCTGGTCGGCATCCAGGCCTTCTTCATCCGCGGCGGGCAGAACTGGGGGCATCGCAGCTTCTTCCCCGCGCACACCGCCGAGGTGCCCGACGAGGAAGTGCTGATGCAGTTCCTGATGCAATTCTACGAGGAAGTGCCGCCGCCGAAGACGGTGTTCGTCGATCGCGACCTGCCCGAGGCGGCGCTGCTGGCGCAGGCGCTCGCCGAGCGCGCGGGGCACAAGGTGGCGCTGGGCGTGCCGCAGCGCGGGCCGCGCCGGCGGCTGCTCGACCAGGCGAAGCGCAACGCCGACGAGGCGGTGCAGCGGCGGCTCGCCGAGAGCACGACGCAGGCCAAGCTGCTGCGCGAAGTGGCCGATCTGTTCGAACTGCCCGAGCCGCCCGACCGGATCGAGGTGTATGACAACAGCCATATCCAGGGGACGAACGCGCTGGGCGCGATGATCGTCGCGGGGCCGGAGGGGTTTCGCAAGGGCCAGTATCGCAAGTTCAACATCAAGCGCGCCGAGACCAAGCCGGGCGACGATTTCGCGATGATGCGCGAAGTGCTCGAACGCCGCTTCGCGCGTGCGCAGGCGGAGGACCCCGATCGCGAGAAGGGCGACTGGCCCGATCTGGTGCTGATCGACGGCGGGCGGGGGCAACTGAACGCCGCGATGGGTGTGCTCGAGGATCTCGGGATCGAGGACGTGACGATGGTGGGGATTGCCAAGGGGCCGCACCACGGCCGCGAGGGGCGCGAGGTGTTCCACCTGATGGACGGGCGCGAGCGGATGCTGCCCGCCAACTCCCCCGTTCTGTTCTACCTCCAGCGGCTGCGCGACGAAGTGCATCGCTTCGCGATCGGCGCGCACCGGGCGAAACGCGCTAAGGCGATCGGCGCGAGCCCGCTCGACGAGGTCCCCGGCATCGGCCCCGCGCGCAAGAAGGCGCTGCTGATGCATTTCGGCACCGCGAAGGCAGTGCGCGGCGCGAGCCTGGAGGATCTGCAGAAGGCGCCCGGCGTGAGCGCGGGTGTCGCGCAGCAGGTGTACGACTTCTACCACGCGCGGTGAGGCGCGGGCGGCGTTCTCAGTCTTCCGGGGGAAGAAGCGAGTCGACGTTCCGCACCGCCAGCGTCCAGCGATACAGCGCCTCGGCGGAATTCGCGCGGAATTGGCTGGTATCGATCGTGACCGTTTCAGCGCGCCCGCGGCACGGCTGCGATCGCGCGATCATCAGCGATGCCAGCCGGTTTTCGGCTGCCGATCCCGGCTCGGTGCGTGTCAGGAGGATCGCCGCGCCCGGCTGTAGCTGCACCACGCAGGCGGCGAAGAGATAAAGCCTGCGCTGCTGCTGTCGGCGCAGCGTCCCGTTTTCGCGCTCGTTCGCGGTGAACCGGGCCAGCGCCTCGGGAACGAGCGTGTCGGCGCGGCTGAGCGACAGATCGGGCGCATAGGTGTGCAGAACATATTCGAATATCGCGCCACGATCATGGACCGCGCGGCAGATCTGGTTTTCGATGCTGGCGTTGAAGATCCGGTTACTGCTCCCGCCGTCCGGGGGAGGCGCAGCGATGCTGCCGGTCAGGTCGGCGATCGGATTGCACTGGCCGTAAAAAGGCACCGGGTGCGGCAGCGTCGTCGAGCTGGTGTGATAGCAGGGACGATTGCGGCGGATATGGCTGTCGAGCGCGAGGATGGTGGCGCTCGAGGCGGGCTGAGCGTCCACGATCCCGCGCAGGTGGCGGAGCGCGGGGGCGCCCGCGCAATCGATGAATTCGCGCGCCTGCAGCGAGACGCGGCGGTTCAGTTGGACAACCGCGCCTACGGGTGGCCGATTGACCACGTTGAGCTCCTCGGCGGTCACGACGATGTCCTCGACCTGCTCTTCGGCTGCTCGAAAGTCCTGCGCGGCGGCGGGAAGCGCGCTCAGCGATGCGAGGAGCGCAATTCCGAGGCATCCCTTGGGAACACGATGCATGTGCGGCACCTCCGATCGTTCCGTGGGGAGAATGACCACGCTCGATGAACCCGGTATGAATATTCCGGCCGGAACTTGCCCAATGGATTGAATTGACTAGCCTTCCCGCATCTTGAGTGGGGGCGGGGTATGATTCGGCTTGTTGTGGCTGCTGTCGCGGCGCTTTTCTGCATGGGTGCCGCAATGGCGCAGGAGGCGCCCGCATATGGGCCCGTACCCGACTGGGTAACCGTCGCGACGCTCGATCCCGAGGCAGCGGATGCCGGCGAGGGGGGGCCGTTCCTGCTGTACGACCAGCAGCGCCTGATCGAAGGCGACACCGTCCACCACTATGCCGACACCGCGTTCCATATCGCGAACCAGCAGATGCTGGCGGCGTTCGGGACGATCAGCCTGCCCTGGCAGCCCGAGCAGGGCGCGATGACGATCCACCGCGTCGAGATCATCCGCGACGGAGAAACGATCGATCTGCTGGCGAGTGGCGCGCGCTTTTCCGTCCTGCAGCGCGAGCAGCAGCTGGAGCAGGCCCAGCTGACGGGCACGCTGACCGCGACGATGCCGGCCGAGGGGCTGCGCCTGAACGACGTGCTTCGCGTCAGCGTGTCGGTCGATCAGCGCGACTCTGCGCTGGGAGGCAATGCCCAGGTTGCGGTTCCGGTCCCTGTCGAGCCGGTGAAGCTGGCGTTCGGGCGTGTGCGGCTGCTTTGGCCGAGCGATCGTGCGCTCCGCTGGAAGCTGCCCGACTATGCGACGGCTCCGGAGGAGGCCGAGGCCGGGGGGCGCCGCGAGTTGATCGTCTCGCTGCCGCTCGCCAAGCCGCCCGAGCTGCCCGACGATCTTCCGGCGCGGTTCGCGCAGCTGCCGATTCTCGAGGCGACGAGCTTCTCCGACTGGGCCGATGTGGCGACGACGATGGCGCCGCTGTACCGCGCCGAGGGGCTGATCGCGCCCGACGGCGAGCTGGCGCGCGAAGTGGCGGCGATCGCCGCCGCCTCGACCGATCCGCTCGCGCGTGCGACCGCCGCGCTGCAACTGGTGCAGGGGCGTGTCCGCTATCTCTACAAGGGGATGGACGGCGGGAATTACCGGCCGCAGCAGCCCGAGGAGACCTGGGCGCTGCGCTATGGCGACTGCAAGGCCAAGACGCTGCTGCTGCTGGCCGTGCTGCACGAGCTGGGGATCGAAAGCGAAGCCGCGCTCGTCCATTCGACGCTGGGAGCGCTCGTGCCGCAGCGCGTGCCTTCGCCCGCCGCGTTCGACCATGTCATCGTGCGCGCGCGCATCGCGGGCCGCGACTTCTGGCTCGACGGAACCGATCTGGGCGCGACCGCGGCCACGATCGCGGACATTCCGCCCTTCCATAACGCACTGCCGCTTACCGCTGCCGGTGCACTGGTGCCGTTGCCGCTCACGCCGCCCGCCGAACCGGACCTCGCTTTCGACTACACGATCGACATGCGCGCCGGCATGCACCTTCCGGTCCTGTTCGAATTCAGCGGTACGATGACCGGCGAAATCGCCGAGATGCTGCGGATGGTGAAGCTGCAGGGCGACGCTGCGCAGATCGCGACGGTGGCGGAGAACCTCGCCAAGCTGACCTTGCGGAATGCGGTGGTCACGGAAGCGGCGGTCGAGGCGCCCGAGGATGGCAGCGGCGTCACGGTCACTGCATCGGGGATCTTCTATCCCAAGTGGGAGGAGGAGAATCGCGAATTGCACTATTGGCTCGATTCCAGCGTCGAGGGCATCGCCTTCGCGCCCAATCGTGCGCGGTCCGCCTGGCGCGACCTGCCGGCGATCGCAACCGAGTTGGAATCCTCCCGGATGCGGCTGCGCATCCGCTTGCCCGGGGGCGGGGAAGGATATCGGCTCGACGGTGACGAAACGCTCCCGCGCGAACTCGCCGGACGCCTGCTGGCGCGCGAAGTGCAGCAGGACGGCGCGTGGGTGACCGTAACCGACCGAGTCGATTCCGGCTTCATCGAAGTGCAGCCGGAGGAAATCGGAGCGGAACGCCGCAAGCTGGCGCAGGCCCAGTCGCGCAGATTGAAGCTGATCGCGTCGGAGGACGCCGGGTTTTTCCCGGATCAGCTGGAGCGCGCACGCGCGGACGGCATGATCGACTTGCTCGAGGCGCGCTATGGCGAGTGGATCGCGGCCGACCCCGAGGAGGCGTTCCGCTACGAATCCCGCGGCTGGTTCCGCGAGCGGATCGACGCCGAGGAAGCCGCGCTGGAGGATTATGATCGGGCGATCGAGCTCGACCCCAGCGCCCAGCGGTATCGCGGGCGCGCAGCGATCCATGCCGAGCTCAAGAACTGGGATGCCGCGCTGGCCGATGCCCGTGCCGCCTATGAGCTCGATCCCGCGAGCGACGGGGGAATCGGGCTGGTCGCGCATTACCAGGCGGAGGGCGGGGACGTCGACGGCGCGGTGGCGACGCTGACCGAGCAGATCGATCTGGGCGGCGATACGTCGGGCAATCTCGCCTCGTCGCTGGCCTCGATCCTGGCGGACGCGGGCCGCACCGACGAGGCGCTGGCGACGCTGGACGAGGCGATCCTGCTGCGGCCGGACGACAGCATGCTGCTCAACAGCCGCTGCTGGACCAAGGGAACGCGCAACCGCGATCTGGAGGGCGGATTGCGCGACTGCACCCGGGCGATCGAGCTGGCGGAATCGCCCGCCGCGATCCTCGACAGCCGCGCGATGATCTATTTCCGGATGAACCGCCTGGATTCCGCCTTGGCCGATCTGGATGCGGCGCTGGCGCTTGCGCCGGAGATGGCGGCGGGCCGTTTCCTGCGCGGCGTGGTCCGCACGCGCATGGGCGACGCCGAGGGCGCGCGCAGCGATCTGGATTTGGCCGCACGCCTCGTTCCCGACATTGCGGAGACCTATGCCGAATATGGGGTCGCGCCGTGACCGAGGGCGGCTGACCTGCACCGCGATTTGGAGTTTCTTCACCTCGGCCCGATACTGCCGCTTCCATGCCGACTCGCGTGTTCCTCACCATCGACACCGAGCTGATGTGGCGGCACCATGCCGCCGGGCTCGATGCAGACACCATCGTCGAGCGCTCGCTCGAGCCCGCAGGCGTGGGAATCGGCTGGCAGCTCGCGCGGCTGGCCGACCATGGCCTGAAGGCGACATTCTTCGTCGATCCCATGCCGGCGCTGATCTATGGGCTCGATCCGATCAAGCGCGTGGTGGGAGCGATCCTGGAGGCGGGGCAGGAAGTGCAGCTCCATCTCCACCCCAACTGGACCGGCGCGAGTTGCGAGGATCGCCGCGCGACCGCGCTGTCGTTCGAGCTGATCGACTATGAATTCGCCGAGCAGGTGGAGCTGATCGCCGGCGCGAGCGACCTGCTGACGGCTGCGGGGGCGCCCGACCCGGTGGCGTTCCGCGCCGGCAGCTATGCCGCGAGCGACGATACGCTGGCGGCGCTCGCCGAACTCGATTTCCGCTATGACAGCAGCCACAACGGCTCCGAGCATCCCTGGCCGAGCGCGGTCTCGCTGCCGCCGCGCCAGATCGCCCCGATCGAGCATCGCGGCATCATCGAAGTACCGGTGACGCTGATCGAGGACATCGCGGGCCATCTGCGCCATTTCCAGATCTGTGCCCTGTCCGCAGCCGAGATGCGCGACGCGCTCGACCATGCGGTGCGCGAGAGCCATGCCGCGGTGACGATCGTCGGCCATGGCTTTGAGCTTGCAAACCGAGCCGGTACGCGGCCAAACGCAGTGCATGTCCGGCGATTCGAGACGCTGTGCCGGATGCTCGCTCAGCGGCAGGGAGCGATGGTGACCACGCATTTCGCCGAGCGGCCGCAGCTGCGACTGGGGCAGGAGGATGCGCCGCTCGCGCCGAATGCGCTGCGCACCCGCCTGCGCCAGGCCGAGCAGCTCTGGTCCAACCTGGTCGAAGAGCGCGCAGCATGAGCGCTGCCGGACACGCCAATCCGACAGCGCTCAAGTTCGAGATCGGCGCGCGGACGCTGATGCAGGTGAGCCGTGCGCTCGCCCGGGTGCCGCTGAGCCTGGAGGAAGCCCGCGAGGGGCGGCTGCCCGCGCTGCCGCCGCTGGAGCGCGAGGCGCATGGCTATTCGATCACGTCGCTGCCCGAGGACCGGCTGGAGGCGATGGTCTATGCCAGCGGCGGGATGCTGCCGTTCGTGCGGCAGCGCTATACGCGCTACTATGCCGATCTGGACGGCGGCTTCGATCGCTGGCTGGCGGGGCTTTCAGGCAACACGCGCCAGCAGCTCAAGCGCAAGGCCCGCAAGATCGCCGAAGTGTCGGGCGGTACGCTGGATGTGCGGCGCTTTCGCACACCCGATGAGCTGGAGGAATTCCACGACATCGGCCGACGCATCTCGCTACGCACCTATCAGGAGCGGCTGCTGGGATCGGGGCTGCCCGACACGCCCGAATTCCTGCGCGAGATGATGACATTGTCGGCGGCCGACCGGGTGCGGGCGTGGCTGCTGTACGTCGCGGGCGAGCCGGCGGCGTTCCTCTATTGCCCGGTGTTCGGCAAGACCGTGATTTACGCCCATGTCGGGCATGATCCGGCGTTCAACGACCTCTCGCCGGGCGCGGTGCTCCAGCTCGAGGCGTTTCGCGACCTGTTCGGCGAGGAGCGGTACGACCGCTTCGATTTCACCGAGGGCGAAGGCCAGCACAAGCGCCAGATGGCGACGGGCGGCGTGGCCTGCGTCGATCTGCTGCTGCTGCGGCCGAGCCTGGCGAACCGGGCGACGATGGCCGCGCTGGGTGGGTTCAACCGCAGCGTGGCGGCGCTGAAGCGGGTGGTGAACCGCACGCCGCTGAAGGGCGTGGCAAAGAAGGTACGGCGCGGCTAACGCACCGGTTCGGGGCCTTCGCGCGCGACGTGATCGACCACCCAGCCGGCGGTGAGGCCGTGCACCGCCGTCGAGAGCAGGATGGTGAGCGCGATCGTCGCCCAGAGCTGGCCCTCGTTCAGAAATTCCATATGGCTGGTGGCATAGCCGAGATAGTAGATCGAGCCGATGCCGCGTACGCCGTAGAAGGCGACGACCCAGCGTTCGCGCGGGCGCAAATCGGTGCCGATCAGCGAAAGCCAGCCGCTCGCCGGACGGATCACGAAGATCACGGCCACTGCGATCGCGACATGCGCCCAGTCGAGTTCGCCCCAGATGGTGGGGAAGACGCCGCCGATCAGCACGAGCAGCAGCGCGGTGAGCGAATATTCGATCGATTCGTTGAAATGGTGGCAACGGGCGTGGAATTCATGGTCGGCCTCGACCCGGCGGAGGACCGCTCCGGCGACGAAGGCGGCGATGAAGCCATAGCCTTCGAGCAGTTCGGTCGCGCCATAGCAGAGCAGAACGCCGGCGATCGCCACGACACTTGAGCCGGTGTCGGCGAGCACATTGCCCCTCGGTACCACGAACAGCATCCGCCCGAGCAGCCAGCCGACCGCCGCGCCCCCCGCGACGCCGACCAGGATTCGATAGACGACGTCCTGCGCAACCCAGGTCAAGATCAGTTCGCCTGCGCCGGTTCCCGCCGCGGCGACGAGCAACCCCAGATAGACGAAGGGAAAGGCCAGCCCGTCGTTCAGTCCCGCCTCGGTGGTGAGGGCGAAGCGAACCGGATGTTCTCCGCCCTCGGTCGGCGGGCCGACCTGCACTTCGCCGGCGAGCACGGGATCGGTAGGCGCCATCACCGCGCCCAGCAGGATCGCGCCGGCGAGCGTCATTCCCGCCACGGCGAACCCCATCAGCGCCACGGCCGCGATCGTGAGCGGCATCGCGATGGCGAGCAGGCGGACGGTGGGTTTCCACCGCGTGAAGCTGGAGAGATTGTCGATCCGCAGGCCGGTGCCGAACAAGGCGACGATCACCGCGAGCTCGCTGGTGAGCTCCCAGAATCGCGAGGCGGTGCGCGGGTCCAGCGCCTCGGGCATGCCGGGGATGAGCGAGAAGGTGATCATGCCGAACAGGATCAGCAGCGCCGAGGCGGCCGGCTCGCGGCCCGAGAAGAGCCGCGGTAGCCAGGCGGCGAGAATGATCGCACCGCCCAGCGCGACCATCGCGACATGATAGGTGCTGAATCCGAAAAAAGGTTCGTCGGCCAAACGCGATGCTCCACAGATGCCCCGGCGGGCCGGCGGCGCACGCGAGTGCAGTGCTCCGGCCCACCCCAACGCGCGGTGCGGCCAAGCGGTTGCCGCCGCCATTTCCGCCACGGCCGCACGCCGCTAGGGTGGCGCGATGCACCTGCGCGCCGAAGCCATCGTCCTGTCCGTGCGCGCGCATGGCGAGCATGGCGCCGTCGTTCGGGCGCTGACCGAGGCGCATGGGCTGCAACCGGGGTATGTCCGCGGCGGACGGTCGCGGCGGTTGAAGCCAGTGCTCCAGCCGGGAAATCTGGTCCTCGGCGAATGGCGAGCACGGACCGAGGAGCAACTCGCGAGCCTGACGACCGAGCTGGTGCACAGCCGGGCGCCGCTGTTTTCCGAGCCGCTGCCGGCCGCCGCGATCGATTGGGTGACTGCGCTGACGGCGGCGGTGCTGCCCGAGGGGCAGCCTTATCCACGGCTGCATGCGGCGCTCGACGGCGTGCTCGCCGCGATCGAGGCGGCGCCGGCGGCGCGCGGCTGGGGCACGGCGCTGGTGCGCTACGAGCTGCTGCTGCTGGCCGAGCTGGGGTTCGGACTCGATCTGGAGCGGTGCGCGGCGACCGGCGGAACGGCGGAGCTGGCATTCGTCAGCCCGCGGAGCGGCGCCGCGGTGAGCCGCGCGGGCGCGGCGGGATATGAGGCGCGGCTGCTGCCGCTGCCCGGGTTCGTCGCGGCCGGTGGAACCGCCGAATGGCGCGAGATCCTGGATGGCCTGCAGCTTGCCGGCCACTTCCTCGAGCGCGATCTGCTGACCGGGCGGGCGGGCGAGACGCTGGCAGCGCGCACGCGCCTGATCGATCGGATCAAGAGGGCGGTTGCGTGAGCGCGCGACATCGGCAATGCGCTGCGCCGAGGGAGGGCTGGTTTCAGTGGCATTGATCGCGATTTTGCCGGGCGACGGCATCGGTCCCGAAGTGACGGCCGAGGCGCGCCGGGTGCTCGAGGCCGTGGGCTGCGGAGCAAGGTTCGAAGAAGCGCTGGTGGGAGGCGCGGCCTATCTCGAAACCGGTATGCCGCTGCCGCCCGATACGCTGGCGCTGGCGAAACGCGCCGACGCGATTCTGTTTGGCGCGGTCGGGGCGCCGCAATATGACACGCTGGAGCGCGCCTTTCGCCCCGAGGCAGCGATCCTGGGGCTGCGCAAGGAACTGGGCCTGTTCGCCAACCTGCGCCCGTCGAAGCTGTTCGCGGGACTGGAAGGGGCTTCGGCGCTTCGCCCCGAAATCGCGCGCGACATCGATCTGGTGATCGTCCGCGAGCTGACCGGCGACGTCTATTTCGGCGAGAAGGGCCGCAAGCTGAACGACGCAGGGCATCGCCTGGGCTTCGACATCATGGCCTATGACGAAGCCGAAATCGCACGAATCGCCCGCGTCGGCTTCGAGACGGCGCGCACGCGCTCGCGCCGGCTGGTGTCGGTCGACAAGGCGAATGTGCTCGAAAGCTCGCAGCTCTGGCGCGACGTGGTGAACGAAGTTTCGGCCGACTATCGCGACGTCGCGTTGAGCCACATGTACGTCGACAATGCCGCGATGCAGCTGGTGCGCAATCCGGGACAGTTCGACGTGGTCGTCACCGGCAATCTGTTCGGCGACATCCTCTCGGACCAGGCGAGCATGTGCGCGGGGTCGATCGGCATGCTGCCGTCCGCCTCGCTGGGCGAGGGCAGTCGCGGCCTCTACGAGCCGATCCACGGCAGCGCGCCGGACATCGCCGGGCAGGGCAAGGCGAATCCCTGCGCCGCAATTCTCTCGGCGGCGATGCTGCTGCGCCACTCGCTCGACGACGTGCCGAACGCCGAGCGGATCGAGGCCGCCGTCGCGCGCGCGCTGGCGAGCGGAGTGCGGACCGCCGATCTGGGCGGCAGCTGCTCGACGCGGGAGATGGGCGACACCGTGCTCAGGCACCTCGCGTGATCCCGCGATCGCTGGAGCTCGCGGTCGTCATCCCGACCTTCAACGAGCGCGAGAATGTGCCGGTGCTGATCGCAAAGCTCGATCAGGCGCTGGAAGGCCGCGCCTGGGAAGCGATCTTCGTCGATGACGACAGCCCCGACGGCACGGCGGACGCCGCGCGCGAGCTGGCGCGGATCGACGGACGGGTGCGGGTAATCCAGCGGATCGGCCGGCGCGGCCTTTCTTCGGCGTGCATCGAGGGCATGTGCGCGACCGCGGCGCCGGCGGTCGCGGTGATCGACGGCGACCTGCAGCATGACGAGACGCTGCTGCCGAAGATGCTCGACGCGTTGCAGGCGGACGCAACGCTCGACGTGGTGATCGGATCGCGCTTCGTCGAAGGCGGCGGCACGGGCGAATGGGATCGCGACCGAGTGGCCAAATCGGCGCTTGCTACGCGATTGTCTCGCGGCGTGCTGAAGGACGGGCTCACCGATCCGATGAGCGGCTTCTTCATGATCCGGTCGGACGTGATGCGCGGCCTCGCGCCGCTGCTGTCGGGCATCGGCTTCAAGATCCTGCTCGACATCATGACCGCGAGCCCGCGGCCGCTGAAGTTCAGGGAGCTGCCCTATGTCTTCCGAATCCGCGAAGCCGGCGAGAGCAAGCTCGATCACGTGGTGGCGATGGAATATCTGATCGCGCTCTACGATCGCATGTTCGGGCGTTTCGTGCCGGTCCGCTTCGCGATGTTCTCCGCGATCGGCGCGCTGGGGGCGGGGCTGCACATGGCGGTGCTGTGGCTGTTCTTCATAGGCGCGGGGCTGGGGTTCATCGTCGCCACCGCGATCGCCACGCTGGCGGCGATGACGTTCAACTTCTTCCTCAACAATGCACTCACCTATCGCGATCGGCGGCTGAAGGGCGCGAAGGCGCTGGTGAGCGGCTGGCTTTCCTTCTGTGCGGTCTGCGCGGTCGGGGCAGTGGCAAACGTCGGCGTGGCGGCGTTCCTGCACGATGTGCAGCACGGATACTGGGCGTTCTCGGCGCTTGCCGGCATCCTCGTCGGCGCGGTGTGGAACTTCGCGCTATCGTCGCGCTTCACCTGGGGGCGGTACAAGTAACTCGCCGCCGCACCGGCAGCATCACCTCCAGCTCGGGAACCACATCCAGAATTCGAACGCGTCGCCTCCGGAGAGCGGCGCGGCCGAGAGGATCGGATAGAAATAGATGAAGGCGAGCAGCGCCGCGCCGCCGAACCATTCCTCGAGCCCGCGCCGCTTGCCCCCATCGAAATGGTGGAAGGCGACCGCCAGCACCAGCGCGAGGAAAATGCCCGAGAGATGATAATAGTAATAGAAGCCCAGTGACTTGGGGATGACGATGTAGATGGCGAGCGAAGCGGTCCACAGCAGCGCCATCGCCAGCGGCACGATCGCCTTCGACCGGAACCATGCCCAGTAGCAGGCGGCTACGGCGACGAGACCGCCCCACATGATCACCGGATTGCCGATCAGCAGTACCCCGCGCTGGGCGCCGCCCTCGAACTCGTAGAAATACCAGATCGGCCGCAGCATCAGCGGCCAGCTCCACCAGTCGGACTCATAGGTGTGCGCCGACAGCACCTGGGTCTGCGCCTCGTACATCTTGAACTGGAACGCGACGATCTCGCCGGGAGGGATCGCCCCATAGGCGTAGAAGAAGGCCGGTAGATAGGTGAGAAAATAAACGGTGATGCTCACGGCGCCCATCAGCAGCAGCCCCGGAAGCGTCGCGAGACCCGGCCAGTGCGGCTGACCCTTTCCGGCGAGAGCGGCGGCCACCATTCCCCGCTGCGGCTGCGGCTGCGGCTGCGGCTGCGCCGGGCGCGAGGCGCTGCGGCGGGCGTCGATCAGCCGGATCGTCACGAACGCCAGCCCCGCGAGCGCGACATAGGGGATCGCGGCCCATTTCACGCCGACCGCGAGCCCCAGCAACACGCTTCCCGCGATCCAGCGCATGAGCACCTTGTTCGGCGGCGCGCGCATCGCCGCCAGGAACGCCACCATCGCCCAGACGAGGAACGCGCCCAGAAACACGTCGAGCATCGCGATCCGCGCCTGCACATAGAGCAGCTGGTTCAGCGCGACGAACACCGCGCCCGCGAGAGCAAAGCGCATGCGCCCCAGCAGCAGCCACAGGATCGCGAACACGCCGGCGACCGTGGCGCTGCCGGCGAGCGTCGACGGCAGGCGCCATCCCCAGACATTGTCTCCGAAAACCGCCATGCCGAGCGCGATCAGTTCCTTGGCGACCAGCGGATGCTCGGTGTTGCGCGCCTGATCGAGCAGCAGCAGGCTGCGCGCGGCAGGCACGTAATGAGTCTCGTCGAACTGAATGATGCCCGGGCGGTCGAGATGCACGGTGAACAGGATCTGGGCAGCGAGGGCGACGAGCAGCCCGACCAGCCAGGGACGGGAGCGAAGGTCAGTGAGGCGATCGAGCATGGCGGCGGAGCGATAGCCGATCATTTCGCGTGCGTCATGCCGTTTGGGGGAGCCGGCTTGGCACGGCCCAAGCGCGGCTAACTTGACGCCGCCCGTCCGGCCCCGGCAAAGCAACCGTCATGAAGCGTCATACCGGACAGGACCGTAGCGTCACCCAAAAGTGGAAGCCCGCGACTCAGGCGGTGCGCGGAGGAACCGCGCGTTCGGAATGGGGCGAGACGAGCGAGGCGCTGTTCCTCACGTCCGGCTATGCCTATGATTGTGCCGCCGATGCCGCCGCCCGCTTTGCCGGCGAGCAGGCGGGCATGACCTATTCGCGGCTGCAGAATCCTACCGTCGAGATGCTCGAGCAGCGGATCGCGCTGATGGAAGGCGCCGAGGCCGCGCGCTGCATGGCCAGCGGCATGGCGGCGATGACCGCGGCGCTGCTGTGCCAGCTGGAGGCAGGCGATCATGTCGTCGCGGGTCGCGCGCTGTTCGGATCGTGCCGCTGGCTCACCGATACGCTGCTGCCCAAATTCGGCATCGCGACGACGGTGGTCGATGCGCGCGATCCGCAGGCATTCGCCGACGCGGCGACCGACAGGACGAAGGTCTTCTTCTTCGAGACTCCGGCCAATCCGACGATGGACGTCGTTGATCTGAAGGCGGTGTGCGGCATCGCGCGCGAGCGCGGGATCACCAGCGTCGTCGACAATGCCTTTGCGACGCCCGCGCTCCAGCGGCCTATGGAGTTCGGCGCCGATGTCGTTGCCTATTCGGCGACCAAGATGATGGACGGGCAGGGGCGGGTGCTCGCCGGCGCGGTGAGCGGCAGCGAGGATTTCGTCACCGAGGTGCTGCTGCCGTTCACGCGCAACACTGGGCCGACGCTGAGCGCGTTCAATGCCTGGGTGGTGCTGAAGGGGCTGGAGACGCTCGATCTGCGCATCCGCCGTCAGAGCGAGAATGCACTGGTCGTAGGGCGCTTCCTGGACGGGCGCGTGCCGCGGATCAACCACCCCGGCCTGCCCAGCCATCCGCAGCACGATCTGGCGATGGCGCAGATGGCGGCGGCGGGGCCGATCTTCTCGTTCGAGGTGGACGGCGGGCGCAGCCAGGCGCACGGGCTGCTCGATGCGCTGGAGCTGATCGACATTTCGAACAACATCGGCGACTCGCGCTCGTTGATGACGCATCCGGCATCGACCACGCACTCGGGAGTCGCCGAGGAGAAGCGGCTCGAAATGGGCATTACCGAAGGGCTGCTGCGCATCAACGTCGGACTGGAGGATCCGGAGGATCTGATCGCCGATCTCGATCAGGCGCTGCGAGCGGTGGGCCTTTGATGAAGGCGCTGTTCACCGAGGAAGCCGAGACGCGGGGGATCACCGTTCGCGTATCGGTCTCCTATCTGCCGGAACAGTCGGAGCCGCAGCGCGGGCGCTGGTTCTGGGCCTATCACATCCGCATCGAGAACGAAGGGCCGATGGCGGTGCAACTGCTCACGCGCCACTGGATCATCACCGATGGGCGCGGCGCGCGCCATTCGGTGGAAGGCGAAGGCGTGGTGGGCGAGCAGCCGCTGATCGCGCCGGGCGGTAGTTTCGACTATGTCTCCGGATGTCCGCTCGCGACGCCGACGGGGAACATGCAGGGCAGCTATCACATGCTGGGCGAGGACGGCTCCACCTTCGACGTTACGATCCCCAAATTCGCGCTGATCGCTCCGACCGTGACGGGGTGAGATGAGCCGATGAAGCGCACGCATCTCCCGCTCAACGGCCTTCGCGTTCTCGACGCTGCCGCCCGGCACCTGTCGTTCACCCGCGCGGCCGACGAGCTGGCGGTCACGCCGGCCGCAGTGGGCCAGCAGATCCGGGCGCTGGAGGACACGCTGGGCGTCGTGCTGTTCCGCCGCACGACGCGCGGACTGGAGCTGACGCCCGAAGGCGAGGCGGGGCTCGACGCGCTGCGTCACGGCTTCCTGCAGTTCGAGGAGGCGGTACGCGCGATGCAGGCGGGGCAGTCGTCGAAGTCGCTGACGATCGCCGCCCCGCGTGACCTCACCGCGAAATGGCTGATGCCGCGCCTGGCCGAAATCGCGCGCGCCGACGGCGAGCTGCGCTTCATGCTGCTTACCGCCGACGAAAGCGTCGATTTCACCGAGGCCAACCTCGATCTCGCGGTCCGATGGGGCGAGGGGCCGGGCGAGCATGAGGGCGAGGCGCTCGAATCCGACGGGATGGTGACGGTGGAGCGGCCGGGCGGGGGCGCGGAGACGCGCATTTCATGGCCGGGGTGTATTTCCGACGAGGCGCAGTCGCTGGTGCGGGTGGGCGATGCCGGGCTCGCGCTCGACGCCGCCGCCGACGGGCTGGGCCGGGCGACCATTCCCGAAGTGCTGGCGCGCGGCGACCTGGCCGCCGGCCGAGTGGTGATGGTGGGCGAGCCCAAAGCGTCGCGGCTCGGCTACTGGCTGGTCGCGCCGCTGCCGCAGTGGCGGCAGAAGAAGGTCCGCGATCTGGTGGAGGCGCTCGCGTCGTGAGGGATGCGCCGCCGGTGCTCGAGACCGAGCGGCTGCGGCTGCGGCCGCTTTCTCCCGATGATGCCGAGGCGCTGCACCCGATGCTGGCCGATGCCGAGCTGATGACCTGGTGGTCGAGCGGCCCGCACGCCAGCCTGGAAGAGACGCGCGATTATCTGCGTCCCGTGCCCGAATGGCGTCACTGGGCGATCACGCGGCGCGGCGACGATAGCGCGCTTGGGTGGGTCGCCGCCGGCGCGAAGCGTTCGGGCGTGATCGAAGTCGGCTATATCCTCGGGCGGGTGCACTGGGGGCAGGGGATCGCGCGCGAGGCGGTCACTCGGCTGCTCGATCACCTGTTCTTCGAAGAAGGCCAGCGTCGTGTGATCGCCGACACCGATCCGGAGAATCGCGCCTCGCGGGCGCTGCTGGAGTCGCTCGGCTTCACGCTCGAAGGTATTTTGCGCGCCGAATGGGAGACGCACATCGGCGTGCGCGACACCGCGCTGTACGGACTGCTGCGTGACGAATGGGCGGCGCGAAGCACCAGGCGCTAAGCGGCTGGAGCGGGCGATCGGCGGCGGCCCCCCTGATGCCCCGCTCCTCCGGAGCGGTTGCATCCCCTTCGGCCGAACGGCGGCCCCAGGCGATTGAGCGAGTCGCTTACTGGCCGGCGCTCTGTTGCGGCAGCGCCGCCGCCGCCAGTTCCGCCATGCGGCTTACGAGCCCCGCGAAGCGGCCGTTGTCGACCGCCGCCTCCGGGTCGTTCCAGCTTCCGCTGAATGCATACCACTCCCCGGACTGCGCCTGGAGGAGCAGCGTCATGTTGATGACACCGGGTTCGGAGCCGCCCTTATACCCGACATAGCGCCACTGCTGCGCAATGCCGGGCGAGATGCCGGGGTTCTGCGAGAGGATTTCGCGGGCGACGGAATTGGCTTCGGTGTTGCGGCGCAGCCAGTCCATCGTGCGGACGAGATCCGCGGGGCTGGCGAAGAACTCGATTGCGTCGATCATCACCGGCACGCCGTCCTGGAACAGATCGGGGCGGATTGCCGTGATCGGCGCGGCGGCGACTTCGCCGGCCAGCAGCGCGCGGCGCTCGGCATGGTCGCTGCCGATCCACTGGCGGCCAAGCGCCCCATCCTCGATCCCCTTCAGCTTGAAGAATTCGAGCGTGCCGAGCAGCGGGCGATTCATCGCGACCTGTTCGGGCGCGACGCCGACCACCGGCAGCATCGCCTCCACCCGCTCGCGGCCGAGATGGTGGAGCAGGATGTCGGTCGCGCTGTTGTCGCTCACCGAGATCATCCGCTCGGCCAGTTCGCGCAGCGTGACTTCGGTGCCCGCAGGCGCCGCGAAATAGGCGCCGCCGGGAAGCGCGCTTCCGTCGAGCGTCACTACATCGTCCCACTGCCGTTCACCGGCATTGGTGGCGCGGACCAGTTCCGCGAGGATCCAGAGCTTGAAGGCGGAGCCGACGCCGAACGGAGTGTCGGCATCCTCGGCATGAAGCATCTGCGGAGCGCCGTCGCCCAATCGCGCGGCAGCATAGCCGGTGCGCCCCGGCAGCGCCTCGATCGCGTCGAACACTTCGCCGAGCGATGCTTCGCGCGCCTGAAAGCCAGTCACTCGAAGCCCCGTTACCTGATGCGGCTCGGCAGGATCGACGGCGATCTGGAGCGTGGCAGTGGTGTTCGCAAAGGCGACGGTGATGACGGCCTGATTCGGGTCGCGCGCCTCGACGTCGGCGATCTCGGGCGGAGCATCCGCGCCGGCGCGCATCTGGGCGGTCATTTGATCGAACTGCGCCTTCGGCACTTGCGCGACGAAGGCCGGATGGAAAAACGCCTCGTAATCGCCGCCGCCGGAAAGGATTGCCGGAAGCTCGTCGATCCGTGCCTGCAGTGCCGGGGAAGGTGCGATCGCCTGCGGAGCTTGCGGCGGGGAAGCGGGAGCGTCCTGCGCGACGGCCGGCGCTCCGGTGAGGGTGAGCGCGGCGAAGGCTGCGGCGAGAAGGCGTGTGCGAAGCATCGGCAAGTCCCCTGCTGCGCCGCGAATCGCCGCGGCCGCCCGATCCTACCCGGCAAAAATTATGATATCAATTATTGGCCGAAGGGGGTCAGGCGTCGATCGCGTCTTCCTCGAGCCGCGCGGCGTTTTCCTGGATGAAGGCGAAGCGATGCGCCGGATTGGTCCCCATCAGCCGGTCGACCAGATCCTTCACAACCGCCCGTTCCTCATATTCCTCGGGCAGGCGGACGCGCAGCATGCCGCGCGTCTTGGGATCCATCGTCGTTTCCTTGAGCTGCTGCGCGTTCATTTCGCCGAGTCCCTTGAACCGCGCGACTTCGACCTTTCTGCCCTTGAATTCGGTGCGCTCCAGCTCGGCGCGATGCGCATCATCCCGTGCATAGGCCGACTTGGCGCCCGCGGTGAGGCGATAGAGCGGCGGCTGGGCCAAATAGAGGTGCCCCTTGCGCACCACGTCGGGCATCTCCTGGAAGAAGAAGGTCATCAGCAGCGTAGCGATATGCGCGCCATCGACATCGGCATCGGTCATGATGATGATCCGATCGTAGCGCAGGTTAGCCGCGTCGCAGTCCTTGCGGGTGCCGCAGCCCATCGCGAGGATCAGATCGGCGATTTCCTGATTGGCGAGGATCTTGGCCGAGGTGGCGCTGGCGACGTTGAGGATCTTGCCGCGGATCGGCAGGATCGCCTGCGTCTTGCGGTCGCGTGCCTGTTTCGCCGTGCCGCCCGCGCTGTCGCCCTCGACGATGAACAGCTCGGTGCCTTCCGAAGCGTCCGAGGAACAATCGGTGAGCTTGCCGGGCAGGCGCAGCTTGCGCGCGCTGGTCGCGGTCTTGCGCTTGACGTCGCGTTCCTGCTTGCGCCGAAGCCGCTCGTCCATCCGCTCGAGCACATAGCCGAGCAGCGCCTTGCCGCGATCCATGTTGTCGGTGAGGAAATGGTCGAAATGATCGCGCACGGCCTTTTCGACCAGGCCGGTCGCCTCGGGCGAGGTGAGGCGGTCCTTGGTCTGGCTCTGGAACTGGGGATCGCGGATGAACACCGAGAGCATGAGTTCGCTGCCGGTCATCACGTCGTCCGCCGTGAGATCCTTGGCCTTCTTCTGCCCGACAAGGTCGCCGAAAGCGCGCAACGCCCGCGTGAGAGCGGTGCGCAGGCCCTGCTCGTGCGTGCCGCCATCGGGGGTGGGGATGGTGTTGCAATACCAGCTGTAGCTGCCGTCGGACCAGAGCGGCCACGCAACCGCCCATTCGACTCGGCCGTTGCCTTCGGGGAAATCCTGGCTCCCGGCGAAGAATTCCGCCGTCGCGCATTCGCGCCCGCCGACCTGTTCCTTCAGATGATCGGCAAGGCCGCCGGGGAACTGGAACACGCCCTCGGCGGGAATGTCGCTTCCTTCGACCAGCGCCGGCGCGCATTTCCAGCGAATCTCGACGCCGGCGAACAGATAGGCCTTGGAGCGCGCGAGCTTGTAGAGCCGGGCGGGCTTGAACTGCATCTCCGGCCCGAAGATCTCCGGATCCGGAGTGAAGGCGATCGTGGTTCCGCGGCGGTTGGGCGTGGAGCCAAGCGTCTCGAGCGGGCCAAGCGTCTGCCCTTGGCTGAACCGCTGGCGGAACAGCTCGCGGTTGCGCGCGACTTCGACCACCGTATCCACCGAGAGCGCGTTGACGACGCTGACGCCGACGCCGTGGAGCCCGCCTGACGTCGCATAGGCCTTGCCCGAGAACTTGCCCCCCGAATGGAGCGTCGAGAGAATCACTTCGAGCGCGGACTTGTCTGGAAACTTGGGGTGCGGATCGACCGGAATGCCGCGGCCATTGTCGCTGATCGTCAGGCGGTTGCCCTCGTCCAGCATCACTTCGATCCGGGTGGCATGGCCCGCCACCGCTTCGTCCATGGCGTTGTCGAGCACTTCGGCGGCGAGGTGGTGCAGCGCCCGCTCGTCGGTCCCGCCGATATACATGCCGGGGCGGCGGCGCACCGGCTCCAGCCCCTCGAGCACTTCGATCGAGGAGGCGTCATAGCTTTGGGCGGAGCGGGGAGTATCGGACTCGAACAGGTCGTCGGACATGTTCCCGGTATGGGCGCCGCGATTCCGCAGTGCAAGGCGCCGCCGTGTGTTGGCCGTCATTCGCAGGTCGCCGATGCTGTGGCAACGGCTTCGAGGATCAGTCGCCTGAGGCGAGCGCGGCTAGCAGAATGCGATGGAACTGCTCGGGAGCCTCGATCTGCGGCGAATGGCCGAGTTCGGGAAGGCGGATGAGCCGTGCCTCGGGAAAGCGGTTTACTGCCGTCTCGGCCGCTTCCGGCACGGTGCGGATCGACTCGCGTTGCGCCTCGGGCGCGCTGCCGCGGCGGAAGCTGGTCAGATCCCGTTGGCCGATGATCAGCGTGGTGGGCACGTCGATTTCCGGGATCTGCCCCACGATCGGCTGGCTCTGGATCATGTCCGAAAGCCGGGCCTGCGCGTCGCGCACCCGATCGCCCTCCGGACTGGCATATTGCCCGGCCAGCATGTCCACCCAGCGATCATAGGCCGGCCGCCATTCGCCCTGATAATAGACGCGCTGCTGATATGCCTTGATCGAGGCGCGGTCGGTCTCGGCTTCCTCCGCACGCAGCGTGCCGAGATCGGCATAGGGGACGCCTTCGGCCACGGTATCGTTGAGCCCGAGCGGATTGACGAGCACCAGCCGCTCCAGCCGCTCGGGATGGAGGAGCGCATAGTGCATCGCCAGCATCCCCCCGGTCGAATGGCCGACGAGCGTGACCTTCTCCGCGCCGACGCGGTCGAGCAGTGCATCCGTCAGGCTCGCGAGCGCACGGAAGCTATATTGATAGCCTTCGGGCTTGCTCGACTTGCAGAAGCCGATCTGATCGGGCGCGAGCACCCGATAGCCGGCTTCGGCCAGTACGCCGATCGCTTGAGCCCAGGTCGCGGCGCAGAAATTCTTGCCGTGGAGCAGCACGACCGTCTCGCCGTTCGGCGCGCCGCGCGGCGCGACGTCGAGATAGGCCATGCGCACGGCATCGCCCTGCGACCGGGTTTCGAACCAGTGGACCGGATAGGGATAGTCGAACCGCTCGAGGTCGGCGCCGTAGATCGGCGTTTGCGGCTCGGTCTGCGCGCTGGCAGGAGCCGAAAAGGCCGTGAGCGCCACGCCGGCCGCACCAATCCAGAACCGCATGCCTGCCTCCCATGTTCTCGGAGCGCGAACGAACGGATGCGCCCGCGGCTCCCGCCGCGCCGGTTGACCGGCGCACGCTTTGCGCCACAACTGATAGCATGTGCAACGAAGCGGCGCGGCAGATCGCCGTAGGAGAGATCGGTGAGGGTTTCGCGCAAATGCGCATCCCGCTCGACTTTCCCGAGGGGCTGCCGAACCTCGAGCCGACCGACAGCGTGCGCATTACGGATGCCACGCCGATCGTGCGCGCCGCCCCCTTGGGCGAAGGAATGGGCGCGCAACTGGTGCAGCGGCGGTGGAGCTGGCCGGGGCAGGGCGGTCGCCCGATCTACAACTACCGATCCGAGGGACGCGACTTCCGCAATGCGCCGACGCAGGGGCGTTGCCTGATCCCGCTCGACGGTTTCTACGAATTCCGTGAGCCGGCGCCGGGCACGGGGACGAAGCCCAAGCGCAAGGAGCGGCTGTTGTTCACGCCCGCGCCCGGAAGCGTGCTGGGAGACGGCTTTCTCTGCGTCGCGGGCCTGTGGCGCGCGGTTCCCAAAACAGGCGAAGCCTTCACCATGCTGACGTGCGAGCCGGGACCCGACGTGGCGCCGCATCATCGGCGACAGGTCGTACTGATGCCGCGAACGAGCTGGGCGGCATGGCTGCGCGGAGACGTGCCGGCACGGGAGCTGATTGAACCGACACCGGCCGGCATGCTCGACGTGCGGGTGGCGCCGCGTTCGGCCTGAAAGGGCGGAGCTTGCCCGCAAAACAAGGGGCGGCTCTTTCGAACCGCCCCCGTATGTCCTCGGTTCCTGTTCAGCGGACCCGCGGACCGCCGAAGGGAAGCGGCGGCGGAGGCCGGCGATCGCGGCGCGGCAGCTGCGCCTGATAGGCATGGCCGCAATGATCGACGCAATAGGGAAAGCCGGGGTTCACCTTTTCGCCGCAGAAGTGGAAGTCCGGCTCGCCGGGATGGCCGATCGGCCATTTGCAGATGCGGTCGTTGAGATCGAGCAGCGACGTCTTGCCGGCGATCGCCTCGCTCGGCTTGGCGGGCACCAGCCGGCGCGGCGGCGCGGGCGTGCTCGGCGGCGCCTGCTCCCCGGGATTCTGGCGAACGAAGCCGCCGGGGCCGACCGAACGAAGCGACGGGGCCGGCGCGCTCGGCTTCGCTTCGGGAGTGGGAGCCGCCTCCTGGTCCTGCTCCTGGTCCTGCGGCTGTTCCTGCTGCTGGGCCGGTTCGCGTGCCGGCGCCGGGCGCGGTTCGGGCGCGGCCTTTGCCGGCGCCGCAGGCGCGGCGCGGCCTTCGTTCGGCTTCACCGGCGACGGACGCGACGGAAGGCCGAGCCGGTGGGCCTTGCCGATCACGGCATTGCGGCTGACGTTGCCCAGTTCCTCGGCAATCCGAGTGGCGGTCATGCCGCTATCCCACATCTTCTTCAGCGTCTCGATGCGCTCTTCGGTCCAGCTCATGGTCTTCCTTCAGTATTCCGCGGCTTGCGGGCGGCCCCGGCAGCGATTAGGCGATCGCGCCATGAGCAGCCAGCCCCAATCGGGTGCCGAGCCCCGCCAGCATCCGCTGCCGGAGCCGGGTGTCCCCACGATCCGCAACGTCAATTGGGCAGGCTTGCGAACCCTATATGTGAAGGAGGTGCGCCGTTTCTTCAAGGTGCAACTCCAGACGATCTGGGCGCCCGCGGTAACGACGCTGCTGTTTCTGGTGATCTTCACCGTCGCACTGGGCGGAAACGGGCGGCAGGTGACGCTCGACGGCGAGCCGATCGCGTTCGGCAATTTCGTCGCGCCGGGGCTGATCGTGATGGGCATGCTGCAAAACGCCTTCGCGAACGCCAGCTTCTCGCTGCTGGTCGGCAAGATCCAGGGCACGATCGTCGACTATCTGATGCCGCCGCTATCGACCGGCGAGCTGCTCGCGGCGCTGGTGGGCGGCGCAGTGACGCGCGCCTTCTGCGTGGGCGGCGCGGTGTGGCTGGCGATGGCGTTGTGGCCGGGGGTGAACGTGACGCCGAGCCATTTCTGGGCAGTGCTCTGGTTCGGGTTGCTGGGGTCGGGGTTCCTCGCGCTGATGGGCGTGCTCACTTCGATCTGGGCGGAGAAGTTCGATCACGCCGCTGCGGTGACGAATTTCGTCGTCGCGCCGCTCACGCTGCTGTCGGGCACCTTCTATTCGGTCGAGCGGCTCGCGCCGACTTTTCAGGCGGTCAGCCACGCCAATCCGTTTTTCTACATCATCTCGGGCTTCCGCTACGGCTTTCTCGGAGTCGCCGATTCGCCCGTGCTGTTGGGCAGTGCGATCACCCTCGCGCTCGATGTGGCGCTGGGGCTGTTCTGCTACTGGCTGCTCAAGCGCGGCTGGAAGCTGAAGAGCTGACGCGACCCAGCGGTCCGCCGCCGCTGCAAAGACGCGGCGGCGGACCGGTTATGAGCCGCTCAGTTCGTGCGCGTCCGATTCGGGCGCGGCGGATAGGCGCCGTCCACGACGACGCAATAATGCATCCCGGCCAGCGGCGGGGTGAGCTTGGGAATGGCGAAGCTAGTCGCTCCATCGCCTCCATAGGTCGTCCCGTACAGTGAGAAGAGCGCCGAATATTGCTGGATCGGCAGGAGCCGGCCATCGGCATCCATCGTCCCGGCCGGACAGAAATTCGATCCGACGAGCAGCACTTCGCCAAGGAAGGACTGCTGTGCCAAGGCCGGAGCGGAAACGGTCAGAGCGGCGATCGCCGCGCATGCGGCCGTCATCATCTTGCGTGCCATTGCAAACCCCCTGTTTGCGCCGCCCGGAACATCCGGACGGATGCGAAACGATCCTACGGCATTTTCCTGCCGGAGTCGCGCGCGATGGTGTTGACGCGATTGCTGGGCTGCCCCTAAACACCCGCTCCGGGGCGGTCCGGATGGGCCGCCCTTTGTCGTTTCGGAGTTGTATTCACTCGTTCTTGCGAAAAGGAGCAGTCCCAATGTCGATCACCCCGCTCATGCCCGTTTATCCGCGGTGCGATGTGCGTCCGGTGCGAGGCGAGGGCTGCTATCTGATCGGCGAGCGCGGCGAGCGATACCTCGATTTCGCCAGCGGCATCGCAGTGAACGCGCTGGGCCATGGCCATCCGCACCTCACCAAGGCGATTCAGGACCAGGCGGCGACGCTGATGCACGTCTCCAATCTCTACGGTTCGCCGCAGGGAGAGAAGCTGGCGCAGCGGATCGTCGACAACAGCTTCGCCGATACGGTGTTCTTCACCAATTCGGGCGCCGAGGCAGTCGAATGCGCGATCAAGACCGCGCGCCGCTATCATTTCGCCAACGGCCAGCCCGAGAAGCACCGGCTGATCACCTTCAACATGGCATTTCACGGGCGGACGATCGGGACGATCAGCGCCACCAACCAGGCCAAGCTGCGCGATGGATTCGAGCCGCTGCTGCCCGGCTTCGCCTATGCCGAGTTCAACGATCTGGACGGTGCGCTGGCGCTGATCGACGACAATACCGCCGGTTTCCTGGTGGAGCCGGTGCAGGGCGAGGGCGGCATCCGCGCGGCGACGCCGGAGTTCCTGCAGGGCCTGCGCAAGGCGTGCGACGAGAAGGGGCTGATGCTCGTGCTCGACGAAGTGCAGTGCGGGTACGGCCGCACCGGCAGCTGGTTCGCCTATGAGCAGTATGGGATCGAGCCGGACATCCTCGCCGCGGCGAAGGGCATCGGCGGCGGCTTCCCGCTCGGCGCGTGCCTCGCCACCGAGAAGGCCGCCAAGGGCATGGTGATCGGCACGCATGGCTCGACCTATGGCGGCAATCCGCTCGCCATGGCGGCGGGCGAGGCAGTGCTCGACGTGATGTTCGAGGAAGGCTTTTTCGCGCATGTGAAGGCGATGGGCGAGCGGCTCCGCGCGAGCCTGGAGCAGATGATCCCGAACCACGATCATCTGTTCGACAGCGTGCGCGGCAAGGGGCTGATGCTCGGCCTCAAGCTCAAGGAGCCGGCGGTGAGCCGCGATTTCGTCGCCTTCTGCCGCGATCATCACGGGCTGCTGACGGTGGCGGCGGGCGAGAATGTCGTCCGCATCCTGCCGCCGCTGGTGATCGGCGAGGAGCATATCGCCGAATGCGTGCAGAAGCTGAGCGAAGCGGCGCAGGTCTATGTGCCGCCGAGCGACGATTGAGCCAACGGGCTTTTCCAGAGGCGTGCCGATGACGATCCGCAATTTCCTTAGTCTTGCCGACGCCGGACCCGCCGGCATCGCCGCCATGCTCGCCGACGCGCTCGACCGGAAGGCAGCGCGCGCAGGCTGGCCGAAGGGCAGGCTCGACGCCGATGCGCCGCTCGCCGGGCATACGCTGGCGCTGGTCTTCGAGAAGAGCTCGACGCGCACGCGCGTGTCGTTCGACATGGCGATCCGCCAGTTGGGCGGCAGCTCGGTGGTGCTCGACGCGGCGACGACTCAGTTGGGGCGCGGCGAGACCGTGGCCGATACCGCGCGCGTGCTTTCCGGCTATTGCGACGCGATCATGGTGCGTACCGACGATCACGCCAAGCTGCTCGAGATGGCGGAATATGCCAGCGTGCCGGTGATCAACGGCCTGACCGACGACAGCCATCCCTGCCAGATCATGGCCGACCTGCTGACGATCATCGAGAGCGGCAAGGCGCTGCCGGGGCTGAAAGTCGCCTGGCTGGGCGACGGCAACAATGTGCTCGCCTCGATTGTCGAGGCTGCCGGGCTGATGCAGTTCGACCTTGTCGCCGCCTGCCCGCAGAGCTTCTCGCTGCCGGAGGAGACGATGGCGGCGGGGGCGGGGCGCGCGCGCTGCGTCAACGATCCGGCCGAAGCCGTGGCCGACGCCGATGTCGTCATCACCGACACCTGGATCTCGATGGGGCAGGCCCACGCCGAGGCGAAGCTGGCCGCGCTCGCACCCTATCAGGTCGATGCCGCGCTGATGGAGAAGGCCAAGCCCGACGCCAGGTTCCTCCACTGCCTGCCCGCCCATCGCGGCGAGGAAGTGACGCCCGAGGTGATCGACGGGCCGCAGTCGCTGATCTGGCCCGAGGCGGAAAACCGCCTGCATGCGCAAAAGGCGATCCTGCGCTGGTGCTTCGGCCAGATCGGCTGAGTTGTCGCCGGGCACGAGGCTTCCTATCTCGTGCCCGAAGCCAACAGCCCCGTCCGCGCCGAGCGTGCCTAGGCGCTGCACTTCTTTCCGAGGGCGGAAAGGGGACGGACGGGGTTTCGACATGCCCAGCCCGAAGGTTGTTCTCGTGACCGACACACCACGCCCCGCCGATCTCGACCGCGCGATCGGCTTCACTCTTCCCGAACGGAATGCGCGCGGCCGCGTGACGCGGCTCGGACCGGTGCTCGACGAGATCTTGTCGGCGCATGCCTATCCGCCGCCGATCGAGCGGCTGCTTGCGGAAGCGCTGACGCTCACTGCGCTGCTCGGCTCGACGCTGAAGGATGCCGGCGGCCAGCTGACCCTGCAGGCGCAGACCCAGCATGGCATCGTGAGCCTGATGGTGTGCGACTACAAGGGCGGCGAACTGCGCGGCTACGTCCAGTATGACGCCGATCGGCTGGCGCTGCTCGGCAAGAACCCCTCGCTGTTCGCGATGTTCAACCAGGGCTATCTGGCGGTCACTTTCGACCAGGCGGCGACCGGCGAGCGCTATCAGGGAATCGTCCCGCTCGACGGCGATTCGATCGCGCAGGCGGCCGAGAGCTATTTCCTTCAGTCGGAGCAGATCCCCAGCCTCGTGCGGCTCGGCCTTGGCCGCGACGGCGAGGGACGGCTGATCGCGGGCGGGCTGTTCCTCCAGCATCTGCCCGAGGGCGAGGAAGGTCGCGAACGGCTGCACACCCGGCTCGACCATCCCGAATGGGGCCATGTCGAGGCGCTCGGCGCCACGATGGGTGCGGACGAGCTGGCGGATTCGTCGATCCCGCTCGAGAACCTCGTCTGGCGGCTGTTCAACGAGGAGAGCGAAGTGCGCGTGCTGGCGGGCACGGAGCTTTCGCGCGGTTGCCGCTGCGATGCGGAGTATATCACGCAAGTCCTGGGCAAGTTTCCGCCAGAGGAGCGGCAGGCAATGGCCGATGCTGAGGGCATGATTACGGTCGATTGTGCATTCTGCGCGCGCAATTTCCCGGTTTCGCTGTCGGACTTCGCAGCGTCGTCACTGTAATACTGGACTCTTTTGCCCGAATCGCGAGAGAGTGATGTTCGGGCGAAGACTCGCGCAACGCGGGCTCGCCCGCTAGGAGATCGAAATGCGGCTCATGCAGTTCGCGCGGCCGGCAGCGGCCGGAGCGTTGCTCGTCGCCGGTACGGCCGGCGCGCTGCCCGTGCAGGATGGCGTCGGGACCTTTCGTGCGCTCGAGGAGCTCGAACTCGGCGCGTGGGAGCTGCGGGAGCTGAACGGCGGGGCGGTACGCCGGATCTGCCTGCGCGACGCGGTCGTGCTGCTGCGCCCGCGCCTGAGCGGAGCGCAGTGCACGCAGCGGGTGATCGAAAATTCGGGCCGGACGGCGACGGTGCAGTATTCGTGCGCCGGGCGCGGCACTGGCCGCACCACCGTGCTGGTGGAAACGCCGCGGCTCGCCCGGATCGACGCGCAGGGCATTGAGGCCGGCGCGCCGTTCCTTCTCGCGATGGAAGCACGGCGCGTAGGCCCCTGCAACTGAGCCGGCACGGAACCCTTTGTTTACCAAGATCGTAGTAGAAGGCGGTGTCCCTTGCGGGACATTTCCTTTTGGCAGCGTTTGATCCTGGGCCGCTCGCCCGAGCGGCCCTTTTTCTGTTCGCGCCGCCGCCGAGGGGCTGGACCTTGGGCGAGAAAGCGCTAGCCGAGGAGGCGATGACTAACTCTGCTCCCGCTGCCGTCGTCCTCGTCTCCGGAGGGCTGGATTCGATGGTCGCCGCCGCCAGCGCGCGCGAGGCCGGTTATCGGCTGCTGGCGCTCTCCATCGACTATAATCAGCGCCACCAGGTCGAGCTGGCAGCGGCGCGGCGCATCGCGGCCGCGCTCGGCGCCGAGCGGCATGTGGTGCTCCCGATCGATCTGCGCGCCTTCGGAGGTTCGGCGCTTACCGCCGCGATCGACGTGCCGAAGCATGGTGTCGGCGCCGATATACCAGTCACCTATGTTCCCGCGCGCAACACGATCTTTCTGAGCCTCGCGCTCGGCTGGGCGGAAGCCGCGGGCGCGCGCGACCTGTTCATCGGCGTCAATGCGCTCGATTATTCGGGATATCCCGATTGCCGGCCGGAGTTCATCGAAGCGTTCGAGCGGCTCGCCGCGGTCGGCACCAAGGCGGGGGTCGAAGGCGATCCGTTCCGCGTGCATGCGCCGCTCCAGCACATGACCAAGGCCGATATCGCGCGTGAGGCGGATCGGTTGGGGCTCGACGCGGGGCTGAGCTGGTCGTGCTACGATCCGGCGCCCGGAGGCGTGCATTGCGGCCTGTGCGACAGTTGCCGGCTGCGCTCGAAGGGCTTTGTCGAGGCCGGGCTGCGCGACCCGACGGTCTACGCCACGGCGCCCTGAGCATGAGCTATGCCGTCAAGGAGAGCTTCCTGACGCTCCAGGGCGAGGGCGTGAACGCGGGCGCGCGCGCCGTCTTCGTGCGCTTCGCCGGCTGCAACCTCTGGTCGGGCCGCGAGGCGGATCGTGCGAAGGCGGTCTGCCGCTTCTGCGACACCGATTTCGTCGGCACGGACGGAGCGGGCGGCGGCCGCTTCGCCGACGCCGATGCGCTCGCGCGCGCGACCGAGGAACATTGGGGCGAGGGCAGCGAAGCCCGTTTCGTGGTGCTGACCGGCGGCGAACCCATGCTGCAGATCGACGACTCGCTCGTCGATGCGCTGCATGCGCGCGGCTTTCGCATCGCGATCGAGACCAACGGGACCTTGCCCGTGCATCCGCGCATCGACTGGGTCTGCGTGAGCCCCAAGGCGGGAAGCAACGTGGTGCAGCGTTCGGGCGACGAGCTCAAGCTCGTCTGGCCGCAGCCGGGCACCGACGTCGAGGAGCTGGAACGCTGGGACTTTCGCCATCGCCTCGTCCAGCCGATGGATGATGCCCGTGGCGAAGCCAATGTCGCCGCGGCGGTTCGCTTCGCGCTGGAGCGGCCGCAGTGGCGGCTGTCGCTCCAGACGCACAAGTTGCTGGGGCTGCGCTAGCGCCGCTCGCGCCTATAGCGGGCCGCAGCGCCGCTCGCGATAGACGTCGCGACGCCAGCAGCGTCGCTCGCCGAACGGAGGCATTTTCGGCATCAGAATCTCGGCGCTCTGCTGCTCGGGAGCGAATTGCTCGCCCCAGGGGACGAGACTGTTGCGCAGTTCGCGCATCCGCGACTGGGCGAGATCGCCGAGCGCGCCTTCTTCGGTGAAGATCGCCTGGTCGGCGATCGAAGCGGCGGTCTGGCAAAAGGTGAGCTGCGCCGAAACCGTGGAAAAGCCCGAATAGACCCGTGTGCCGAACCGGTCGAGCTCCGCCTGACCTTCCCGGCGACTGGGCGAGACTCGGTTGAAGTAGCGCTCGAGCGTTTCATACGAGGTCTTGAGCTCGTCCTTATGCTCGGTGAGGATCGAGTTGTAGTTGTTGAGCGTCAGCAGCGTCGGCTCGAACTGGCACTGGAGCGCCGCGACATTGAGTGCGGCGCGCAGATTCCACACCAGCGCCGCGCGCAGTTCCTCGGGCGTTGCCTGGGGAAGCTCGGGTCCGGTCATACCGGGCTCGGCCCCGGTGACGCGGGGGCCGGCAAGGTCGGCGGACTTGAAGAAGAATTGTGCGGACGCCGGGGCGGCGCCGAAAAGGCCGGCCGCAGCAGCCAGCACGAGTACGAAACGCGGAACGAACATGCTATCCTCTTCGCCTGGTCGCGCCCCATCCGGTACGGTGTTTTGGCGCGGCTCCCAAGAGCTTTTTGCAAGGGAAACGGCGGCGGATGGCTGCCCCCCTGGGACACTGCGGATAGTTGCGGAAACGAAACGGGGCCGCCCGGTCGCCCCGGGCGGCCCCGCAGAACTGCGCAATGCGCGGTTCTTACATCTCGTTGGCGACCATGGTGTTGTCCATGGTCGTGTTCATGTCCATGGTGTCGTCCATCATGTTCATGTCGGTCAGGTTGTCCGTCGCATCGAGCGTGGTGACCATGTTCTCGTCGGCGCCCATTTCGTCGATCGGAACGATTTCGTTCGAGGTTTCGTTAACCGCGACGGTGGTCTCTTCGGTGCAGGCCGAAACCGCGAGGGCGGCGCCGGCGATCATCGAACCCGCGACGAGCTTGGAGAGAAGTGCACGCATGTAAAAGCTCCCTAGATATGGATTTGGACGGCGGAGGGCCGTTAATACCCAAATCGGGGTAGACATTAGACGCTTCGGCGGAAGCCCTCAAGAGTGGTTTTCGTCAGGGTGGGGCGAGTCCGTCCAAAAATGGCGGAAATGTGGCAAAAAGAGACGAATCAAAGTCACTATGCGTGATCGAGATGCCCAGTCGATCGGCGCTCGTTACCGGGTATTCCGCGATCCCGCAGGGCACGATGCCGGCGAAATCGGCCAGATTCGGCGATAGATTCACGGCAAATCCATGCAGCGTCACCCACTGCCTGATTCGCACCCCGATCGCCCCGATCTTCGCTTCCGTTCCCCCCGCGCGGGTCCAGATTCCGATCCGGTCGGGCGTGGCAAAGGCTTCGATGCCGTGGAGCGCCAGCGCTGCGATCACCCAGCCCTCCACCGCATGGACGAAATGCCGCACGTCGCGGCGCCGCTCGCGAAGGTCGAGCATCAGATAACCGATGCGCTGCCCCGGACCGTGGTAGGTGTAGCGGCCGCCGCGGCCGGTGGCATGCACCGGGAAGCGGGGATCGATGAGTTCGGACGGGTCGGCACTCGTTCCGGCGGTATAGACCGGCGGATGTTCGAGCAGCCACACGCGCTCGCGCGCTTCGCGGCGCATGATCGCGGCCGCGCGCTCCTCCATCGCCGCCAGCGCCTCGGGGTAGGGAACAGGCGCCGGTTCCGTGCGCCATTCGATGCCGTTGACCAGCGTTTCCATGCCCGCCCGATTGCGCCGTAGCGGCCGATTGCGCAAGCATTGGCAAGCCGAGCCGCAATCGGCTAACACCCCGCCGAGCCTCAAGGGGAAGCGCCACCGATGGTGAAGATGGGCACTGTCTGGGACAGGACTGCCGAGTTCATAAGCGACAATCTGGGCGTCATACTGCCGATCGCGCTGATCTCCTTTTTCGTGCCCGCCTCGATCGAGGGAAACTTTCCCGCGGCGCGCGATACGGCGAGCGCCGGGCTGGAGCTGGTGCTGAGCCTGATCTCGGTGGCGTTCGCGCTGCTGTCCTTGTGGGGCACGCTGGCGCTGATCGCCATGGCGGCCGATGCCAATGCGACGGCCGATGCCGGCAACGTCGCCCGGCGCCGGCTTCTGCCTGCGCTCGCGGTGTGGATCGCGTTGATGCTGGTTCTTTTCGTGCTTTTCCTCGGTGTGCCGCTGTTGCTGGCGCTGGGCGGGCAGGATCCGGGCCTGCTGATCGCGACCGGCGATATGGCGCTGGATTTGCCGCCTGCGCTCGCATGGGCCGTGGCGCTCTATTGCATCGCGCTGGTCCTGTTCCTGATCTGGGCGGCCGCGCGGCTGATGCCCCTCAGCCCGCTGATCGTGCACGAGCGACGGATGTTCGATGCCATTCGGCGCTCGTTCGCACTCACGCGCGGGCATGTGCTGGCGATCGTCGGCGTGTTGCTGTTGTTCCTGCTCATGCTGGTGGTCGCGCGTTCCGCCGCGCTGTGGGTGTTCGGGTCGATCTTCCGCCTGATCGCCGGTGGCGAGGACGGGGTGACGCTGGCCGGCGTGCTGACGTCGGTGACGGTGGCGGCGGTGCAGACGGCGTTCGCGGTGATCGCCGCCGTCTTCCAGGCCAAGCTCTACGTCGCGCTCGTGAGCGAGCGCGAGCGCGCCGTGTCTCCGGCATGAGGCTCGATTTCGCCGGCGTGTTCGCCGACGCGCTGGCACTGTGGCGCAAGGAAAGTGATCTGCTCGTGCGAATCGCGGGCGTTTTCTTCTTCCTGCCCGCCTATGCTTTCCGGCTCTTCGTTCCGGTGCCCCAGCCTGCGCCGGAGGCAGGCGAGGCGACCGCCGAGGCAGCGTTCGCGCAGATGGCTCAGTGGTTCACCGCCAATGCCCATTGGCTGCTCGCCGAGCGGCTGGTCGAGTTGTTCGGGGGTGCGGTGCTGTTCGCGCTGCTGCTCGCCAAGCGCCGGCCGAGCGCCGGAGAGGCAATGGCGGCGGCGTTGCAGCGGCTGCCGATTTATGTGCTCGTCTATGCCGCGGCGATGGCGCTGATCGCGGCCGGCTGGATGATCTTCATCCTGCCCGGCCTGTATCTGCTCGGCCGCACGTTCCTGACCGGAGCGGTGGTCATGGCCGAGCCTGGGCGCGGGCCCGGCGATGCGCTGCTGCGCGCGTTTCGACTGACGCAGGGAAACGGCTGGCTGCTGCTTCTGGCGACGATGGTGATCTTTTCGGTCGGCTATTTCGGCGCGGTACTGATCGGTGAGCTTTACCTCGGCCTCGGCCTCGAAGGGTTTGTGGGCGATGCGGTTCGCGCGCTTCTCGATGCGCTGGGTGCAACGATCGCCGCGGCGGTCGCGCTGGCGATGGTGCTCGTTCAGACGGCGGCCTATCGCCGGCTGTCGGAGTCGCGACCCAAGCACGGGATCTGAGGCGCCGCCTCGATCGGCAATATGCCGGCGAGCCGCGGGTCGGGAAAGGTCTCGACGATGCGGCGATACGGCACGAACCCGTAGTGACGATAGAATCCCAGCGCCGATGGATGGTCGAGCGTGCAGGTATGAACCCAGACCCGTTCGACTCCCTTGCGCCAGGCGAGGGCAAGCGCGTGGCGCATCAGCCAGCCGCCGTTCCCCTTTCCGACCAGCTCGGGCACAAGCGCGAGATAGGCGAGTTGGCACTGCCCGGATTCGCGGAAATCGAGCTCGAGTATTCCCACTTCGATTCCGGCCCGGTCGGTGGCGGCATAGACTTCGATTCGATCGTCCGAAAGAATCGCCTCCAGCTGCTGCGTGCCCATGGCGAGCCGAGAGAACCACAGCCAGGGAGCGCCGACGCGGCGGAAGAGCAGGCGATAGCGATCCGGATCGGGCGCGCGCCAGCGGCGCAGCGCGAACGATGACGGCGGCAACGGGGCAGGGCGGGGACGCTCGCGCATTTCGAGCGACGTGACGATGGTGGCCACGTCGCCGTCCGCGACGGGGATCAGTCCCATGTCGCCTGGGGCGGCAGGCTCATCAGAATGGCGTCGATGTTGCCGCCGGTCTTGAGCCCGAAGAGCGTGCCGCGATCATACACCAGGTTGAATTCGGCATAGCGCCCGCGCCATTCGAGCTGGCGCGCCTTGTCCGTATCGGTGAAGGACGTTCCCATCCGCCGCCGCACGATTTTCGGAAACACGTCGAGGAAGGCGCGCCCTACGTCCCGAGTGAAGGCGAAATTCGCATCCCAATCGCCTTCGAGGTGATCGTAGAAGATGCCGCCCACGCCGCGGTGCACCTTGCGGTGGGGGATGTAGAAATAGTCGTCCGCCCATTGCTTGAAGCGCGAATAATGGGCCGGATCATGCGCGTCGCACGCGGCCTTCAGTGCGGCGTGAAATTCGGCGGTGTCCTCTGCGTACGGGATCGGCGGGTTGAGGTCCGCGCCGCCGCCGAACCACGCCTTGGTCGTGACCAGATAGCGAGTGTTCATGTGCACCGCAGGCACATGCGGATTGGCCATGTGCGCGACCAGGCTGATCCCGGTGGCGAAGAAGCGTGGATCCTCGGCCGCGCCGTGGATCGTCCGGGCGAAATCGCCTTCGAAACTGCCGCCGACGGTGGAGACGTTGACCCCCACCTTCTCGAACACGCGCCCCTTCATCACGCCGCGAACGCCGCCGCCGCCAGGTTCGCCGGAGGGATCGGTGCGATCCCAGGGCGTATATGCGAACGCGGCGTCGGAGCCGGCCTCGCGCTCGATCGCCTCGAACTCGGCGCAGATCGAATCGCGCAGCGATTCGAACCACTGGCGGGCGGCGGTCTGGCGGTCGTCGAGCGGTTGCATGGGAGCGCTGGTAGCGAGGCCGACTCGCGTAGGCAAATCGCGCCTCAGGGCCAGCCGTCGGTCTGGCGAAGTGCCTCGGCGAGGGCAATTCCGGCGGCTACGGCGACGTTCAGCGAGCGCATGCCGGGCCGGAGCGGAATGCGGATCGCAAGGTCGGCGAAGCCATGGACGTCCTCCGGCACACCGCGACTTTCCGAGCCGAAGAGAAGCGTGTCACCGGGGCGAAACCGCGCTTCGGGCAAGGGGACCGTGCCATGGGTAGTGAACAGGGCGATGCGGCCGCTCGCCGATCCGGCAAAGGCCCCCCAGTCGGCGTGCCGCTTCACCTGTGCCTGGGCGGCATAGTCCATTCCGGCGCGGGCGAGCGCGCGATCGCTCCAGGGGAAGCCCATCGGCTCGATCAGGTCGACGCCGACACCGAAGCAGGCGGCGGTGCGCAGGACCGTGCCGACATTGCCGGCGATATCGGGTTCGTAGAGCGCGACGCGCATGAAGGCTCCGGTAGAAGAAGAGTGCGTGGAGTCGCTGCGGCAACAGCGCCGGGCGCGGCGAATCCTCACCGCGCGACCGCAGCCTGCCATGGGCGCGCGCCCTCGGCAAAACCGCGCCGGGCGCGGCGATCGGCCGGGGTCAGGCAATTCCCCTAGGGTGGTTTGCGCAGCGGCTCCGTAACATCCCGGTCAAAATGCCTGTTGGCAAAGCCGCCGCGTCGCGTCTATCAGGCCCGCCAGCCGCCGGGGGTACCGGGAGGCCCGGGCGCGATCCGCGTCCCTGTTCCGGTATCGCGCGGTCCCGCGCGGAAGAAGTCGAAGTGCAAGGGCTGAAGCATGGCAACGCTTGATGATGGTGTCTCCCCCGACCAGACAGTCGGACCTGGTGGCGAGGTGCTCGAGAACCCGCGCCGTCGAGACTATCTCCAGATCGCTGCGATCGCTTTCGGCGGCGTTGGTGCCGGCGTGGTCGTGTTGCCGCTCGTCAACTCGATGAATCCTTCCGCCGACGTGCTCGCGCTGTCGGTGACCGAAGTCGATCTTTCCGCGATCGAGCCGGGTCAGGCGATCAAGACGACCTTCCGCAAGCAGCCGCTTTTCGTGCGCAACCTGACGCCCGCCGAGATCGCGGCTGCCGACGCCGTGCCGATCGGCGATCTGCGCGATCCGCAGACGCTGGAGGAGCGGACCAAGGAGGGCAAGGCGAACTGGCTGGTGACGCTGGGCGTGTGCACGCATCTGGGCTGCGTGCCGCTGGGCGCCGGCGCGGGCGAGAACAAGGGTCCGTTCGGCGGCTATTTCTGCCCGTGCCATGGTTCGGCGTACGACACCGCGGGCCGCATCCGTTCGGGCCCGGCACCGACGAACCTGGAAGTGCCGGTTTATGAATTCACGTCTGATACGACGATCGTGGTGGGTTGAGGACTAGGCTGCAATGAGCTTTCCCTGGGCAAAACAATATGCGCCGAAGCATCCGCTCATGCAGTGGGTCGACAGTCGGCTTCCCCTTCCGCGTTTCGTGTATAACGCGGTCGGCGCCGGCTATCCGGTACCGCGCAACCTGAACTATTTCTGGAACTTCGGTGTCCTGGCCGGCGTCGCCTTGGTGGTGCAGATCGTCACCGGCATTGTGCTGGCGATGCACTTCCATTCGAGCGCGGCCGGAGCGTTCCAGAGCGTCAACGGCACGATCATGCGCGACGTGAACGCCGGCTGGTTCCTGCGCTTCGCGCACGCCAACGGCGCCTCGATGTTCTTCATCGTGGTCTATATCCACATGGCGCGCGGTCTGTTCTACGGATCGTACAAGGCGCCGCGCGAGATGATCTGGCTGCTCGGCGTCGTGATCTTCCTGCTGCTGATGGCGACTGCCTTCATGGGCTATGTGCTTCCCTGGGGGCAGATGAGCTTCTGGGGCGCGCAGGTGATCACCGGCTTCTTCTCCGCCATTCCGGTGGTGGGCGACACGATCCGCATCTGGCTGCTCGGCGGCTATGCTCCGGACGACGCGGCGCTGAACCGCTTCTTCTCGCTGCACTATCTGCTGCCGTTCGTGATCCTGGGCGTGGTCATCCTCCACATCTGGGCGCTGCACATCCCCGGCTCGGGCAACCCGACCGGCGTGGAAGTGAAGGGCGAGCAGGATACCGTTCCATTCCACCCCTATTACACGGCCAAGGACGGGTTCGGGCTCGCGATCTTCCTGCTCGTGTTCTCGGTGCTGATCTTCTTCTACCCCGACATGCTGGGGCACCCGGACAATTACATCGAGGCGAACCCGCTCTCGACGCCGGCACACATCGTGCCCGAATGGTATTTCCTGCCGTTCTACGCGATCCTCAAGGCGTTCACCGTCGACTTCATCATCCCGGCCAAGCTCTGGGGCGTGCTGGCGATGTTCGGTTCGATCCTGCTGCTGTTCTTCCTGCCGTGGCTCGACAAGTCTCCGGTACGCTCGGCCAATTTTCGGCCGGTCTACCGTGTGTTCTTCTGGATCCTGGTGCTCGACGTGCTGGTGCTGGGCTATGTCGGCGGAGCCGAACCGGTCGCGGTCAACGTGGTCATCAGCCAGATCGCCGCGGCGTACTACTTTGCCTTCTTCCTGATCATCGTGCCGATCATTTCGCGTCTGGAACGCCCGCGCCCGCTGCCCAATTCGATCACCGAAGCGGTGCTGAAGGGCGAGAGCGGAAGCCGCGTCAGCGAATCCGCAGTGAGCGCGTAAAGGGGACTCCGGAACAATGTCTGCGCTCTTCGTAAAATCGATCAAATTCCTGATCGGCCTCGGCTTCGTCGGCGTCCTGCTGCTCGGCATGATCGGCACCATCGCCGGTGCCATCAACGAGCCCGCCGAGGAGACGGTCGAGCACGAGTTCCACGAGGAACCGGTGTCGCTCGATCTTGCCTCCGACGGCCCGTTCGGTCACTTCGACCGGCAGCAGCTGCAGCGCGGCTTCCAGGTCTATCGGGAAGTCTGCGCCTCGTGCCATTCGCTGCGGCTCGCTTCGTTCCGCGAGCTTGAGGGGATCGGCTACAACGAGGCCGAGATCAAGGCGATCGCGGCGCAGTGGCCGATCGAAACCCCCTCGATCAATCCCGACACGGGTGAGGCCACGACGCGTCCGAACCTTGCGTCCGACCGCTTCCCGTCGCCCTATGCGAACGAGGTCGCGGCGCGTGCGGCCAACAACAATGCGGTTCCGCCGGATCTGACGCTGATCGCGAAGGCGCGCGGGGGCGGGTCCGACTATATCTACTCGCTGCTGATCGGCTATGGCGATCCCTCGGCCGAGCTGCGCCACGAGTTCCCCGAGTTCACGACGCCGCAGGGGCTGTATTTCAACCGCTTCTTTCCGACGCTGAACATCGCGATGCCGCCGCCGCTGACCTCCGAAGGGCAGGTGCAGTATGTGGACGGCACGCGACCGACGGTGGAACAGATGGCGCGCGACGTTTCGGCGTTCCTCGTGTGGACGGCCGAGCCGACGCTGGAGACGCGGCACCAGGCGGGCCTGGCCAGCGTGATCTTCCTGATCATCGCGAGCTTCCTCGCTTATGGCGCCTATCTGACCGTGTGGCGGGGCGTGAAGCACTGAGCTTCCGCCCCAGGAGGCCGGTTCGAAGGGCGGCCGGAAGCGACTAGGCGAGGGGAGAGCGGCCGTGGCCGAAGCCGAGAACGAGGATATCCGGAGCCGCATCCGGACGATTCCGGACTTTCCCAAACCCGGCATCCAGTTCCGCGACATCACCACCTTGTTGCTCGACGCCGAAGGGCTGCGCCTCACCATCGACCGCATGGCCGAGCAGGTGGAGGCGCCGATCGATCTCGTCGCCGGAGTCGATGCGCGCGGCTTTCTGTTCGCCGCCCCGCTGGCGATCAAGCTCGGCACAGGCGTGCTGCTGATCCGCAAGGACGGCAAGCTGCCGGGCGCAACCATCGCCGAGGAATATGCGCTCGAATATGGCACCGATCGGATCGCCATCCATGCCGATGCCTGCGCGCCGGGCGCGAACGTGCTGCTGGTCGACGATCTGATCGCCACGGGCGGCACCGCGCGCGCGGCGGTACGGCTGCTGCGCAAGGCAGGCGCCACTGTGCGGCAGGCGGGCTTCGTCGTCGATCTGCCCGATCTGGGCGGCGCCGAGGCACTGCGTGGGGACGGGATTACGGTGCGCTCGCTCGTCGCGTTCGAAGGCGACTGACTCCCCGCATCGCCGCTGGCTGCAGCGGCCGATCGCGCGCCATCGTGGCATAGATTCGGGAACCCTTCGCGAGACTGCGGGGTTCGTCCGAGTATCAACGGCGCGGGCGCGCCTTGCCTGCGAGCCGGTCCGCCCTCCGCGCCACACTGCGATGCGAGGACCGATCCGATGCCTTTTCTGACGAAGCCCGCCCTGATCGCCGCTGCCGCGGCAGGAACCCTTGCGCTGGCCGGCTGCACCGACGGCTATGGCTATTCGGGTGTCTCGGTCGGCTATGGTTCGACCGGCTATTACGACGATGGATATTACGGCAACGGCTATTACGACAACCGATACGGCAGCCCCTATTGGGGCTGGTACAACGACTATTATTATCCCGGCACCGGCGTGTACGTCTATGACAGCAACCGCCGCCGCTATCGCTGGAATCAGGCGCAGCGGCACTATTGGGAAACGCGGCGCCAGGCGTGGCGCGGCGACCGCCGGAACATGCGATCGGACTGGCGCGACTTTCGCCGTGACGAGCGGCGCGACTATCGCGATGACCGCCGCGACTGGCGGCAGGATCGGCGCGACGATCGGCGCGACTGGCGTCAGGATCGCCGCGACGATCGGCGGGAATGGCGCAGGGACCGCCGCGACGGCGATCGTCGCGAGCATTGGCGGTGGCGGCGGGACGGAAACTGAGCCGGCGCCAAGCCGCTGACGCTACTCGTTCGGGCGGCGACGGATCAGCGCGATTGCAATGAAGCGCAGCACCGGCTCGTCGTTCTGATTGAAGGTCGTGGTGCGTGATTTGACGCTGCCCATTTCGGGCCGGCTGGTCGAGGGACGTACGTCGATCACTTCGCTCTCGCAGCGCAGCACGTCACCGGGATAGACGGGCTTCACCCAGCGCAGTTCGTCGACGCCTACCGCGCCGAGGCCTGCCTGCGGGTGCTCCTTCATATTCTCGACGATCATCGCCATCGTCATCGAACAGCTATGCCAGCCGCTCGCGGCGATGCGGCCGAAATGTGTCTGCGCGGCCGCCTCGTCGGAAAGGTGGAACGGCTGCGGATCATATTTCCCGGCGAAGTCGAGCACTTCCTCGCGCGTGACCGCATAGCTGCCGAAGCGTGAGACGGTGCCGACCTCGATATCTTCCAGATAGCGCATGCCAGTCGTTTCGGATGAAAACCGATGCCGCGCAAGACTTCAACGAAGCAGCACGTCTTCGAACGGCGCGATCGTTCCGTCGATATCATCGCGCTGCGGCAAGCCGATCAGGTGACGGAGCAGCGGTTCGACGGCGACATTGTCGAACGGCGGGAGCGTCCGCTCCGCCGCGAACGCCGGGCCGCTGGCCAGAAACAGCGCGCGCATCTCGGGCGCCGCATTGTCCCAGCCATGGCTGCCGCCGGTGATCGGCCACTCGGGATCGGCGGCCAGGATCAGCCAGCCCAGCTCGGCGAGACAGATGATCGGTGGTACGCGCGGATTGCTGCCATAGTGAAGGCGGGAGGGAATATCCTCGCGCCGCCAGCATTGCATGTGCTCGTGCGGCGCGAGGAGCGCCGCGGCCACCTGATTCTCGGCGCCCTCCGCCGGGACGATGCCGGCATAGGGGCCGGTCTCGACCGCGCGGAAGGATTCCGGGGGAAGCATGCGATCGATCCGGATCATGCGATCCTCGTGCGTCGCCGCCATGCCATGATCCGAAACGATCACGAGGTTCGCGGGCTGTCCGAGTGCGGTGAGCTCGGCCGTCAGCCGCCCGATCAATGAATCGACCTCGGCAACCGCCGCCGTGGTTTCGGGCGCCTCCGGGCCGAAGCGGTGGCCCGCGGTGTCGACGGTATCGAAATAGAGCGTCAGGAACTCCGGGCGCGTGGTCGGCGGCCGGCGCAGCCAATCGATGATCGCATCGACGCGCTGGCGCCCGCTCACTTCCTGGTTGAATTGCTGCCAGTCGGACGGACGCGTGTCGCGGATCTCGACGTTCGAGCCGGGCCAGAACATCGTCGCAGTGCGGATGCCCGCGCGCTCCGCCGCCACCCAGATCGGCTCGGCCTGTTCCCAATAATGCGAATCGCTGGTCGCCATGGTGAAGGTCTCGCCGGGCCGCTCGGGATCCTCGAAACGATTGGCGACGATGCCGCTGCGATCCGGGCGCAGCCCGGTGACGATCGTATAGTGGTTGGGGAAGGTCTTGGTCGGAAAGGAGGGGCGCATCGACGCCTCGACGCCTTGCGCGGCAAGGCCGGAGAGGACCGGAGTCACTCCCCGCCGAAGATAGTCGGGATGGAAGCCGTCGATCGACACGAGGATCGTGACCGGCTCGCGCACTTCGGCAATGGCCGGCGCCGCAGGCGCGGTCGGCGGCTCGGGCGCGATGGCGGGCGCAGTGACGCAGGCCTGAAGCAGCGCGGCGACGCCGGCGGCGAGAATCTTGCTGGACCAATGCATGCCCGCCCTCTGCCCCAGCTTGGGGTCAGCAATGTGACGGCGGACGTCAATCGCCGAGCGACAGCCTGGCGAACAGCGTATAGCCGAACGGATCGCCATAGGCGCTCCGCAGCGCCTCTGGCCGGTCGAACGCGGCCAGCGAACCGCCGAGCGCGAGGCTGAGCGGGCCTGTCAGCGGCAGGCGATGGGCATAGCCCGCTTCGAACCGAGCGACGCGGAACTGCCGGTCGTGCAGCGAATGATGATGATCCGGAAGCAGCTCGTCGTTGGCGACGCTCTCGATTCGGCCGAACAGGTCGTTGCGGCCATCGAGGTTCCAGTTCGCTTCCGCCAGCCAGGCAGTGAGTGTGTCGCCGGGAACGCGGTTCTTCGCCGAGAAGGCGAGCGTGGTCGCAATGCCCCCGGCCGAATAGTGCACGCTGGCCGTGGTACGTGCCTCGTCCTGCCCGGGATGCAGTTCCTCGGGGCTCTCCAGCCGCCCGTGGCTGACCTGGAGCGCCCAGTTAGGCGTCGGCGTCCAGCTCGCGCGCAGGCTCCAGCTGTCGAGCTTCGGCGTTTCGATGTCCCAGCGCGCTTCGTCCGGCTCGCGGCCACGAAAGGCCGATGCCTCGATCTGAAAGCGCGGCGTGGCGACGCCGGCGGTGACCACGCCATAGGTGATGTGGGTGCTGTCGAACCAGTGGTGCGTGATCGGGGCGAGCGGCATGTAGCGCGCCGAGCCGCGGTGCATGAACGCGGAGGGGCCGAGCGCAGGCTCCGCGACCGGTCCGCCGTAGAGGAAGCCGCTGACGTCGCCGCCCAGCGGCACGTCCACTCGGGCCGCGAGTTCCATGAACAGATCGTGCGGATGCTGGCGATCGACGAGGGCTTCGCCGTTCGCCGCCTCGCCAGTCGCGAAGAGATTGGGGTAGCCGGGCGCGCCCATCAGCGGCTCGAGGCTCAGCATCGTGCGTGCCTCGAAACGTGCCCCACCGGCGAATTCGCGCCCGGCGGTGAGCATCGCCATCGAGCCGACGAACGCCATGTCGTCACCGCGCGGACCCGACTGGTCGGTATAGGCGCCCCAGAGGTAGCCGTGCGCCATCACCATCCAGTCGCCGGTTGCGAGATGCAGCCCGTGCATCCCGCCCTCTGCCGACGGCAGCCGCGCCGTTCCCGAGCCATAGGTGGCGCCAGGCGGGAGGGGCGCATTCGGCACGGCAGGATCGGCTTGGGTCTCCGTTGCTGCCGCGCTGGGCGGCGCAGGCATTTCGCGCCCGTCGTGCCCGTCCTGGCCGGCGTGCTGCGCGGCAGCGGGACTCGCGAGCAGCGCCAGCGCAGCGCCGCCGATCGAGGCGAAACGAATCATTTTCGAGATCTCCGCAGAGGGGCCGTCAGTGGCCGAGCAACATCCAGATCGCCATGGCGACCATCATCACATTCTCGGTCAGCGAGACGAAGCCGAGCGGCACCTTGCTGCTGCCGCCGACACAGGCGCATTTCAGCTCGCGACGATCGAGATACACGGCCTTGAAAACCGACACGCCGCCGATGCTGCCGATGAACAGCGCCAGCGGCGCCGAAAACCAGGTGAGCGCGCCGGCAGTCATCAGTACGCCTGCGATCCCTTCGGCATAGGGGTAGATGCGGCCATAGGGCACCCAGCGCTGCGCGAGCAGGTCATAGCCGAGGAACATGGTGGCGAACTGATCGACGTCCTGAAGCTTGAGCATCGCCAGCAGGCACATGCTGATCGAGATGAACCACTCGGCGGCACGGACGGTGAACGGCGTGCCCAATGCGGCATGGCTGACCGCCAATGCGAGCGCCGCCGCGATCGCGAAGACCGCGACCACCGGCCGGTAGCTGGTCGCATCCGGATCGCGCACCGGCAGGCCGAAGTGGCGGCGCAGATCGTCGTAGCCACCGATTCGCTGTCCGCCGATGAACGTCTGCGGCGTCGTAGTCACGTCGTGCTCGGCCTTGAACGCGTCGGTCTGCGCGCGCGAGGTGAGCCATTGGTCGTCGACGCGATAGCCCTTTCGCTTCAGGAGGTGCAGCGCCTTCAGCCCATAGGGGCACAGGTGCTTGTCCATCACCATGCGATAGAGAGTCGCCGTCTTCGCGTGCGCGGCCATCGTGCCGATCCTTGTTCGTTCGCAGTCGGCAAGCGATATAGCGTCCGTACCATGGTACGGAGTCAAGTCGTGACTGCAATGACGATCGCGAAGCTGGCGGCGGCCGCCGGAGTGGGCGTGGAGACCGTCCGCTATTATCAGCGGCGCGGATTGATCGACACGCCCGCGCGCGGCGCAGGCGTGCGTCGCTACGGCGCTTCCGACGTACGGCGGCTGCGCTTCATCCGCTCGGCGCAGGCGGCGGGCTTCACGCTGGAGGAGATCGGCGAGCTGCTCGCGCTGGATGCCGGCAACGATCGGGCACGCGCCCGCGAAATGGCGCGAGCGCGAGTCGCGGCCCTCGACGCGAGGATCGCGGAACTGCAAGCGGCTCGCGGCGCACTGGCGCAGCTCGCGCGCGAATGCGCGGCGGGAGAGGCGGGACCGTGCCCGATCATCGCAGCGTTCGAAGCGTGAACCCCCGGGCGCGCGCTCTCGACGCCCCTGACCCGGCCATGCTGCCTCAGACGTTGAAGCGGAACAGCATCACGTCGCCGTCGTGGACGACATATTCCTTGCCTTCCTGGCGCAGCTTGCCCGCGTCGCGCGCGCCGCTTTCGCCACCCAGTGCGACATAATCTTCAAAGGCGATCGTTTCGGCACGGATGAAGCCGCGTTCGAAATCGGTGTGGATCTCGCCGGCGGCCTGCGGCGCCTTCGATCCCGCTTCCACCGTCCAGGCGCGCGCTTCCTTGGGACCGACCGTGAAGAAGGTGAGCAGGTTCAGCAGCTTGTATCCCGCACGGATCACACGCGCGAGGCCGGTCTCCTCGAGGCCGAGCTCGGCGAGGAACTCGCCGCGCTCCTCGGGCGGCATGGTGGCGATCTCGGCCTCGATCGCCGCGGAAACGACCACGGCTTCGGCGCCCTCGGCCTTGGCCTTCTCGAAAACGCGCGCGGAGAATGCGTTGCCGTCGGCTGCATCCTCTTCGTTGACGTTGCAGACGTAGAGCACGGGCTTGCCGGTGAGCAGCTGTGCCTGTTCGAACGCGCGCGCCTCTTCGTGGTCGGCGATTTCGGTGAGCCGCGCCGGCTTGCCCTCGCGCAGCAGATCGAGCGCCTTGCCGAGCACGCCGGCCTGGATCTTCGCTTCCTTGTCGCCCTGCTGCGCCTTCTTGACGAGATTGGGGACGCGCTTTTCGAGGCTCTCGAGGTCGGCGAGCATCAGCTCGGTCTCGACCGTTTCGGCGTCGGCGATCGGATCAACCTTGTTGTCGACGTGCTGGATGTCGTCGTTCTCGAAACAGCGGAGCACATGGACGATCGCGTCCACTTCGCGGATGTTGCCGAGGAACTGGTTTCCCAGGCCCTCGCCCTTGCTGGCGCCGCGCACCAGCCCGGCGATGTCGACGAAGGCGAGCTGGGTCTCGATCTTCTTCGCCGAACCCGCGATCTCCGCCAGCTTGTCGAGCCGTGGATCGGGAACCGCGACATTCCCCACATTGGGCTCGATGGTGCAGAAGGGATAGTTTGCCGCCTGCGCCGCGGCGGTTTGCGTGAGTGCGTTGAAAAGCGTGGACTTGCCGACGTTCGGAAGGCCGACGATGCCGCAGCGGAAACCCATGGATCGTTCCTGATGTGAAGGGGAAGGGGAGCGGATAGGGGTTTCGGCCGGGCAAGGCCAGAGGCTCGGCTACAGCCGATAGTTGAAGCTCACGCTGATCCGCTCGCCCTTCGCCTGATTGGGCATCACTTCGTGGCGCAGCCAGCTTTCCCACAGAAAGACGCTACCCGGCTTCGGCTCGGCATAGACGAAGGTGGAAAGATCCGCCGGCGCGTCGGCGCGGCGCGGCGGGGCAGCCATCAGCATCGGCAGGCGCGGATCCTCCAGCTTCAGCGCGCCCGATCCCGGCGGCACCGCGACATAGACGGTTCCCGAGACGATGCTGTGCGGATGGATATGGCCCGAATGGACCGCGCCGGGCTTCATCACATTGACCCAGAGGCTGTCGAGCTTGAGCCGCTTGCCGTCGAGATCGAGCGCACAGGCTTCGGCGAAATCGGCGACGTGGCGGCGCAGTGCGCGCTGCAGGTCGTCGAAACGCGGATCGCGCTCGGGCAGATCGTTGAGCGAGGCGTAGGAGGTGTAGCCGCGATAGCCGTGCGCCTTGGCCCAGGCGCGGCCGGCCCGATCCTCCTGCGCCAGCGCGCGGCACGCTTCCTCCAGCTCGGCGACGAGCGCGGGCGCGATGGCGGCTTCGTAAAAGCGCGTGGCGAACAGGCTGCGGACCGGCATGGCTTCCGCTCAGCATGCGCCGGGCGCCATTGCAAGCGCCACCCGCAGTGGCGTTGACATGCAGCGGCGCCGTCGCGAAACCGTGGCGAGAGCATGAACGGGAAGGATGCCGCTATGACCGCCACTCTGCGCCGGACCGCGCGCTTCGCATTCACGGGCGCGCTTGCGCTGGCCATTGCCGGTTGCGGCGGCGGCGAGGATGCGGAAAAGGCGGCGGCCGATGCGGCGGCGAACCGCCAGGCGCAGTATCAGGAGCAGCTGCTGGCGGCGGGCCTCGCACATGACGTCCAGTGCCTCAGCGCGATCCGCTGGCAGGAAGCGGCGCTGCGCGAAGCCGATGTGGGCGATCTCGACATCTATCGAAGCTATTTCCGTTCGGGCATCGAGAATCGGCTCGGCGAAACGGTGATTGCGGCCGATCCGCCGCAGCCGGAGCTGTCGCAGGCGAACCTCGACGCCTATCTCGACTGGGCCTATGCCGATCAGGTGGAAAATGTCTTCCACGCGGGCGGCGACGGCGGAAGCTCCGCCGGTCGCGGTTTTCAAATCGTCGCATCCTGTATCCAGGAAGTCGCCGAAATGGGCGAGGGACCGCTTGCCGGTCCTGACAAGAACGCGCGCATGTTCCGGATCGAGGCGCTGCGCAACAGCCTGGAGGACAAGGGCGCCTGAGACCAGGCGAGGTGTTGCCGCGTTAGTGCGTCGATGATCGACGCATTGCTCTCGACGCCGCTCGACCGGCTCTCGGCCAAGCTGCTCGGCCCGGCGGAATTCGACTTCGCGCTGCCGCCGGGGGAGCCTTCGGTGATCGCACCGGATTCGGTATCCTGGCGCGTCTTCGCCAATCCTGTTTCGATGTACATCGGCGGCATGGCCGCGGTGTTGCTCGAACTGGGCGAGCCGCGCGTGCGGCACGGCGTGTGGGACCATTCGAGCTTCAGGCGCGATCCCGCCGGCCGCTTGCGGCGCACCGGAATGGCCGCAATGGTCACCGTCTATGGCGCGCGCAGCAGCTTCGAGGCGATGGCGGCGCGGGTGCGGCGGATGCACGGCCGGATCACCGGCACCACGCCGGAGGGGCTGGCCTATTCCGCCGAGGATCCGGAGCTGCTGCTGTGGGTACAGGTGACGGCGGCGTACGGCTTTCTGGAAGCCTATCACGCCTATGTGCGACCGATCGATGCAGCGCAGCGGGATCGCTACTATGCCGAGGCGGAAGCGGGCGCAGCGCTATATGGCGTGCAGGAGCCGCCGCTGAGCCAGGGCGCAGTGGATGCGGTGTTTGCGCGCATGCAGCCGACGCTCGCACCGTCGCCGATTCTGGACGAACTGCTCGACATCCTGCGGACCGCGCCGATCCTGCCGCTGCCGCTGCGTCCGATGCAGCGCGTGGCCGTGCGCGCGGCAGTCGATCTCGTTCCGCCCGGCCTGCGGCGGCAGCTCGGCCTCGCCGGCCAGCCCAGGCCGCGGCCCGGCGAGCGCGCGCTGCTGAAGGCGCTTGCGCAGCTTGGCGAGCGCACGCACCTGCCGTCGAGCCCAGCCGCGCAGGCGCTGCGGCGGATGGGCTTGTCCTTCGATCGTCACGGGCGAACGGCCGCGTGAATCGGGGCATGTGAAGGTAAATGCAGGCAAGGCTTGATTTGCGGGTGCGCAGCGGCTTTGGAGGGCAAATGGATGCTGCCGTTCAGGCTGCGTACAGACCAATTCGTTGCAGTCGCGCAACGTCACCAATCGTGGAGAGTATCGATGATCCGCCGGAGCCTGTTTCTCAGCGCAATTGCCGTCCCCGTGCTGCTCAGCGGCTGCGGCGACAATGACGATTCGGCTTCGCCGACGCCGACTCCCACTCCGACCACGTCGCCGACGCCTACGCCGACGGCGAGCCCCACCTACACTGCATTTCCGTTGAGCGCGGCCACCCAGTTCACGGCGATCTCCGCCGGAACGAGCTACACCGGCGACCCCGCGACCGGCGCGGTCACGCTCGGGCCGGCGACCACCGAGACGCGCACCGGCCGTGTCACTCTGGCAGTCAACAACAACATCACGAGCGGCGAGTATGTGATCGCCGAGGCGAGTGAGGAGACGCGGTTCAACAACGCCGAACTGACGGTCCAGCCTGCGACGACTGTTCCGGAATATGTCTTCCGCGAGACCGGCACCGGCGGGAAATTCTCGCAGATCGAATTCCTCAACAACAGCATCCCGGATCGCGTCTCGAGCAACGAGACGATCAAGGCGCTGACGCGCGTGAGCTATGCCAATTGGTGGCGGGGTGACACCACGGCGGGGCAGAAGCGGATCACGGCCACCGTGTTCGGCTATCCCACTGTCGTAGCCGACATTCCGACGACCGGGACCGCCGCCTATACGTCGCGCGTGTCCGGCCGCGTGGTGAGCGTGACGGGCGGAGCGACGGCAATCGACCGGCTGGACGGTACGGTCACGATGTCGGTGAACTTCTCGAGCGGCCTCGTAACGCTCTCGATGAACCTCAGCCGAGTCGATGCCGGCGGCGTCGTTACGCCGCTCGGCACGATCGAAGGCACGGCCGGCGTTCCGGTGAGCGCGAACCTGTTCACCGGCAATTTCGGGACGACCAGCCTGGTGCCGGGCCTGTTCAGCGGCGGCTATTACGGCTCGGTGGCCGAAGAGATCGGTATCAGCTTCGTCGCATCGGGCGCGGCCGCAGGCACCGAATATCGGATCGTCGGCACCGTCGTCGGCAACAAGAACTGAGCAGGCGCGGGCGGCGGGGCATCGCGCCCGCCGCCCGCTTCCTCGTCGTTCAGGCGTCGCGCTGGAGCCGGAGCGCGACGTCGCTCATGAAGCGCGCGTCATTTCCTTCGGCAAGCCACGGCGCTTCGGCAGCGAGCGCGCCGAGCAGATCGGTGAGGTCCTCCAGTTCGGCCTTGGCATAGTTGCCGAGAACATAGCCGGTGACGCGATCCTTGTGGCCGGGATGGCCGATTCCGATCCGTACGCGCCGGAAATCGGGGCCGATGTGCTGACCGGCCGAGCGCAGCCCGTTGTGTCCGGCAGTGCCGCCGCCGACCTTCACCTTCACCTTGAATGGCGGTAGATCGAGCTCGTCGTGAAAGACGGTCACCTCCTCGGGCGCCAGCTTGTAGAAATCCGTTGCCGCGCGGATCGAGCGGCCGCTTTCGTTCATATAGGTCCCGGGCTTGAGCAGCAGGATCTTGGCGCTGCCGACGTGGCCCTCGCGGGTCCAGCCCTGGAACTGCTTCTTCACTGGCCCGAAGCTGTGCACTTCGGCGATGGCGTCCAGCGCCATGAAGCCGATATTGTGCCGGTGCATCGCATATTGCGGGCCCGGATTGCCGAGGCCGACCCAGAGCTGCATGGACACTTCCCCAAAACGAACACCGCCCCCGCACCGGGGTGCGGAGGCGGCGTATCGGACCCGGAAGATCGAGGAAAGGCTTACTCGCCTTCGCCCTCGGCCTCGCCAGCCTCGCCGGCTTCCTCGGTCGTCGTGTCGCCTTCGCTCGACTTCAGCGCCGACGGCGCGACGACGGTGGCGATGGTGAAGTCACGATCGGTGATCGCCGGAGTGGCGCCCTCGGGCAGCGCGACCGCCGAGATGTGCAGCGAATCGCCGACCTCGAGGCCCTTCAGCGAGGCTTCGATCTGGTCGGGGATGTTCGCCGCATCGACCACCAGCTCCACTTCGTGGCGCACGATGTTCAGCACGCCGCCCCGCTTGATGCCCGGAGCCAGCGCCTCTTCGGTGAACACGACGGGCACGTTGACGTGCACCTTGGCATGTTCGGAGATGCGCAGGAAATCCGCGTGCACCGGACGATCGGTGACGGGATCGAACGCCACGTCCTTCGGCAGCGTGCGCACGGCCTTCTTGCCGGCGCCTTCGATCATCACGACCGAGTTCATGAAGTGGCCCGTCATCAGGAGCTTCATCAGCGCCTTTTCTTCGACGTGGATGATGACGGGATCTTCCTTGTTGCCGTAAATCACGGCGGGCACGCGGCCATCTCGACGAAGCGCCCGGGAGGCTCCCTTGCCAGCCCGGTCGCGCGTCTCGGCCGACAGCGTAAGCTGTTCGCTCATTGCAGTCTCCGAATGCGCTTGATGTGTTCAGTCCATTTCGCCGGGCAGGCCTCCAGGGATGACCCTGCCACGACAAGCGCGCGCCTATAGGGGAGACGCGCGTAAAGGGCAAGCACGCGCGCCCTGAAACGTTATTGCACGCGCTCGATCGCCACTCCGCGCGTTTCCAGCATTTCCAGCACGGAGCCGGAGCCGACGAAATGGCCCGCTCCGGCGGCGAACAGGATCACGCCGCTGCGCGAGTCGAGCCGCGCGATCAGCTCCTCCACCCAGGCGGCGTTGCGGCGGGTCAGCATCGGATCGGCGAGGGCGGAGGAGGGGTCCAGGTCTTCCGGCATGATGATCAGCGGCGAATCGGGGCCGACCTCGCCGCGCGCCCATGCATGTGCGGGCCCTTCCAGCACTTCGCGCCGGCGCGCCGGCGTTATGAGCGCGGCCTCCAGCATCCGCCGCTGCGCAGCTTCGGGCACGGCGTTGATGCTTTCGACCACACTGCCGCTGTCCTCGATCGCCTCGACCGGCTTGCCCACGCTGCGGAAATGATGTTCGAGCCAGTCGTCGGCCCCCTGGGCGGAGACTTCGCCTGCCAGCATGTCGCGGACCGCGGAAACGCTCAGCGCCGCGGCCCAGGTTGGCATCGCGTCCATCTGTTCGACGAGCGCGGCGGGGAGCGTGCGCTGAAAGGCAGCGAGCTTGGCGTGATAGCGCGGCGATATGCGATCCTGGAGCGGCGGCATGCTCTCGCGCCCGGCGAGCCCCAGCATCAGGTCGATCCCCTCGGTCTCTTCCTCCACCGATTCCAGCAGCAGCGAATCGGCGCGCAGGATGACCGCCTCCAGCCCCGGATTGCGCCAGCGGAAGCCGATCGGCAGGCTGTGGATCGTGCCGAAGAGATAGATGGTCGTATCGGCATCGGCGATGCGCCAGATCGCCGGCGCCGGGGCATAAGGCTGCGTCTCGCGCACCCGCTCGCGTTCCAGCGCGTACAGCAGCTCCATTGCCGCCTCGGCTGGCGGGCGGACGATGGTGCCGTCCAGTGCTACGGCCTCGTCCATCGGATAGCCGTGGTAGGGAAGCTGTGGCGTCTGAGCCGCCGTCGGGCCAGCGAGCCACAGCAGCGTCAGCAGCATCGCCGCGCAGGCGGCCTTCCGGCAAGCGTTCCCCTTCATCCGGGACAATGGGCCAGCGGCGCACGCACGAGTCAACGGCCGCGGCATTGACCCGTTCTGCCGGCTGCGCCAAAGCGGGGCGGATTTCCCCTTCCGCACCTGCGAACATACCTTGCCCGAGACCGCCGCCCCCAGCTTCCAGCGCATGATCCTCACGCTCCACGACTATTGGAGCGATCGCGGCTGCCTGATCCTCCAGCCCTATGACATGGAGATGGGGGCGGGCACCTTTCACACGGCCACCACGCTCCGCGCGCTGGGGCCGCAGCCGTGGAACGCGGCGTTCGTCCAGCCGTGCCGCCGCCCCACCGACGGCCGCTATGGTGAGAACCCCAACCGGCTGCAGCATTACTACCAGTATCAGGTGATCCTGAAGCCCAGCCCGGCGGACCTGCAGGAGCTGTATCTGGGCAGCCTGGCGGCGATCGGCATCGATTTCGGGCTGCACGATATCCGCTTCGTAGAGGACGATTGGGAAAGCCCCACGCTGGGCGCCTGGGGGCTGGGCTGGGAAGTCTGGTGCGACGGGATGGAAGTCACCCAGTTCACCTATTTCCAGCAGATGGGCGGGTTCGATTGCAAGCCTGTCGCCGGTGAGCTCACCTACGGGCTGGAGCGGCTGGCGATGTACATCCAGAATGTCGACAGCGTGTACGAGCTGAGGTTCAACGACGCGGGCGTGACCTATGGCGATGTGTTCCTCGAGAACGAGCGCCAGATGTCCGAATGGAATTTCGAAGTCGCGGACACCGATGCGCTGTTCGACGGCTTTCGCAAGGCAGTGGCGGAGTGCGAGAATTGCCTCGACCGCAACTTGCCGATCCCCGCCTATGAGCAGGCGATCAAGGCCAGCCACACCTTCAATCTGCTCCAGGCGCGGGGCGTGATCTCGGTCGCCGAGCGCCAGGCCTATATCGGCCGCGTGCGCGATCTGGCGAAGGGGGCCTGCGCCAAGCATATCGAGAAGATGACGCCACAGTGGGAAGCGAACTTCCCGGGGTGGAGCCTGTGAGCGCGGCTGCAAATCCTCCCCGGCACGGGGAGGGGGACCGCGCGAAGCGCGGTGGAGGGGGCGTGCCGCGTCAGCTCCGTCCGGAATCCGCGACTGCTCGCACGTTACGCAAAGAATTGAGCTTGCCTGAAGTCCTCCTGTGGGAGCGCCTTCGCGGTCAAAAGACTGGCGCAAAATTCCGCCGACAGCATCCGATCGGATCATATGTGGTCGATTTCTACTGCGCGTCCGCGCAGCTGGTCGTCGAAGTTGACGGACAGGCGCACGATCTTAATCCACGTGCGGAAAGCGATGCGCGGCGTGACGCTTTTCTAATCGACAATGGATATCGAGTGGCGCGTTTTTCGGCCGCGGATGTGCTTGAGGATGCGGGCGGGGTGGCGGAATCGATCGCTGCGCTTGTGGCGAGCCCCCTCCACCATCCTTCGGATGGTCCCCCTCCCCGTGCCGGGGAGGATCTGAAGTGACCGAATTCCTGCTCGAACTGCGTTCCGAGGAAATCCCCGCGCGGATGCAGGCGAAGGCGCGCGACGACCTCGCCAAGCTGTTCTCCGCCGAACTGACCAAGGCCGGGATCGAGGTCGATGCGCTCGTCACCTATGCCACGCCGCGCCGGCTCGCGCTGATCGCGCGCGGACTGCCGCTGGCGACGCAGGCGGTGTCCGAGGAGATCAAGGGTCCTCGCACCTCGGCTCCGCCGCAGGCACTGGAAGGCTTTCTGCGCAAGACCGGCCTGGCGCGCGAGCAGCTCGAAGACCGCGACGGCGTGTGGTTCGCGGTGATCGACAAGCCCGGCCGCGCGACCGCCGAGGTGCTGGCAGAGGCGATCCCCGCGGTGATCCGCGCCTTTCCCTGGCCCAAGTCGATGCGCTGGGGCGATGCCTCGGTTTCGACCGAGAGCCTGCGCTGGGTGCGCCCGCTGCAGGGCATCGTCGCGCTGCTGGGCGAGGATGTGGTGCCGTGCGAGGTCGCGGGCGTCGCCAGCGGCGCCGCGACGCTAGGGCATCGCTTCCACCATCCCGGTGCGATCACCATCGGATCGGCGGCGGATTATGTCGAGAAGCTGCGCGCCTGCCATGTGATCGTCGATCCCGCCGAGCGCGCGGCGATCATCCGCGACGGCGCGGCGAAACTGGCGGGTGAGGCCGGGCTGGTGCTGGTCGAGGACGAGAGCCTGGTTGCCGAGAACGCCGGGCTGACCGAATGGCCGGTGCCGCTGCTGGGCAGCTTCGACGCGCGGCTGCTCGATGCCCCGCGCGAGATCCTGGAGCTGACGCTCAAGGTGAATCAGAAATATTTCTCGGTGCGGCGCGAGACTGGCGAGACCGCACCGGGCTTCGTCTGTGTGGCGAACATCGCCGCGCGCGACGGCGGCGACAAAATCGTGGCGGGCAATCGCAAGGTCGCCGAGGCGCGGCTCTCCGACGCGATCTTCTTTTGGGAACAGGACAAGAAGGTCCCGCTTGCCGAGCAGGCGAAGAAGCTCGACCGCATCGTCTTCCACGAAAAGCTGGGCACGGTCGCGGACAAGGCCACGCGCGTCGGCAAGCTGGCGCGCTGGCTGGTCGAGGAGGGGATCGTTGGAAACTCCGGTGCGGCTGCCGGTTCGAAGGGTTCGGATGCGAGCACCAGTGCTCCGGCGCAGGCCGGAGCTCAGGGTGCAGAGCGCAGCGGAGACGGCACAGGGCTCCGGCCTGCGCCGGAGCACGGGCAGGCGGAACTCGCCGAGCTTGCCGAACAGGCCGGCCTTCTCTGCAAGGCCGATCTCGTCACGCAAACGGTGGGCGAATTCCCCGAGGTTCAGGGCATCATCGGCTATGAACTGGCGAAGGCGCAGGGCCTGCCGCTGGAAGTCGCCGAGGCGATCCGCGATCACTACAAGCCGGTCGGGCAGGGCGACGAAGTCCCCACCGCGCCGGTGAGCGTGGCGGTGGCGCTGGCGGACAAGCTGGATACGCTCGTCGCGTTCTTCTTCGCGGACATGCCGCCCACTGGATCGAAGGACCCGTTTGCCCTTCGCCGAGCGGCGTTGGGGGTGCTGGAACTCCTAACGCGCAACGGTCTGCGGCTTAACCTTTGGGAGGGTATCACCCGAGGCCTGCGAGGAATGACCGATCTGCGCGTATCGCCAGAATCCTCTGACGAGGCTTTGGTCGAGCACAAAGCCGCCATGGAAAGCGTCTTCACATCGCTTCCCACCTTCTTCGCCGACCGCCTCAAGGTTCAGCAGCGCGAGGCGGGCGTTCGCCACGATCTGATCGACGCGGTGTTCGCGCTCGGCGGCGAGGACGATCTCGTCCGGCTGCTCGCGCGGGTGCATGCGTTGCAGGCGTTCGTCGAGACCGATGAGGGGACGAACCTGCTCGCCGGGTACAAGCGTGCGGCGAATATCCTGAAGAAGGAAGGCTACGTCGCCCCTGCGCAGGCAGGGGCCCATGGCTCTGTCGATGAAATGCCAGCGCCAGTGGACGGAGAGATGGGCCCCCGCCTTCGCGGGGGCGACGGTAGAAAGCATGTGCACGAGGGTGCAGCTATACGCTCCCGCCTGCGCGGGGGCGACGGTGGAGAGCCGGCGTCCGGAACTGCTGACGGTGGTGGGGATGCAGCCGAGCCTTATGCTCGCGAACCCGCCGAGGCCGAGCTGATCGCTGCGCTCGACGCGGCCGAGCCCGAAGCAGCCGCCGCGATCGCACGCGAGGATTTCGAAGCCGCGATGGCCGCGCTCGCCACGCTGCGCGGGCCGATCGACCGTTTCTTCGACACGGTGACGGTGAACGACGCCGACGCGGCGAAGCGCGCGGCACGACTCGCGTTGCTGGCGCGGATGCGCGACGCAGTGCATCGGGTGGCGGATTTCTCGAAGATCGAGGGGTAGGGAACCTGCGCCGGCTTCCGCCCTTTGTCCGCATGCATTTCGCCTCCCCAGCGAAAACAAAGAGTTGAGAACAGGGACGGACCGATGACCAAATATGTGTACCGCTTTGGCGGCGGCGTTTCCGAAGGCGGCACGGGCGACAAGAACCTGCTCGGTGGCAAGGGCGCCAATCTGGCCGAAATGGCCTCGATCGGCCTGCCGGTGCCGCCGGGCTTCACCATATCGACCGAGATGTGCACGCGCTATTACGCTGAGGGCGAGACGTTCCCGGACTCGCTGCGCGAGGAAGTGGCCAACGGCGTCGCCCATATCGAAGGCATCACCGGAAAGAAGTTCGGCGACAATGCCGATCCGCTGCTCGTCTCGGTCCGCTCGGGCGCGCGCGTGTCGATGCCCGGGATGATGGACACCGTGCTCAACCTGGGGCTCAACGACGAGACCGTGCAGGGCTTGGCGGCGAAGGCGGAGGACGAGCGCTTCGCCTGGGACAGCTATCGCCGCTTCATCCAGATGTATTGCGACGTGGTGCTCGGGCTCGATCACGGCCGCTTCGAGGAAGCGCTGGAGATCGCCAAGGAGGATCGCGGCTATACTCTCGATACCGAAATGACCGCAGCCGACTGGAAGGCGCTGGTCGACGAATACAAGAAGATCGTGAGGGAGCTGTGGGACAAGCCCTTCCCGCAGGACGTGCAGGATCAGCTGTGGGGCGCGATCGCTGCGGTTTTCGGATCGTGGAACGCCGAGCGTGCGAAGGTCTATCGCCGCATCAACGACATTTCCGGCGACTGGGGCACGGCGGTCAACGTCCAGGCGATGGTGTTCGGCAACATGGGCGAGACTTCGGCAACCGGAGTCGCGTTCACGCGCGATCCCTCGACCGGCGAGAATGGCTATTATGGCGAGTTCCTGATCAATGCGCAGGGCGAGGATGTGGTCGCCGGCATCCGCACGCCGCAATATCTGACCAAGGACGCCCGCGAGAGGGCGGGCGCCAAGCCGCTGTCGATGGAAGAGGCGCTGCCCGAAACCTATGCCGAGCTGGCGCAGGTGTTCGAAAAGCTCGAGCGCCACTATCGCGACATGCAGGACATCGAGTTCACCGTAGAACGCGGCACGCTGTGGATGCTCCAGACTCGCACCGGCAAGCGCACCGCCAAGGCTGCGCTCAAGATCGCGGTCGACATGGCGAGCGAAGGGCTGATCTCGGAAGAGGAGGCGGTCGCGCGGGTGAACCCCTCCGCGCTCGACCAGCTGCTGCACCCGACGCTCGATCCCGATGCGCCGCGCGACGTGCTGACCAAGGGGCTGCCGGCCTCGCCCGGCGCGGCTTCGGGCAAGGTGGTGTTCGACGCCGACACGGCCGAGAAGGCCGCCGCCGATGGTCAGGATGTGATCCTCGTCCGCATCGAGACGAGCCCCGAGGACATTCACGGCATGCACGCCGCAAAGGGCATCCTCACCGCGCGCGGCGGCATGACCAGCCACGCCGCCGTGGTCGCGCGCGGCATGGGCCGGCCCTGTGTTTCGGGCGCGGGCACGCTCTCAATCAAGGCCGCCGAAGGCGTGATGCGCGTCGGCAGCCGCGAAGTGCGCGAAGGCGAGATCATCACGATCGACGGCGCCACCGGCGAAGTGATGGTGGGCGAAGTGCCGACGCTCCAGCCTGAACTGGCGGGGGACTTCGGCACGCTGATGGTCTGGGCCGACAAGGTCCGGCGGCTCAAGGTGCGCACCAATGCCGAGACGCCCGCCGACTGCCGCACCGCGCGCGAGTTCGGCGCCGAAGGCATCGGCCTGTGTCGCACCGAGCATATGTTCTTCGATTCCGGCCGGATCACCGCCGTTCGCCAGATGATCCTCGCGGGCGACGAGAAGGGCAGGCGGGCCGCGCTCGAGAAGCTGCTCCCCGAGCAGCGCAAGGATTTCACCGAGATCTTCGAGGTGATGGCGGGGCTCCCCTGTACCATCCGCCTGCTCGATCCGCCGTTGCACGAATTCCTGCCGCACGAGGAGGACGAGTTCGCCGAAGTGGCGCAGGCCGCCGGAGTCGAGGTCGAGACGCTGAAGCGCCGCGCGGCCGAGCTGCACGAGTTCAATCCGATGCTTGGTCATCGCGGCTGCCGCCTCGGCGTCACCTATCCCGAAATCTACGAGATGCAGGCGCGCGCGATCTTCGAGGCGGCGTGCGATGTCGCGGCGAAATCGGGCGAGGCGCCGATCCCCGAAGTGATGATCCCGCTGGTCGCCACGCGCAAGGAACTGGCGCTGATGAAGGCAGTGGTCGACAAGGCGGCGACGGCGGTGTTCGAGGAGAAGGGCCGCACGATCGACTATCTGGTCGGCACGATGATCGAACTGCCGCGCGCGGCGCTGCGCGCGGGCGAGATCGCCGAGGTGGGCGAGTTCTTCTCGTTCGGCACCAACGATCTCACGCAGACCACGCTCGGCGTGAGCCGCGACGATGCGGGGCGGTTCCTCACCACCTATGTCGATAAGGGCATCTATCCGCGCGACCCGTTCGTCAGCATCGACATCGAAGGCGTGGGCGAGCTGATCGAGATTGCCGCGGAGCGCGGCCGTGAAGCCCGGCCGGGCCTCAAGCTCGGCATCTGCGGCGAGCATGGCGGCGACCCGGCCTCGATCGCCTTCTGCGAGAAGACCGGGCTCGATTACGTCTCGGCCTCGCCGTATCGCGTGCCGATCGCGCGGCTGGCGGCGGCGCAGGCGGCGCTCGCGGCGCGGGCGTGACGCCGCTTGCCGCTATCGCCCTGGGCAGCATGGCCATGACGCCGCTCGCGCACGCTGTGCAGGATGCAGTCGACGCCCTGCACGCCGACTTGCTGGCGGGTCCGACCGCGACGAGCGTGCTGGAGCGCCGCTGTGGCGGGCTGGCGGTGCGCGCGGAGGTAGACCGTGGAATCGACGTGCCCGCGAGCGCCGAGCAGCGCGACCGGCTGGCAGTGAGCGCAGACGAGCCGCTCGGCTATCGGCGCGTGCGGCTGGTCTGCGGCGCGCGGCTGCTGTCCGAGGCGGAGAATTGGTTCGTGCCCGCGCGTCTGACGCCGGAGATGCGCGCGGCGCTGGCGGAGAACGACACGCCGTTCGGCGCGGTGATCGCGGACCTTGTGCCGGTGCGGCGCAATCTGGCCGCAGAACGGCTGTGGGACGGGCGGGGCGCTCCCCCCGCCGCGGTCCTGCGCCATCGTGCGCTCGTGTCATCGGGCGCGGGCGTGCCGCTGGCGGAAGTGGTCGAGACGTACCAGCGCGCGCTCGTGCTGCCGTAGCCCGGCGCTGCCCCGACCCAGCGTTTCCGGCTCAGCCGTAGCGCTGGCCGTGCTCGTCGTCGTTGCCCGCGCGCAGCATCGCGGCCTGTTCGCGCCACTCCTGATCGGCGATGGTGCCTTTCTCGACCTCGAGCCGTTGTTCGAGCGCCGCTTCGTCGTCGGCGGTCATCTTCTCGATCTCGCGATAGGTCTTGATGCCGAGCTCGTTGAGCCGCTGCTCGCGTGCTTCGTCGATACCCTTTATCCGCGCAAGATTGTCGCGGCCCCAGCCGAACCAGCCGCGCCAGCCGGCGCCGGGCTCGCTATCGGTTTCGCTGACGGCATCGGCGCTTGCCGTCGGTGCGCTCGGCGGAGCCGCTTGTGCCTCGTCGAGCGACTTCTGCAGCCGTTCGCGCTCGGTTTCGAGCTCGCGAATGCGTTGGTTGGCTTCGCGAAGGTCGGTCTCCGCCTGGTGCCGATAGCCTGCGTGAGCGACTTCCTCGTCCTGATAGAGCTGCTTCCACTTGCGCCCGCCCGGAGCGCTGGCGAGACCCAGCAGCCAGCCGGCGATGAGCGTTAGGGCAAGCGCAACGAATTCGGTCGGCGTCTGGAACGGCAACTCCGGCATGATCGACCTCCCCTATGATCGCGAGGCCGATGTACCCTGCTCCGCGATTCTCCGCCACAGGCAAGATGGCGGGGTGGTCAGCCGGTCAGCAGTGCGTCGTTGATGTCGCAGGCGGCGGGGCCCAGGATCACGATGAACAGCACCGGCAGGATGAACAGAATCAGCGGGATCGTCATGATCGCGGGAAGCCGCGCAGCCTTTTCCTCGGCGCGCATCATCCGCTCGTTGCGGAACTCGGCCGAAAGGACGCGCAGCGCCGAAGCGAGCGGCGTGCCGTATTTCTCGGTCTGGATCATCGTGGTCACCACGCCGCGAATCGCATCGAGATCGATCCGCATCGCGAGATTTTCGAACGCATTGCGGCGGTCGGTCAGAAAGCCGAGCTCGATCGCGGTCAGCGAGAATTCCTCGCCCAGTTCGGGATAGGCCTTGCCCAGTTCGCGCGAGACGCGGCCAAAGGCGGCGTCGACGGTGAGTCCCGCTTCGGCACAGATCACGAGCAGATCGAGCGCGTCGGGCAGGCCCTTGCGGATCGCGGCCGAACGCTTCTGGATCTTGTTCTTGAGATAGATGTCCGGTGCCTTGTAGCTCAGCAGGAAGGCGCCGGCGACGAGCCCGTATTTCTTAAGCGAACCCCAGTCGGCGAACATGTCCGTGCCATAGACGAGGAACACCGCGAGGCCACCGATCACGATCGGCAGCACGAGCCGGCCGAAAATGACGCCGACGGCCCATTCCTTGCGCCGGATCCCGGCCTGCAGCATCTTGATCTGGACGGCCTTGACCTGGCTTTCCTGCAGCACCTTCATCGAGCTGAGGAAATTGCGCATTCGATCCGAAGCGTCGCTCCGCTGGACCAGCTTGGCACGCCGCTTTGACGTGGAGGCTGTGATGCCCGCCTTCAGCTGCTCGCGCCGCTCGTTGAGTGCCTTGACGCGCTTGGCCATCGGATTGCGCACGGTAGTGGCCATGTAGAGCGCATACAGCATCGCCAGCGTCGCGACTCCCGCGAGCAGCGTGGCCACCCACAGGACGTCGACGCCCAGGATCATCGGTGCGGTGCTGGTGGGTTGCATTGCCGCCTCAGATCTCGAAATTGACCATCTTGGCCATGATGAACGCGCCGATCCCCATCCAGACCAGCCCGCCGCCGCCGGCGACCATCAGCCGTTCGTCCTGAAAGAAGTTGAGCATATACTGATTGTTGATGAACCAGATCATGCCGAACACGATGAAGGGCAGAGCGCCGACGATATAGGCCGACGCCTTGGATTCGGACGAAAGCGCCTTGATCTTGAGCTTCATCTGGCTGCGCTTTCGCAGCACATCGGCGAGGTTCGACAGCGTTTCGGCAAGGTTGCCGCCGGTTTCGCGCTGGATGGCGATGGTGATGACGAAGAACTGGAACTCGGGAGTGCCGAGCCGGTCCGATGTCTCCTGCAGCGCCACGTCGAGCGTGCGCCCGATCTTCATCTTGTCGGAAACGGCACGGAATTCCTCGCCCACGGGCCCTTCGATCTCGGCTCCCACGACCGCCATCGTCTCGGTGATCGGCAGGCCCGAGCGCAGGCCGCGAACCAACAGCTCGATCGCGTCGGGGAACTTCGCAGTGAATTTGGCGATGCGCCGGCCGATGAAGAAGCCGACCGCCATGTGCGGAACGGCCAGCCCCAGGAAAAGCCCGGCGAACATTGCCAGCCACGGCGGTGCGCCCTGAAACCAGAGAGCGACGAAGCCGACCAGCGCAAGTCCGACCGTGGCCAGCGCATATTGTCCGACCGTCCAGTCCTTGCCCGTCATCGCGAGACGCTTTCCCAGAAGCGCCGGGTTCGGGATGAAACGTGCGGCTGCGGCGTCCACGCGCGTTGCCCGCTGCGCGGAGATGCGGCGCATCTGCGCCTCCATCGCCGCCGCGACCGTCGTTTGGCCGGCGTGGCGTTCGCGAACGCTGGAAAGACGTCGTGAGCCCGCGCGCTGTACGGACGGACCCGAAAAGGCAAACACCAGTATCGCGAGCACCGCGAAAGCGCCCGCGCCGATCATCAGGTACGGCAGCATGTTCATGCCGCGTTCGCCTCCGCTTCTCACTGGCCGCCCGGAAGCGGCGGAGTTACTTTTTCTTCGGCGTCATCAGCTTGGCGAGGAGCGAGCCGCCCTTGCCCGATGCAGCCTTGCCGCCCGCCTTGCCTGCTTTCTTGCCGCCCACGGAAGCCGGTTCGCCTGCATCCGCGAAGTCGAGGACACGTTCGGACAGCTCCACCATGGGCGCGACCGATTTCGAATTCTTGCCCGCCTCGGCGAAAGGCTTGCCGAGCTTTGCCGCCTGCGCGGCGAGCTTGTTGTCGAACGGAACGAGGAAATCGATCTTGCGCTCGATCGACCCTTCGAAATCCTTTCGGCTGATCTCGAGCTGCGCGCTCGGCTGCACGCGATTGGCGACGACGATCACTTGCGTCTGCGGCGCGTTCGACTTGAACCAGCTCAGGATGCGGATCGCGTCGCGCGCAGCGGCGAGGGTGAGCTCGGTGACCAGTACCGCAACCTGCACATCGGCGATCAGATGCGGATGCAGCACGAGCATCGAGCGCGGGAGATCGACGATGGTGCACTCGAATGCGGTGCGGATCTCCTCCTGCAGCTGATAGAAAGCGGCGCCATCGGTGAGGACCGGCGAGTTGATCGGTGCTTCGGCCGAAAGCACGGCGAGTCGTTCGGACGCGCGGACCATCGCGCGCTCGATGAACAGTCCGTCGATGCGACTGGGATTCTCGATCGCATCGGTCAGGCCGCGCCCGGGCTCGAGATCGAGCGCAAGCGCGCCGGTGCCGAAATGCACGTCGAGATCGAGCAACGCAGTCGTTCTGACGTGGCGCTCGCTCATCAGCCAGGAGAGCGACGTCGCCATCGTCGAGGCGCCCACGCCGCCGCGGGTGCCGATCACTGCGATCGCGCAATGCGGCCGATCGGCGGATGTCTCGGCGACCTTTGGAGCTGCCAATGCGGCCTGCGCCTGGGCGAAGCTCTCGCGCAGCGCGTCGGGATTGAGCGGCTTCAGGAGATAGTCCTGAATGCCGCTGGCGATCAGGTCGCGATAGAGGCGAACGTCATTCACCTGCCCTGCGGCGATCACGATGGTGCCGGGCTCGCACACTTCGGCCAGCGCGTTGATATCGTTGAGCGGATCGCCCGATTCGGACAGGTCGACGAACAGGATGTTGGGGCTCGCGGAGACGGAGAGCGTCTGAACGGCATTGCGTAGTCCGCCCTTGTTGACCTTCTCCGGCGACCAGCCGAGCTCGATCGCAATCGGGCGCAGCAGCTCCGCCGTCGTCTCGTCGCAGACGAAAGCGACGAACGGTTCGCGATGGCCGGTTCGGCCGGGGTTGAAGGGGGCGTTCACTTTAGTTGTTCCCTCCGCCCATGGTGGGAGTCGCCGCGGGCAGGCCCTCTGCGCCCGTCGGCTTGGCTTCGCGGTAGCTGCGGATCGCGCGAGTCGCGGTTGCCGGATCGGCGATGTCGGCGCCCGGTTCGCCGCGCACGAGATCGGCCGGATTCGCGGTCATTGCCGCGAGGTTCGAATTGATCGCGCAGCCGAAGTTGGAGCTCGTGCTCGCGCCGAAGTCGGGCTGATATTCGCGGCTGTGATCGGGGCAGCTCGGAACACTGGCGGTCATGCGGGTGACCACGACGCGCACCGTTCCCGGCGCGACCGTGCCCATCGTGACAGGAGCATGATCGGACAGGAGGATGCCGTGGCGGCCCGCGACGGCAGCGATCTGCTCGCGCGCGCCTGTGGGGTGGCCGCCGTCGTCGACCGCGACGCGATCGCCGTAGCGCAGACCCATCGATTGCAGCCAGCCGGCGAGGCGCTGTTCCTCGCCTGGAGCCAGGCCGTAGCCCGCCGTGGCGAGATCGAACACATAGTCGCTGCGCGACACCACCGGCTGGTGCAGCGAATCGACGCCGCCGTTATACGTGCCGCAGCCGGCGAGCAGCAGCGCCGGAGCGAGCAGGGCGGAAAGCGCGATACGGGGGGACATGAGCATCTCCTGAGTGCGCATCAATCGAGACTGAAACCGGGGGCGGCGGAACCATCGCTTCGGCGTTGCTCGCGCCGCGGCTGCGGAGCCGGCTCGGATGCCTGCGGCTGCGGCTGGACGGGAGCCGCGGCGCCGAGTGCGGGCGCTGCGGCGGGCGCGGGCGCCATCGACGGCCGGGGCGGCGGCGCATCGGTCGAGCGCGAGAGCTGACCGCCGAGGATACGGGAGAAGTCGTCCGGCGCCTGATAGCCGTCGGTCGGCAGCGAAATCTGGTTCGAAGTCACCGGCCGGACGAGCGTCGCGGTGATCACGATCACCAGCTCGGTCTCGTTGCGCTGAAAGGCGTTCGAGCGGAACAGCGTGCCCAGGATCGGCAAGTCCCCGAGGCCGGGTGCCTTGTCGATCGAATTGTCATGCGTGTTCGACAACAGCCCTGCGATCATGAAGCTTTCGCCCGAGCCGAGCTCCACCGTGGTCTCGGCGCGGCGCGTCGAGACGCTGGGCAGGATCGTGCCTTCGAACTGGACGGCCTGGGCATAGTTCAGCTGCGACACTTCGGGCCGGACGCGCAGCGAGAGGCGACCGTCGGCCAGAACGGTGGGCGTGAAGGCCAGGCTGATGCCGTATTGCTTGTATTCGATCGAGACGGCGCCGAGCCCCTGCGCGATCGGAATCGGGATTTCGCCGCCCGCGAGGAACGTGCCGGTCTCGCCCGAAAGCGCGGTCAGGTTCGGCTGGGCGAGCGTGGTCACCTGGCCAATGGTCTCACCGAGATCGATCGCCGAGAGAATGTCGAGGCCGAACAGCCGGCCGGCCAGCGCGAGCGTCGCCTGCTGCGGGCCCTTCGACCAGTCGAATTGCGTGCCGGTATCGGGATAGACGAAGTCGCCGATGCGCGGATCGAACGGCAGCTCGATCGAGCCCGCCGGCAGCCCGAACCGCGCCGATGCGTCCAGCTGCGGCAGGTTCGAGGTGTCGACCGAGCCGATCGTGCCGGGCGAACGGCCCGAACCGATCCCGAACTGAAAGCCGTTGGTCGTGTCGCGGGTCAGCAGATTCGCGCCGACATTCTTGACGAAGCTGCGGCTCACTTCGGCGAACCGAACCTGCAGGTTCACCTGCAGCGGCGTGGCGGTCCGCAGCCGGCTGATGATCTGGGTCTCCTCGCCGACGAAGGCCTGGACGAGCCGCTCGGCCTCGGCCGCGTCGTCGGGGCTGGCGATCGTGCCGGTCAGCAGGATCAGGCCGTTCATCGGAGTGGCGACGATCTGCGCCTCGGGCATCGCCAGGCGCAGCATCGAATCGATCGAATCGATGTTGTTCGCGATGCGGACGGTGGCGGCATAGACGACGCCGCCGCCGCGACTGGTCGCATAGACGGTGGTTTCCCCCGGCGCCTTGCCGAACACATAGAGCTGGGTCGGCGAGCGAACCTGCACGTCGGCGACTTCGGCATTGGCGACGAACACGTCCGTCATCGGAGCGTCGAGCGTCACCAGCCGCCCGCCGCCCGTGCTGATCTGGACGAGATTGGTCGGGGAGGGGGCGGTCGTCTGCGCCGCCGCGGGCGCGACGGACAGCGCGGCCGCGCCTCCCGTGGCGAGGACAGCCGCGAACGGCAGTACCATCGGCTTGGCCAGAAAACGCATGTCTAGTTGTTCCTTCCGGAGGAAGCATTCGGCATTCCGAGCGGCACCACCGTCACGTCGTTGCCGCGCGCCACGCGGACCGTGGGTCCCAGGTCGACGCCGTTCGGAACCGGAGGCGGCTGGTTGCCCGGCATGACGAAGCCGGGCGGCGGCGCGGAAAGCGGCGGAGCGCCATTGTTTTCGGCAGGGCGGCCCGGCACGGTGCTGCGCTGGAAGCGCGAGACGTCGGCACCGGTGGAGAAGCTGGAGCGCCCCTCGATCGGCCGGGTGCGGGCCCGCTCGAGCATCGCGCGCTCGGCGGCGGGATCGTCGCCTTCGGGAACCGAGACCGCACCGGTGGCAATCGCTTCCTCGAGCTCGGTAGATGAATCGGCAAGCGAACGCAGCGAGAGCGAGATGTCGCCGATCTCCTGCGCCACCGAGATCTGCTCCGCGATCGAGGGAGTCGCCTCCACGGTGACGGTCGAATAGGTGCTGACGACCGTGCGGCCTTCTTCGTCGGTCTGGCGGTCGGTCTGCTGGTCGGTCGCCAGCACGCGCAGGTTGCGCAGTACGGTTTCGGAGACCTTGAGCGGCGGACCGTCGCCGCCGCCTTCGATATTCTGGGTGAGGATCAGGTCCACGCGATCGCCGGGAAAGACGAACCCCGCGACTGCGTTCTGCGCCTGCACCGGCACGGTGACGGCGCGCATCCCCGGACCGAGCGCGGCGGCCAGGAAGCCACGGTCGCCGGGCTTCACGAGCGCGCCCTGCGTGATCGGCTGGCCCGCCGGAATGGCGAAGCGGACGACCGTGCCCTGAAGCGAATTCAGATCGGTCTCGGCCTTCAGATAATAGGCGCCTTCGACCAGCTCCTCGGGCCAGGCGACGAACTTCAGCGCGCCGGGATCGAGGATCGTGCCGACCGGCAGCGCGCGCTGCGCCACCAGCACTTCCACGGCGGGCGCGACTTCGCCGGTGCCCGGAGCGGCGCCCGCGACGGGGGCAGGCGTGCCCACCATCAGGCTGCGCGCCATGAACGCCGTGATCGCCGCGACGATCAGCGCGCCCACGAGAAGTATCAGCTTCCTAGCATCCATGACGCATCAAGGCCTTTTCCTGAAATCGACGGGCCGGGTTGATCCGGCATTAAACATCACCCGAACTGGTTAAAAATCGGTTCGCGAAGCACCAGCAGCGTCGCGATCGCGATTGCGACCCCATAGGGAATTTCCAGTGTCTTCCGTGTCTTCCGCAGCGCCTTCTCCAGCACGAGCAGCAGTGTGAGCGCGCCGCCGATCAGCGACATCAGCACGAGCATCCACAGCAGCGGCTGGACCGGCAGCCACAGCGCCAGCGCGCCGATAAGCTTCACGTCGCCACCACCCATCTGGCCCAGCGCAAAGGCGCCGGCGAAGAAGGCGAAGACGGCCAGGGCGACTCCGATCTGGATCGCCACTTCCGGCCAAAGCGCGAGACCGTTCGCCATCCACCAGAGCGGCGCCATCAACGCGATGGCCGCGTTCTTCCAATTGGCGATCTGGCGGATTCGCACGTCCTCGATCCCGGCCGAGACCAGGAGCAGCCCGAGCGCCACGAGCATCACGGTGGCGAGCACATCCCCCATCGCGCCAAATGCCTAGACGGAGTGGCTTTCCAAAAAGTAACCACGCGGGATGACGGATGCTTCTTTCGATCGCCGCGCCATTCCGAATGGCGCCCGCGTAACCCGCTGGCCCGCGGCGGACGGCTGGGAACTGCGTGCTTTCGCATGGCCGGCCGAGAGCTCACAGCCGCGTGGCTCGATTCTCTTTCTCACCGGGCGTGGCGATCTGTTCGAGAAATATCTCGAGACTTTCGAGCACTGGCATCGCCAGGGATGGACGGTCACGTCCTTCGACTGGCGCGGCCAGGGCGGATCGGGCCGACTCACCGATCACCCGAATTGCGGGCATATCGACGATTTCGACCATTTCATCGCCGATTTCGAAACCTTCGCGAAGGAATGGCAGGCGGCGACACCGGGACCGCATGTGGTGATGGGTCATTCGATGGGCGGGCATCTGCTGCTCCGCGGGCTCGTCGAAGGCATCATCCGGCCCGACGCGGCCGTGCTGATCGCGCCGATGCTGGGGGTGCGGAGCATCGTCCCGCCGTTCCTGGCCGAGCGGGTGGCAAAACTGCTGGGCGGAGTCGGCAATTCGGCGCGCCCGGCGTGGAAGGGCAATGAAAAGCCGCACACCACCGAGACGCGCGAACAGCTGCTGACGCACGACCGCACGCGCTATGAGGACGAGCTGTTCTGGCAACAGTCCGATTCGGCGCTTCTCACCGGCCCGCCGAGCTGGCGTTGGGTGATCGAGGCGTTTCGTTCGATGCGCGAGCTGCGCCGGAACCCGAAGCTGAAGGAAATGCGTGTGCCGGTGCTCGGCCTTGTCGCGGATGCCGATCAGCTGGTCGACGCAAAAGCCGCGCACACGACGCTCGCGAAGCTGCCGGACGCGCGGGTGGTGCGGTTCGGCAAGGAGAGCGCGCACGAAATCCTGCGCGAAGTCGACAAGGTGCGCAATCGCGCGATCGGCGAAATCGATCTGTTCCTCTCGGCACGAGCCCAGCAGCGTTGATCCGAACCGACGTCGCGATCGTCGGCGCCGGAATCGCCGGCGCCAGCCTGGCGGCGGAACTGGTGCCGCACGCGCGGGTGCTGCTGCTGGAGGCGGAGGATCGGCCGGGCTATCACGCGACCGGGCGTTCGGCGGCCTATTGGTCCGAAACCTATGGCGGGCCGCATGTCCAGCCGCTGACGACCGCCTCGGGGCCATTCCTGCGCGAGCATGTCGAGGCACTGGGATCGCTGCACATTGCCCGCGCGGACGAAGGCGCCGCAGTGGACGCATTTCTCGCCGAGTTCGACGGCAGCGGCGTTGCGCTGGAATCAGTCGATCCGCGCACGCGCGTTCCGGGGCTGCGCGATGGCTGGTCGCTGGGCGTGTGGGAGCCGAGCTGCAACTATATCGACGTCGCCGGGCTCCACGCGGCCTTTCTGAAGACCGCGCGGCAGGCAGGCGCCGAGCTTCGGCTGTCGTCCGGGCTAGAAGCGGCGCGACGCGTGGACGGACGCTGGCTACTGCAAAGCCGGAGCGGCGATATCGAGGCGGAGGTGCTGGTGAACGCGGCCGGCGCCTGGGCCGATCCGGTCGCGCGGATCGCCGGCGCGGCGCCGCTCGGCATCACCGCCTATCGCCGCACCATGGTGCAGCTACGCACCGATCCTGCGCCGCCGCCCGATCTGCCGCATGTCGCGCATCTCACCGGTAGTTTCTATTTCAAGCCCGAGGCGGGCGGGCGGCTGTGGCTGAGCCCGCACGACGAAATCGAGACTCCGCCGGTCGATGCCGCACCCGAGGAGATCGACGTGGCGACGGCGATCGATCGGTTCGAGCACGCCGTTGACTGGCGCGTGTCGGCGCTGGAGCACAAATGGGCGGGGCTGCGCAGCTTTGCGCCCGATCGGCTGCCCGTTTATGGCTTCGATGCGAAAATACCGGGCTTTTTCTGGTGCGCGGGACAGGGCGGGTTCGGTATCCAGACCGCGCCCGCCGCAGCGAAGCTGGCGGCGGCGCTGCTGCTGGGGCGCACCCCGGAAGCGGCGGTGGCGGGCATCGATCCGGGGGTCTATTCGCCGCGGCGGTTCGGCTAGGGCGCGAGCGGGGCGGCCGAAGCCGTCGATCCGACAGTCGTCATCGCGGAGGGTGCTGTCGCCGGCGAGGGCCGAAACGGGTTGCGCCTATCGTGCGGCAAGCGCGGCGTCGCTCGCCAGCTTGTCGGCGCGCTCGTTGTCGGGATGGCCGGCATGCCCCTTGACCCATTCCCACTGGATCTGATGCGGGCGAGCGGCGGCAAGCAGCTCCTGCCACAGATCGGCGTTCTTCACCGGCTGCTTCGATGCGGTTTTCCAGCCGTTGCGCTGCCAGCCGTGAATCCACTTGGTGAGCCCGTCCATGACATATTTGCTGTCGGTGGAGAGCGTCACCCGGCACGGCTTCTTCAGTGCCTTCAGCCCCTCGATCGCGGCCATCAGCTCCATGCGGTTGTTGGTGGTGTGTGCCTCGCCACCCGAGAGTTCCTTCTCGGTCCCGTTGGCGCGCAGCACGACGCCCCAGCCGCCGCGCCCGGGATTGCCCTTGCACGCGCCGTCGGTCGCGATCTCGACATGGGGAAGCGTGGTCACAGGAACAGCGTCTCGCCGGCATCGGCGTAGAAGCGATAGCGGTTCCAACAGGCGAGCGGATCCTTGCGCGTGACCAGCGCATCGGCCGGCGTGTTCAGCCAGTCCCAGGCGCGGGTCAGAAAGAAGCGGATCGCGGCGCCGGCCGCGAGCACGGGCATCGCCTTGCGCTCGGCAGGAGTAAGGCCGTGGCTGTCGGCATAGCCGGTCATCAGCGCTTCGCCGATTTCGGCGGCATAGCGCGTTCCCGCAGCGTCGAATGCCCAGGCGCCATGCATCACGGCCAGGTCATAGGCCCGGACTTCGGTGCACGCGAAGTAGAAGTCGATCAGTCCCGTGACTCGATCGCCGAGCATGAGGACGTTATCGGGGAACAGGTCAGCATGGATCGCCGCCCGGTCGAGCTCATGCGGCCAGCGCGCCAGCACTTCGTCCACCGCCGCTCCCGCCGCCGCATAGAGCCCCGGCGCGATGGCATCGAGATCGCGACCGCAGCGTTCGAAGAGCGGCTTCCAAGCCGCCGGGCCGAGACTGTTCGGGCGCTCGCCGGAAAAATCGGTCAGCGCGCGGTGCATCCTTCCCATCGCGCGCGCCGCCGCCTGTGCCTGCGCCGGGGTGGGGTGCGAAACCGAAACGCCGGAAAGAAACTGAATGAGGCACGCCGGGCGGCCTTCCAGCTCGTGGATTACCCGGCCGTTGCGGTCGGGCACCGCCGGCGGCACCGGCAGGTCGCGATCGGCGAGATGATCGAGCAGCGCCATGAAGAAGGGCAGGTCTTCCGCCGATACGCGCTTTTCGTAGAGCGTCAGGATGAAGCGGCTCCTGGTCGTGTCGACCAGATAGTTGGAGTTCTCGACTCCCTCGGCGATCCCCTTGGCGGAGACGAGATCGCCCACGTCGAAGCCGCTCAGGAAGCGCGCGAGCGCTTCGGCCGAAACCTGCGTATAGACGGCCACTAGGCGGCTTCGAGACCGCGCGGCAGCTTGAACGCCACCTTTTCCTCGACCAGCTCGACCTCGCGCTCGGTCACGGCGAAGCGCGTGGCGAGATGATCGATCACTTCGCGGACGAGGATCTCCGGCGCCGAAGCGCCCGCCGTGATGCCGACGGTGCGGACGCCGTCGAACCAGTCGAAATCGATCTCTGTGGCGCGCTGGATCAGCGTCGCGCAAGTGCCGTTGCGCACCGCGACCTCGACGAGCCGCTTCGAATTGGACGAATTCGGGGCGCCGATCACGAGCATGAGATCGACCGCCTCCGCGATCGCCTTCACCGCTCCCTGGCGGTTCGACGTCGCATAGCAGATGTCGTCGGCGCCAGGCGCGAGGATCGTCGGGAAGCGTTCGCGCAGCTTGGCGAGAACGGCGGCGGTATCGTCGACCGAAAGCGTCGTCTGCGTCAGGAAGGCGAGATTGTCCGGATCGGCCACCGTGACCTGCTCGGCGTCCTCGACGGTTTCGACGAGCGTCATCGATCCTTCGGGAACCTGGCCGAACGTACCGACCACTTCGGGGTGGCCGGCGTGGCCGATGAACAGGATATGCCGCCCCTGGTTCACCAGCCGCTCGGCCTGGCGGTGCACTTTGGAAACCAGCGGGCAAGTGGCGTCGAGATAGGAGAGGCCGCGCTCGGCTGCCTTGGCCGGCACTGCCTTGGGCACTCCGTGCGCGGAGAAGACCACCGGCACGTCATCGGGAACCTGATCGAGTTCGGCGACGAAGATCGCCCCCTTCGCCTTCAGCGTGTCGACCACATATTTGTTGTGGACGATCTCGTGCCGGACATAGACCGGCGCGCCATATTTCTCGATCGCGAGTTCGACGATGCGGATGGCGCGATCGACGCCGGCACAGAAGCCGCGCGGCGCCGCGATCAGCAGGTCGAGGGCGGGTTTGAAGTGATCGGTCATCTGGGGCGGCCTCTACGCGATTGCTTGCACGGGCGAAAGGCGGTTCCTATGGTGCGCTCCGTATCCGGGCCGGTCAGCGTTTCGCTTGAGCGGCCCGTTCCTTTGTCGAAAGGTGGTCTGTCCCGTGCCGCTTCGCAAGTTCGCCGCACCCGTTCTTCTCCTCGCGCTCGCCACGGGCTGCACGCGTGCGGGCGACATCGCCGAAGGCGGAATCGCCGCAGTGCGGTCCGCTTGCCCGACGGTGGGCGTGCCTGCCGGCACCGGCGACATCACATTGTTCGACCCCGCCGACAGCCGCGAAGCGAGCGCGATCGACGTCACTGCGGTGATCACCAACGTCCAATCGACGTGCACCCAGGCCGGCGACCAGATCGTCACCGAAGTGACCTTCGACGTGCTCGGCCGGCGAAGCGAAGCGACGGGCGCACGCACCGTGACTCTGCCCTATTTCGTCACCATCGTGCGCGGCGGGACTTCGGTTGTCGCCAAGCGCGTCGATCAAGTCACCCTGAATTTCGCGCCGGGCGAGATCCGCGCGTCCTCGACGGGGCGGGGAACCACCACGATCGGCCGTGCCGCCGCGACGCTGCCGGACGACGTTCGGGACCGGCTGACGGAGCGCCGCCGCCCCGGCGAAGAACAGGCTGCGATCGATCCGCTCACCGATCCCTCGGTGCGCCAAGCGGTGCTTTCCGCGACGTTCGAGACGCTCGTCGGATTCCAGCTCACCGACGAGCAGCTACGCTATAACGCGACGCGCTGAACCGCGGCGCGATTGACTCGATCGCTGCGGCGCGCCAATCAGGACGCGTCGAGGGTGGGCAACCACTCAGGCACGCGCGGGAGAGTGTGGCAGGCGAGCGATCGTCCGACACCGCCGAAGGAGCAACCGCCCCGGAATCTCTCAGGCAGACCGGACCGCGCGGCGCATGACACTCTGGAAAGCGAGCCCGGTTTCGGCCCGGCTCCACCGAAGGGGTAAGCCGCGGGGGGAACCGCGGCGAAAGCTCTCAGGTTCCGTGACAGAGGGGGTGATGGAAGGGCCGGCAACGGCGGGACCATCGCGACCAACTGCATCGGAGCCGATTCATGAGCCGAGAAGTCCACAACGGTCCTACCGACGATTATCAGGCACGCGGCACCGAGATGTCCGGTGCTCCCGAGGGCGGCGAGGATGTCGGCCCCGCGACGCTGCCGCTCAATGCGTGGCATCGCGGCCGGGGCGGGCGGATGGTCCCGTTCGCGGGCTATTCGATGCCGGTTCAGTACGAAGGCATCATGGCCGAGCATCTGTGGGTACGCGAGCACGCGGGCCTGTTTGACGTCAGCCATATGGGGCAGCTGCTCTTCACCGGCGATGCGGTCGACGCGGCGCTCGAAACGCTGCTGCCGGGCGAGCTCAAGGCGCTCGGCGAAGGCCGGATGCGCTATTCGCTGCTGCTTGCGGAAAACGGCGGCATTCACGACGATCTGATGATCACGCGCCTGCCGGCCGAGAACCCGTTCGGCGAGCCGGGCTTCTACATGGTCGTGAACGGGGCGACCAAGTGGGACGATCTCGGCGTGTTGCGCGACGGGCTGCCCGACGCAGTCACGATCAACCACATGGAAGAGCGCGCGCTGCTCGCGCTGCAGGGGCCGAAGGCGGTCACCGCGCTGGCGCGGCTGGTGTCCGGCGTCGAGGAACTGGTTTTCATGACGGCCGGTGCGTTCGGCTGGAACGGAGCGGCGCTCTGGATCAGCCGCTCCGGCTATACCGGCGAAGACGGTTTCGAGATTTCGGTTCCGGCGGATCGAGTGGAGGCGCTGGCCGAGGCGTTGTGCGCCGAGCCGGAAGTGGAGCCGATCGGGCTGGGCGCGCGCGATTCGCTACGGCTCGAAGCCGGGCTGCCGCTCTATGGCCACGACCTTGACGACGATACGACGCCGATCGCTGCCGATCTCGGCTTCGCGCTGTCGAAGCGTCGGCGCGAGGAAGGCGGCTTCCCCGGCGCCGAACGGATCCTGCGAGAGCGCGAAGAGGGGCCGATTGCGAAGCGGGTCGGGCTGATCGTCGAGGGGCGCCAGCCGGTGCGCGAAGGTGCGATGGTGGTCGACGCCGACGGCGCCGAAGTGGGCAAGGTGACGTCGGGCGGGTTCGCCCCCAGCGTTCAGAAGCCGATCGCCATGGCCTATGTCCCCGCCGCTCTCGCAGAGCCGGGAACGCAGATCACGCTTGCCCAGCGCGGCAAGATCCACCGGGCGGAGGTCGTGCCGATGCCCTTCGTCCCCCACCGTTATGTCCGCAAGAAAGGCTGATGCGATGAGCCGCTATTACACCCAGGAACATGAGTGGATCGAAGTCGAGAACCAGGTCGCGACGGTTGGCATCACCGATTATGCGCAGCACCAGCTCGGTGACATCGTCTTCGTCGAAGTGCCCGATGCCGGCCGCGAGTTCGCCAAAGGCGACGAAGCCGCAGTGGTGGAGAGCGTGAAGGCGGCGAGCGACGTGTACTCCCCGGTCTCCGGAACGGTCACCGAAGGCAATGCCGCGTTGGCCGACGATCCCAGCCTGGTCAATTCGGACCCCGAAGGCGCGGGATGGTTCTTCAAGCTGAACCTGATGCACCCCAGCCAGCTGAGCGAACTGATGGACGAGGCGGCGTACAAGGAATTCGTCGCGGGGCTTTGAGCGCTCCTCCCCGCTGGCGGGTGGGGCCGGGGCGACGGTGTGCGCTCCCTTGCTGCCTTTGCGATCGTGTAATGGGCGACAGACTCCTTCCCGCGCGGGAGGGGAGAAGGAAATCGAATGCGCTATCTACCCCTTACCGACGGCGACCGGCAGGCGATGCTCGCCCGTGTCGGCGCCGCTTCGATCGACGAGCTCTTCATCGACGTGCCCGAGCATGCGCGCCTGAGCGGGCCGATCGAGGGCCTGCCGAACCGTGCGAGCGAAATCGCCGTCGAGCGGCACCTTTCGAAGCTGGCGGCAAAGAATCTCGCGGCCGGCGACGCGCCCTTCTTCCTCGGTGCCGGCGCCTATCGCCACCATGTTCCTGCGAGCGTCGATCACCTGATCCAGCGCGGCGAGTTCCTGACGAGCTATACGCCCTACCAGCCGGAAATCGCGCAGGGCACTCTGCAGATGCTGTTCGAGTTCCAGACTCAGGTCGCGCGCCTTTTCGGCTGCGACGTGGCGAACGCATCCATGTACGACGGATCGACGGCTTGCTGGGAAGCGATCGGCATGGCGCGCCGCGTGACGAAGCGCGGCAAGGCGATTCTCTCGTCGGGCCTCCATCCGCACTACGTCTCGGTCTGCGAGACAATGGCGAAGTTCACTGGCGACATGTTGGAGACAGCCGCGCCGGAATTGGCCGCACGGTCGGACATCGAATCGCTGATCGATCGGATCGACGACGATACCTCCTGCGTGGTGGTGCAATATCCTGACATTCTGGGCCGCATCGGCGACCTTTCCGCGCTTGCCGATGCCTGCCACGCCAAAAAGGCGCTGCTGGTGGCGGTGGTCACCGAGCCGGTCGCGCTGGGGGCGCTTACGTCGCCCGGCGAGATGGGTGCGGACATCGTCGTAGGCGAGGGCCAGTCGATCGGCGTCGGCCTGCAATTCGGCGGACCCTATGTCGGTCTGTTCGCGTGTTCGGAGAAGCTGGTGCGGCAGATGCCGGGACGGCTCACCGGCGAGACGGTGGACGCGGAGGGCAAGCGCGGCTTCGTGCTGACGCTCTCGACGCGCGAGCAGCACATTCGGCGCGAGAAGGCGACGTCGAACATCTGCACCAGCTCGGTGCTCTGCGCGCTCGCCTGGACGGCGCACATGACGCTGCTGGGCGAAAAGGGACTGCGGCAGCTTGCGGCGGCGAACCATGCGCGCGCCTGTTCGGCGGCGGATCGGCTCGCGAAGGTGCGCGGTGTCGAGTTGGTGAACGATTCCTTCTTCAACGAATTCACGGTGAAGCTCCCGCGCGAAGCACGACCGGTGGTGCGCGCGCTCGCCGACCGCGGGATTCTTGCCGGTGTGTCGCTGGGCAGGCTCTTCCCGGAGACCAAAGCGCTGGCGAACGGGCTGGTCGTCGCCGTTACCGAAACCGTGACCTACGAGGACATCGAGGCGCTCGCGAGCGGCCTCCAGGAGGTACTGGCATGACGATCAACCAGAGCGGCTGGAAGCCGACCATGGGTGAGGCGGGCGCGCCTGACGGTGAGACTTTCACCGGCAATCGGGCGCTGATGCTCGAGGAGCCGCTGATCTTCGAGATCGGGGGCGCCGACACCACGGGCGTCGACATCGATCCTCCGGCCGCGCATGAGAGCCGGCTGGGGGGGCTGGAGCGGCGTTCGGAGATCGGTCTGCCGGGGCTGTCGGAGCCGGAGACGGTGCGCCATTATACGCGCCTCAGCCGCCAGAACTATGCGATCGACCTGGGCCTGTTCCCGCTGGGTTCGTGCACGATGAAGCATAATCCGCGGCTCAACGAGCGGCTGGCGCGGCTGCCGGGCTTTGCCGATGTTCATCCGCTTGCCCCGATCGATACTGTTCAGGGCGCGCTCGAACTCATTCATGAACTGGCGCACTGGCTCGTGACGCTTACCGGCATGCACTCGGTGGCGATGAGCCCGAAGGCAGGCGCGCATGGCGAATTGTGCGGCATCCTCGCGATCCGCGCGGCGCTTGATGCGCGGGGCGACAGCCGCAAGGTGATCCTCGTGCCTGAAAGCGCGCACGGGACGAATCCGGCGACGGCCGCGTTCGCGGGCTTCACGGTCGAGGATATTCCCGCGACTGCCGAGGGGCGCGTCGACCTGAAAGCGCTGGAGGCGCGGCTCGGGCCCGATGTCGCGGGCGTGATGATCACCAATCCGAACACCTGCGGATTGTTCGAGCGCGACATGAAGGCGATTTCCGACGCGGTGCATGCTGCAGGCGGGTTCGTCTATTGCGACGGTGCCAATTTCAACGCGATCGTCGGTCGGGTGCGGCCGGGCGATCTCGGCATCGACGCGATGCATATCAATCTGCACAAGACCTTTTCCACGCCGCACGGCGGTGGCGGACCAGGCTCCGGGCCGGTCGTGTTCTCCGAGGCGCTGTCACCCTACGCGCCGCTGCCCTTCGTGGAGAAGGCCGCCGACGGCAGTTTCCGGATCGTCGAGGAAGAGACGGCCGAGGAGCATCACGGCGACAGCTTCGGCCGGATGACGGCTTTCCACGGCCAGATGGGAATGTTCACCCGAGCGCTTTCCTACATCCTCAGTCACGGCGCCGATGGTCTGCGCCAAGTGGCCGAGGATGCGGTGCTCAACGCCAATTATGTCCTCCGCAGCCTGGAAGACGTGCTCGAGGCACCGTTCGGCGGCAGTGGCCCGTGCATGCACGAAGCGCTGTTCTCCGACGCGGGCCTGGCCGATGGCTTCACGACGCTCGACATCGCCAAGGCACTGATCGACGAAGGCTATCACCCTATGACCATGTACTTCCCGCTGGTGGTGCATGGCGCGATGCTGGTGGAGCCGACCGAAACCGAATCGCGAGCCGCGCTGGATCAGTTCATCGGGGCGCTTCGGTCGGTAGCCGAACGGGCCAAATCCGGCGACGAACGTCTCAAGTCGGCGCCGCATTTTGCGCCGCGCCGGCGGCTCGACGAGACCTTGGCTGCACGCAAGCCGGTACTGGTATGGAAAGAACTGCCGGTCGCTGACGCCGCGGAATAGGATGGCGGACTTTCCACTGCGACACGGAGCCGTTGATTTCACTTTCAGAAGCTGTATGTCTCAAGGGTCCAAAGGGGCAAGGGAGAAGAAAATGCGTTTGTTCAAATCCATCGCGGCTGCGACGTCCGTCGCCCTGATGGCAGCTCCGGCAGTTGCCGGCGCCAACTCGGCCGCTTCGCTTTCGGTCACGTCGCAGGTGCGCGCTTCGTCGTCCGCCGACTCCGCGAGCGACCAGTTCGGCGGTGAGGGTGCGATCTACACCGTTGCGATTGTCGCTGCTGCAGGTGCGATCGGCTATCTGTTCCTCGACGAAGTCGTATTCGACGACGAAGACGAACCCGACAGCCCGTAATCTGTCGGCGCACAAGATGCGTTTGGAAGGCAGCGACTGGTCACGGTCGCTGCCTTTTCTTGTTTGAAGGGCGATTGCCCGCGTTAGAACCAGCGGCGAACGACGCTGCGATAGGCGCGATACGCGTCGCCGAATCGGCGCTCCATATAGGCTTCCTCAGGCTCGATTACCTTGGTCTGGATCACCAGCACCACCGGGATCAGCAGCAGCAGCGCGATCAGGCTGTCGAGCATGAGCGCGATACCCGCATAGGCAAGCGCCATGCCCAGGTACATGGGGTTGCGCGTCCAGCGATAGACGCCCTCGGTGACGAGCGCCGACGAGGACTTCCACGGCTTCATCTCCGTACCGGCCTTGCGGAAGAGGCCGCTCGCCGTGAGCAGAATCGCAAAGCCGCCGATCATGAGAAAGGCGCCGATCGGATAGGTCAGATCGCTGTCGAGCGGGACGGGCGGCCGCCCCACTGCAGCGCCGAATGCAAGTCCGAGCAGCAGCGCGCCCAGATAGACGAGCGGCGGCGGGAAGCGTATTCCCGCGCTGTCATGATCAATGTCCCTCATGCGACCTCCTCCCGCCTAGCGACGGCACGATGCGCAGAATGGCGCCATTTCGCAATGGCGGTGGCATGATTGCGCCGGAGCTGCCCCCGGGCGCACGCCACGCGCCTGCGACTGCGCGAAACCGGGAAGCAATCGCCGAAGTGCTCGCTGCCGAACTCCCGGAGCGAGGCCGCATCTTGGAAGTTGCCAGCGGTACCGGCGAGCATTGTGCCTGGTTCGCCCGCCGTTTCCCCGAGCTGCGCTGGCAGCCGAGCGACCCGGACGCCGATGCGCGCGGCTCGATCGCCGCCTGGTGCGAAGGTATCGGGACCGTCGCGCCGCCGCTGGCGCTCGACGCGGCGGAGGCATGGCCAGGCGACGTGGCGGGCGATGCGATATTGTGCATCAACATGGTTCACATCAGCCCGTGGGAGGCGACGCTGGGGCTGATGGCGCATGCCGGCCGTTTGCTCGCTGCGGGCGCTCCGCTGATCCTCTACGGCCCCTATCGGCAGCGGGGTGAAGTCACGGCCCCCTCGAACGAAGCCTTCGATGCTTCGCTCAAGGCGCGCGATGCGCGATGGGGGCTCCGCTTCGTCGAGGATGTCGATGCGGCGGCCGCGTCGCACGAGCTGCGCCGGACGCCGATCGTGCCGATGCCGGCAAATAATCTGACGTTGGTGTATCGCCGCCAGTGATTGGCAGAAATCGAACCCGCATCCTCCGGCGAGGAGCGAAGCGCGCTCGACCGGCGCGCGTTGAGCCACGGCCCCACAGCGCGCTCGCTTCTTACAACTCGGCGCGTTGAGTCACGCTTGCGGCGGATCGACTGGCAAGCCGCTGGCGGCGATGCTCGCGCCACGCGATCGTCAGGCCGCTGCCGATGATGATCGGCGCGCCGATCCAGGTGTAGGAGGTCGGCCACACGCCGAAGAAGAGCCAGCCGTAGAGCGTCGCCCAGAGCAGGCTGGAATAATCCATCGGAACAGCCGCGCTGACCGGTGCATACCGCAGCGCCCCGGTCAGCGCGAGCTGGCCGGTGCCGCCGATCAGGCCGATGGCCACCAGGATCGTCCAGGTGAGCGAGTCATGCGGCTGCGCGAAGAAAAGATAGACGATGCCGAGCGGCGGCAGCGACAGCAGCGAGAACCAGAAGACGGTGGTGCCGGCGCTTTCGGTGCGCCCGATCTGGCGCAGCAGGATGGAGATCACCGCGATCAGAAACGCCGAAGTGAGTCCGACCAGTGCGCCGACGAGCGGAAAATGCCCGCTTCCCGGCTGCGCCACGATCAGCACGCCGCCGAAGCCGACGAGCACTGCCGTCCAGCGTGGCCAGCCGGTCGGCTCCTTGAGCACGAGTGCGCCGAGGATCGTGGCGAAGATCGGCACCGTGAAGGACAGAGTCGTCGCTTCGGCCAGCGGCAGCAGGATCAACGCCCCGAACGTGGCGACCATGCCCAGCAGGCCGACCCCAGTGCGGAGCAGGTGCGCCCCGATCCGCTGCGTCCGCACCGCTCCCACGCCCTGGCCGAGCGCAAGCCACCCCAGCACAAGCGGCAGCGCGCATAGCTGCCGGAAGAACATCGTTTCGGGCAGCGCGGCTCCGCGCGCTTCGACCAGCTTCACGAGGGCCGACATCGTCGCCAGGCACAGGATGGCGAAAAGCCGAAGCGCCAGTCCCTTCAGGACGCGATCGGTGGCTGGTGCGTTCACAAGCGCGCGTTAGGCGTGTGATCCGCGGACGACAACTGCGGCGGCATGTACGGACGGGCTTTGCGTCGGGGCCGCTTGTCGCTATCGCGCGAAAATGGTCAAGCACGCACTCCCCGTCACGCGCGAGGCGGATTTCGCGCAATGGTATCAGGCGGTGATCGCCGAGGCGGACATGGCCGAGGAGAGCGGCGTGCGCGGCTCGATGGTCATGCGGCCGTGGGGCTATGGCATCTGGGAACGGATGCAGCGGCTGCTCGACGATCGCATCAAGGCGCTCGGTTACGACAATTGCTATTTTCCGCTGTTCATCCCGCTCAGCTATTTCGAGCGCGAGGCCGACCATGTCGAGGGCTTTGCCAAGGAAATGGCGGTGGTGACTCATCATCGGCTGGTGAGCGACGGCAAGGGCGGCCTGATCCCCGATCCCGAGGCGAAGCTGGAAGAGCCGCTGGTCGTGCGGCCGACATCGGAAACGGTGATCGGCGCCGCCTTCTCCCGCTGGATCCAGAGCTGGCGCGACCTGCCGGTGCAGATCAATCAATGGGCCAATGTCGTCCGCTGGGAAATGCGCACGCGCATGTTCCTGCGCACCACCGAGTTCCTGTGGCAGGAGGGCCATGCCGCCTATGCCACCGAGGAACAGGCGCGCACGCAGACGCGCCGCGCGCTCGAGCTCTATCGCAGCTTTGCCGAGGATTGCGCCGCGATTCCGGTGATCGCCGGCGAGAAGCCGGAGCATGAGCGGTTTCCCGGCGCCGTCGAAACCTGGTCGATCGAAGCGATGATGCAGGACGGCAAGGCGTTGCAGGCAGGCACCTCGCACTTTCTGGGCACCACTTTCTCGGCTGCCCAGAACATTCGCTATCAGAACGAAGAGGGCACTTTCGTGCCCGCCCAGACGATCAGCTGGGGCATGTCGACTCGGATGATCGGCGGACTCATCATGACGCATGGCGATGATGACGGTCTGCGCGTGCCGCCGCGCCTAGCGCCGTGGCAGATCGTGATCGTGCCGATGCTGCGCGACAATCACGAGGATGCCTCGATCCTCCACTATTGCCGCGACATCCAGCAGGCACTGCTCCAGGAAAGCGTCTTCGGCGAGCCGGTGCGGCTGCTGGTCGATACGCGACCGGCCAAGTCTGCGACCAAGCGCTGGGGATGGCTCAAGAAAGGTGCGCCGCTGGTGCTCGAGGTCGGCGGGCGCGACGTGGCGGGCGGCAATGTTTCGATGATCCGGCGCGACCGGCTCTATCGCGAGGACGGGAAGCTCGACAGCGCGATCATCTCGCGCGACGACTTTCTCGGCCAGGCGACCGAGCTGCTCGAGGCGATCCAGCAGGCGTTGTACGACGAGGCCAAGGCGAAGCGCGACGCCAATATCCGCCGCGACGTGACGGAATTCGCCGAACTCGAGAAATTCTTCGCCGAGGATGCGCGCTATCCCGGCTGGGTCGAAGTCCAATGGGCGCGGCCCACCGGCGCCGAGCTAGATCAGGTCGTCGAGCGGCTCAAGGCGCTCAAGCTCACTGCGCGCAACGTGCCCGCGGTGTGCGATCCTGTCGACGGCACCTGCATCTTCACTGGCAAGCCTGCCGTCGAGCGGATCCTGATCGCGCGCGCTTATTGAGCCGCTCGGGCAAGGGGAGGCGCGTCGCGAAGGCAAGCCGCGACGCGCGCCACTGCCTCGGGGCCAAGATGCAGTCCCAGCTTGCTGCGTCGCCACAGCACGTCTTCGGTGGTGCGCGCCCATTCGCGATCACGCATCCAGCGCACTTCCAGCTCAGTGAGGCCGCCGCCCAGGTCGGCGCCCATTTGTGCCGCATTGTGAACATCCGACAGCATCTCGCCGAGCGCGCCGCCATAGGCCGCGGTCATGCGCCGTGCTCGCGGTTCCCCTAGAAACGGCCAGTAGAGGAGCGTCGCGTGCAGCATCCGGGGAAAGGGGTAGGGAGCGGCTCCGGGAAAGCGGCGCTCGCGCGTCTTTGGCTGGGTCGCGACGCTTAGGGCAGCGCCAAGTTGCGCCACCGCCTCCTCGGCGAGCGCGCGAGCGGTGGTGATCTTGCCGCCGAAGACCGAAAGTACGGGCGGCCCCTCGGCATCGACTTCGAGCAGATAGTCGCGCGTCACGCTTTGCGGATCGTCGGCGCCGTCATCGTGCAGCGCACGGACGCCGGACCATCGGTACAGAACATCCTCGGGCGCGATGCCGGCGAGGAAATAGCGGCTCGCCGCCTCGCAGAGATAGTCGACTTCCGCGTCGGAGCAGGCGGCATCCTCCGGCCGCTCGACCGGCACATCGGTGGTGCCGATCATGGTGAAGTCCCGCTCATAGGGAATGGCGAACACGATACGGCGGTCGGGTTGCTGGAGGATATAGGCGTGGTCGCCAGAATAGTGCCGCGGAACGAGGATGTGGCTCCCCTTCACCAGCCGCACGCCAGACCGGGTGGCAACGTTCAGCCGGTCGAGCAGGTGACGCACCCACGGCCCGGCGGCGTTGACCATAGCGCGCGCGCGCACTGTCCGGCCGTCGGATAGCGTCGCGTGCCACAGATCCCCCACACGCTCCGCCGACAGCAGCTCGTTGCGCGTGGCGATTTCCGCTCCGTTTCCGGCCGCGTCGATCGCATTGGCGAGCGTCAGCCGGGCATCATCGACAAAGGCGTCCGAGTAGACGAAGCCGCCCTCGTGACGCCCGAGCGGCGCGCGATAGGTGCGGTCTTTCCCCCGCAACCGGCGAGAGCGCGGCAGCGCCGTGCGTCCCGCCAGCAGATCGTAGAGAAGGAGGCCTGCGCGCACCATCAGCCGCGGCCGAAGAGCGTGCCGGTGCGGCAGCACGAAGGCCATCGGCCGGATCAGATGTGGTGCCGCCTTCAACAGCCGCTCGCGTTCGTGCAGTGCTTCCCGCACCAGACGGAACTCATAGTGTTCGAGATAGCGGAGCCCGCCGTGGATCAGCTTGGTGGAAGCCGACGAGGTGTGGCTCGCCAGATCATCCTTTTCGACGAGCAGCACCGAAAGGCCATTGAGAGCGGCCTCGCGTGCGATCGCGCAGCCGTTGATACCACCGCCGACGACGAGCAGGTCGTAAATCATATGTTCGTTCGTAGCGGCTGAGGCGCGTTGCGCGAATCCCTAAATCCGCGAGGTCCGCTTCACGCTCGGTCCCAGCAACTCGGCGAGCCGCGTGTCCCCGCTGCGCTCCACGTTGCGCAGCCGCTCGACGAGGCGGCCTAGCTCCGGTTCGTCCAGCTGGCCGGCGAGCGCAATCGCGGTTTCATAGGAAACGAGCTTCGCCGCCTTGGCCTTGCGCACGGCGCCGATCATCGCGGTGTCGAGGAGCGCGCCCTTCGCGATGCTCCGAGTGTCGCGCTCGGCATCGTCGAGGATGCCCTGCATCCAGATATTGTCTGGACCACCCGCCGCGCGACCGGTTGCTTCGAGCTCGCGGGCATGCGCTGCCGCGTCGCCCGCTTCCTCAGCCAGCTGCGCCAGCAGCGCGGGCGCTGACGCCGCCGCGGCGATGCCGGGCAGCCGCACGGCGAGCATTTCCTCGCCTGCGCGCAGGTCCTGGAGGCATAATGTGAGCAGCGCCGCTGCTGTTTCGGTATCGGCCATGGCGTTGCAACCTCGGGAGCGGGTGCGGGTTCCCCGTGACGATGCCTTCTCTCTTCCCTATCAGGTGACGATGCCCAAGCGCCCAGGGCTGCCTTCCCGGCAGCAGATCCTCGATTTCATCGAAAGCTCCGACCAGCCTGCGGGCAAGCGCGAGATCGCGCGCGCCTTCGCGCTGCGCGGTCCCGACAAGATCGCGCTGAAGGCATTGCTCAAGGACATGAGCGACGAGGGACTGATCGACAGCGCCCCCGGACGCGCCTTCCACAAGATGGGCGGGGTACCCAAGGTGACGGTGTTGCGAGTCGTGGATGCCGACGGCGACGCGGTGTGGGCAGTGCCGGAGCGGTGGGAGGCCGAAGGCGTTCCCGTGCCTCGGCTGCGCGTGAAGGAGCGCGGCAAGCGATCGGCGCTCGGGCCGGGCGATCGCATCCTCGCGCGCACCGAAGAGGCCGGCAACGGCTGGATCGCGCATCCGATGAAGAAGCTCCAGCGCGGCGAGGAGCTGATGCTGGGCGTGCTGCACGAGGAAGGCGGCAAATATTGGCTGCAGGGTGTCGAGAAGAAGGAGCGGCGCGACTTCCCGGTTTCCGATCGCGGCGAGGCCGAGGTCGGCGATCTGGTGCTCGCGGAAAAGTCCGGACGACCGCCGCGCCTCACTGCGAAGATCGTCGAGCGGCTGGGCGACCCGTTCGAACCGCGCAGCTTCTCGCTGATCGCGATTCACAAGCACGGCATTCCGCACGTTTTCTCCGAAGAGCTGCTTGCCGAGGCGACGCGCGCGGCGAAGCAGCCGCTGGGCGTGGGGCGCGAGGATCTGCGGGACCTGCCGATCGTCGCGATCGATCCTGCCGACGCGCGCGACCATGACGATGCCGTCTGGGCGAGCGCGGACGACGATCCCGAGAACAAGGGCGGATGGAAGGCGATCGTCGCCATCGCCGATGTCAGCTTCTATGTGCGGCCGGGATCGTTGCTCGACAAGGAAGCAAAGCGCCGCGGCAACAGCGTCTATTTCCCCGATCGAGTCGTGCCGATGCTGCCGGAGGAGCTGTCGGCGGAGGTGTGTTCGCTGAAGCAGGGCGTCGACCGGGCGGCGCTCGCCTGCCATCTTCAGGTCGCGAAGAACGGCACTTTGAAAGGTTGGCGGTTCAGCCGCGCGGTGATCCGCGTCGCCGCGAACATCGCCTATGAGGACGCCCAGGCGGCGATCGACGGAGAGGAGGATGCAGTCGCGCCCGAACTCCTCGAGGCGGCGCTGCGCCCGCTGTGGGAGTGTTGGCAGGCGCTCTACAAGGCGCGCGAGAAGCGCAATCCGCTCGACCTCGACTTGCCCGAGCGGCGAATCGTGCTCGACGAGAAGGGGCGCATTCTCTCGGTCGCGCCGCGCGAGCGCCTCGACGCGCACAAGCTGATCGAAGACTATATGATCGCCGCCAACGTCGCTGCCGCCAAGGCGCTTGAGGCGAAGAAGGCTCCGGTGATGTATCGCATCCACGAGCCGCCCAGCCGGGAGAAGCTGGTCGCGCTCAAGGATTATCTGAAGACCTTCGACGTCGAGTTCGCGCTGGGGCAGGTGATCCGGCCCGAGACGTTCAACCGCATTCTGGAGCGTGTCGGCGAGGCGGACTTCCGCCAGGAAGTGATGACCCAGGTGCTGCGGACCCAGACGCAAGCCTATTATGGGCCACAGAACCACGGCCATTTCGGACTCGCGCTGGGAAGCTATGCGCATTTCACGTCGCCGATCCGGCGCTATTCGGATCTGATCGTCCATCGCGCGCTGGTCGACGCCTATCGGCTGGGGCCGGGCGGGCTTACCGCCGAGGAGGCCGCCGGCATGGAGCGGATCGGCGAGACGATCAGCCAGCTGGAGCGGCGCGCGATGGAGGCCGAGCGCGACACGGTGGACCGCTATGTCGCGGCCTATCTTGCCGAGCGCGTGGGCGAAGTGATGGAAACGCGGATCACCGGCGTGCAGAGCTTCGGCTTCTTCGCCACGGTGGACGGGATCGGCGGCGACGGGCTGGTGCCCGCGCGCGATCTGGGCCGCGAATACTTCCGCTGGGACGAGGCGGGGCAGCGCCTGGTGGGCGAGGACAGCGGCGAGCAATTCGCGCTGGGCCAGCGGCTGGAGCTCCGGCTGGTCGAGGCCAATCCGGTTTCGGGTGCGCTGCGCTTCGAGCTTCCGGACGGAAAGGGCTCGGGCAGCGGAGACGCCAGCGGCAAGCGCAGCCGCGGCGGCCCCAAACGGGAGATCAAGCGGCGCGGGCGCCCCGCCAACATCCGCCACAAGGGCAAGCGGCGCTGAGATTTGCTTGACCCCCGGCGCCTGCCGGTACAGCCTCGGGACAGAGGGGAAAGCAATGGCGGCAGCAGGCGGAACCAGCGGTGTGACGGCGGTCGCGGCGACGCGGTCTGCGTCGGAGCGCCGGATCCTGGCTCATTTCCGCGAAGCGAATGCGACTCAGCCGGCCAGGGCAGTCGATTATGTGGCGCAGCGTCCGTTGGAGCGTGTCGTCTTTCGGCGGCTGATCGCGGCGCAGGTGGTGCGCCGGGCCAGCCGAGGCGGCTATTATCTCGACGACCAATCCTACCGGAATTACTGCGAGCATCGGCGTCGGCTGGTACTGATCACCTTCGGCATTTCGCTCGCGCTAGTGGCGTTCCTCATCGTGATTGCCGCCGCCGGCGGGTGACACGATGCGCGCCCAGCTGCTGATGCTGACCGGACGAAGCTATCGCGCGCGACGCGCGATCGCCGCGTTTTTCGCTGCCCAGCACGCGATCACAGCTGCCGAAGCGATCCGCTATGTGCCCCGGACGCCGGCCGAACGGGAAGCGTTCGAGGACTTGCAGACGCGGGGGCTCGTCCGGTCGGCAGGGGAACAGACATATTTCATGCTGCTCCCGGCCTATGACGCCTATGAGGATGCGCGCCGCCGACGGCTGGTGCCGCTGGTGATCGGTGGCGCGGTCCTGGTCGCGCTCGTCGCGATGCTGTTCTACCGGGGCTGACGCCTCACTCCGACACCGAGAAGCTAAGCCCTGCATTCGCTTCGAGCCGCGCCTTGAGCTTCTCGGGCATCAGCGCGCCGGCAGTCCAGATGCCGCCTTGGGCCGCGCCATCGCGAAGCAGGCAGAGCGCCGATTCGGAGATCATCTTGCTGGTCGATCCATAGCCGGGATCGCGGTCGCCCTTCACGGTGGCGGTGAGGCTGCGCCCATCCTCCATCTCGGCGATGAACAGCAGCTCGTAATAGCCGTTCTCGCGCTCCTCGCGGCTCGGCCCCTCGCCCGGCTTGGGCCCGCCGTCGCCGCCGATCGGGTTCATCTTCGCCATCGCCTCGGCCGCGGCCTTGCCGATCTCGCCCAGGCCCGGCGCGATCATCATCTCGTCGTAGCGAAAGTCGGTGCCATAAGGGTGGCCCGCAAGCAGATTGGTGCGGTGGACGTTCTTCGTGTTGATCACGGCCATCACGAAGGGGGCGACCCAAGCGTTAAGCGCCGCATCGTGATGCGGGAGCATCCCGTTGGGCTGGGCAGCTCCCTGAAAGCCGGGCGTGAGCGCGAACGGATCGAGCATCAGCCTGCCGACCGACGGATCCTTGGCGGCAGCGACCATGGTCGCCTTGGCGCTCGCCGCCGTTCCGCCGGAGAAGGTTCCTTTCATCGACTTGATCCGGCCCTTCACGCGGGGAGCCGGCTTGCCAAACCGCTCGATTGCCGCCTGCTCGGCGATCCACACGCCGAGATCGAACGGGATCGAATCGAACCCGCACGAAAAGACGATGCATGCTCCGCTCGCCTTCGCCTCCTCCTCATGCGCATCGATCATGTGACGCATCCAGGCGGGCTCGCCGCACAGATCGACATAATGCGTGCCGGTCGCGGCGCAGGCGGCGACGAGGTTGGAGCCGTAGAGCTGATAGGGGCCGACAGTGGTGAGCACTGCGCGAGTGCGCGCCGCCATCGCCTTCAATGCCGCGGGATCGCCCGAATCTGCCGTGAGCAGCGCCACATCGGCGGGGACGCCCAGCTCCCCGCGCACTTCTTCCAGCCGCGTCAGCGAACGCCCGGCCATCGCCCATTTGAGGCTGCCGTCGCCATAGCGTTCGGCCAGATATTCGGCGACGAGCCGGCCGGTGAAGCCGGTGGCGCCATAGACGATCAGGTCGAACTCGCGGGAACCGGTCATGCATCCTCTCCTCTGGCGGCGCACCCGCACCTCAAGATCGGTCTCGCGAGGTCAGGTCCTTTTCGAATCCAGCATACCGGAAGATCGGCGCGAGAAAAGGCAACCGCGCCTCATGTCTCGGCGGCCTCTGCTGGCCTAGTGCTGCCAACGGGACTGCTAGGCCGCTTCGCTGAACTGCAGCGCGGCCAGACGCGCATAGAGCCCTTCCTGTGCCACAAGTTCGGCGTGCGTGCCGGTTTCGACGATGCGGCCATCGTCCATCACGATGATCCTGCCCGCGGCACGGACGGTTGCCAGGCGGTGCGCGATGACGAGAGTGGTGCGGTCCTGCATCAGCCGCTCTAGCGCGTCCTGCACCAGCCGCTCGCTTTCCGCATCGAGAGCACTGGTCGCCTCATCGAGCAGGAGGATCGGAGCGTCGCGCAGGAGCGCGCGGGCGATCGCGATCCGCTGGCGCTGCCCCCCGGAGAGCCGTGCGCCGCCTTCGCCGAGGAAGGTATCGAGGCCTTGCGGCAGATCGCGCAGAAACTCGGCTGCGTTCGCGGCTTCGGCGGCTTCCCACAGCGCCGAATCTTCCGCGTCCCAGCGGCCGTAGCGCAGATTGTCGCGCGCCGAGGCGGCGAAGATCACCGTCTCTTGCGGAACCATCGCGATGCGGGCGCGAATCTGGGCCGGGTCGGCGAGGCGGACCGGAACTCCGTCGACCCGAACCTCTCCGGCTTCAGGGTCGTAAAAGCGCTGCACGAGCTGGAACAGAGTCGATTTCCCCGCACCCGATGGACCGACGACGGCGATCGTCTCGCCGGGGGCGACTGCCAGGGTGAAGTTGTCGAGTGCCTTGGATTCGGGTCGGGTGGGATAACGAAAGGTGACGCCGACGAAGTCGATCGCGCCATGGGGCGGATCGGCGAGCGGCACCGGGTGGGCGGGGGGAGCGATCTCCGGCTCCTGCTCGAGCAGTTCCGCCAGCCGGCCCGCGGCACCCGAAGCGCGGAGCAACTCGCCATAGACTTCGGTAAGCGCCCCAAGCGACCCCGTGACGAGGCCTGCGGTGATCACGAAGGCCGTAATCGCTCCGCCGGAGATATCGCCGCTGGCGACGCCAGAGACGGCGTCCCACATGATCAGCGTGACCGCTCCGAACAGCATCGCGATCACCATCGCGGTCATGATCGCGCGGGTCGCGAAACGGCGCTTCGCAGTTTCGAACCCGCGGTCCACGGCATCCTGGAAGCGCTGTGACTCGCGCCGTTCCTGCCCGAACGCCTGGACGATCTTCATCGCGCCAAGCGTTTCGGACGCAATTGCGCCGATATCGGCGACTCGATCCTGGCTCGACCGCGACAGCCTGCGCACGCGCCCGCCGAGCCAGACGATCGGCGCGATCACGAGCGGTATGCCGACGATGAGGAATGCTGCGATCTTGGGCGCCAGCGCGAAGAGGTAGATCACGCCGCCGACGCCCACGAGCATGTTGCGAAGCGCGGTCGACACGGTGGCGCCCACGACCTGCTCGACAATCGCTGTGTCCGCGGTGAGACGGGAGGCGATCTCCGACGGGCGGTTCTCCTCGAACCAGCGCGGCGGCAGCCGCAGCAGATTGCGGTGAACCGCGGTGCGGATATCGGCGACCGTCCGCTCGGCCAGCCAGGAGACGAAGTAGAAGCGCCCCGCGGTCGCGACTGCGAGGACAAGCACTACTGCGAGAAGCTGGCGAAAATAAACGCCGATCCTGTCCGAATCGGCTCCCGCGGCGAAGCCGTGATCCACGACGAGCTGAAAGGTTCGCGGGATCCACAGCGTCGCCGCCGCCGCGATCAGCAACGCGACCAGCGCGCCGGCGAGTTGCAGCGGATAGCGTCGAGTGAAGTCCCATACGATGCGCAGATACCGCAGCTTGCGCTTGGTGACGGGAGCAGGCGCCGGAGAAGGTTTGGAAACGGGATCGACCATGTCGCTTCGCCCCTAGCGCGATACCAGGGGCGGGGAAACCACTCGCGCGCGTGCCGTCCACCGTGGACCGGCAACGTTGCACCGCACAACGGGCGCGCTATAACCCCCGGGGCCGCCGCCGTTGCTATAGGTGACGGTGGAAGGAATTTGATGCTGTACGACGCTTACGAACTTCAGCGGTCGATGCTGGCCGGGGCCAGTGCCATGGCCAATTTCGGTGCGGGCCTGCTCCAGAACCCGGCGAACCCCTTCGCCTATTTCGGCGGCGGCCCGGTCCTTGCCTCGGCGCTCGAAGTGTTCGCTCATGCAGCGGCTTCGCGCGGGAAGCCGGCGTTCGGGCTGAGCCACACGGAGATCGACGGCAAGCGGGTGGCGGTGCACGAGGAGATCGTGCTGCAGAAGCCGTTCGGTCAGCTCAAGCGGTTCGTGCGCGAGGGCGTCGAAGGCGGGCCCCGGCTGCTGATCGTCGCGCCGATGTCCGGCCACTTCGCGACGCTGCTGCGCGGCACGGTCGAGCGGATGCTCCCCTTTGCCGACGTGTACGTCACCGACTGGCGCGACGCGAAGCTGGTGCCGCTTTCCGAGGGACGCTTCGATCTCGACGACTATGTCGATTATGTCGTTGCGTTTCTGGAGAAGATCGGCCCGGGTGCGCATGTGCTGGCGGTGTGCCAGCCGTCGGTGCCGGTCTATGCCGCCGCGGCGCTGATGAGTGCGGACAACCATCCCTGCCGCCCGAAGACGCTCACCCTGATGGGCGGCCCGATCGACACGCGCGAGGCGCCGACCGCCGTCAACACGCTCGCGACCGAGCGGCCGCATGCCTGGTTCGAACAGAATGTGATCGCCACCGTGCCGATGCTCTATCCGGGCGCGGGACGGCAGGTGTACCCGGGCTTTCTGCAGCTTGCGGGCTTCATGTCGATGAACCTCGGCAATCACATGATCAGCCACTGGGAGATGTTCAAGCACCTCGTTCAGGGCGACGGCGAGAGCGCCGAGGCGACGATGGAGTTCTACGACGAATATCGTTCGGTGAGCGATATGACGGCCGAATTCTATCTTCAGACGATCGACGTGGTGTTCCAGCATCACGCCTTGCCCAAGGGCGAAATGACGCACCGTGGCCGGCCGGTCGATCCCGGCGCGATCACCGACATCGCGCTGCTGGCGATCGAAGGCGAGCGCGACGACATCTCGGGGCTAGGCCAGACGAAGGCGGCGCTGACACTCGCGACCAACCTGCCCGATGCCATGAAGCAGTATCATATGGCGAAGAGCGTCGGCCATTACGGCATCTTCAACGGGTCGAAATGGCGAAACCGGATTGCGCCGGTGGTCGAACAGTGGATCACTGCGCACGACAGCTGAATCGGGCGGTCATCGTTCGACGCCGGGCTCAGTCGTAGAAGTGGACAGCGACCGTCCAGACCGCCCAGGCGCCGAGCGCCCATAGCGCCCCGACGATCAGGATCCCGCCCCAGGCGATCGGCCGGTCCGAAGCGCGCTCCGCATGGGCGCGGTGCTCGGCGAGCAGCGCTGCGGGAACCATTTTCTCGAAGACCCAGACCCCCAGCGGGATCAGCACCGCTTCGTCGAGCAGGCCCAGAATCGGGACGAAATCGGGGATGAGGTCGATCGGCGAAAGCGCGTAGGCGGCGATCAGCAGACCGAACAGCCGGGCGTGGAGCGGCGTGCGCCGGTCGCGGACGGCAAGCCAGACCGCATGCGCCTCGACTCGAATGCGATGTGCTAGCGACGGCCCCATGCGCTTGCCATCGCGTGGGGCCGTCGTTGCGTCAAGCCGGCGTGCCTTCGGCGGTCGTCGCCACCTTGGCATGGCTGCCGCTCTCGTCCGAACGGATCGTGCCGCCGAACAGCATCTTCACCCTGCCGGTCATGGAGACGTCGCTTTCCCACATCTCCGCCGTGTCGATGTCGAAGCGCAGCAGCGCGAGGTTCGGATCGTCCTTGCCCTTGGGAAACCAGGCCTCGACCTGCTTGTCCCAAAGCTTGTCGATCATCGCCCGGTCGGTGTCGAGGCGCGCGCTTCCGGCGAGGCAGGCGAAGAAATCATGCCCCTTCGATACGAACTGCGCCATCGCCTTGCCGCCCTTCGCCGCGCGATTGTCCTTGCCGATGAAGAAGAAGATGGTGTCGACCTGATCCTCGTCGAGCTGCGCAGTCAGCGGCTCGTGGTGCTGGCCGTCCATCAGACCGACCATCATGAAGGGGCTGTCGGCCAGCTTTTTCCAGAAATCCTTTTTGATCTCGGTCTTGTCTGCCATTCTTTTCCTCCGTTTTCGGTGTGTTCGGAGGGAGAACGATCAGGCGGCGCGCAGTTTCCGATCAGATATGCCGCGGATCGAAACGGTCGTGCAGGCGCGGGTCCGGGCCGAAGCGATCGCCGTCCGGGCGTGACGACCGAAGCGCGACGGCGAGCAGCGCGAGCACGCAGAGCCCACCGGCTGCCAGTTCGGCGGAGGATTGATACCAGCCGGGCTCGAACGATCGAAGCGTGACGATCAGAAAGGCGCCGACCAGCAGCGGTCCCGGCCAGCCGGGCAGGCCGATGTCGTGCAGCCGGCGCGCCGAGAGCGCGAACAGCGGAAGCGCCAGCAACATCGCGAGCAGCGGAGCGCCCTGCGATCCTGCCAGCGCTTCGCTGGCCGCGGCCCCGACCAACTGCGTAACGAAGAGATAACACCAGAATTCGGTGCGGGTAGCGCGGCCGCGCAGATGCAGGACGTCACGGAACGGGCGCAGCCCGAGCGCCAGTGCCTGTCCGATCCTGCGGAGTTCGGCGGCGATCATGACGGGAGCGTGACGCGCGGCCACGCCCCCGTCAAGCGGTTCAGAGAACCTCGAAAAGCCCGGCCGCGCCCATGCCGCCACCCACGCACATGGTGACGACGACATATTTGGCGCCGCGGCGCTTGCCTTCGATGAGAGCGTGGCCCGTCATGCGGGCGCCGGACATGCCGTAGGGGTGGCCGATCGAGATCGAGCCGCCGTTGACGTTCATCAGTTCGCCCGGGATGCCCAGCTTGTCCTGGCAATAGAGAACCTGCACCGCGAAGGCTTCGTTGAGTTCCCAGAGGCCGATGTCGTCCATCTTGAGGTTGAAGCGCTCGAGCAGCTTGGGGATCGCATAGATCGGGCCGATCCCCATCTCGTCGGGCTTCGTCCCCGCCACGGCCATGCCGACATAGCGGCCCAGCGGCGTGAGGCCGCGCTGGCTGGCGATCTTTTCCTCCATCAGCACACAGGCCGAGCTGCCGTCGGAAAGCTGGCTGGCATTGCCTGCGGTGATCGTGCCGCCGGGAACGACGGGGTTGAGGCCGGTCAGGCCCTCCAGCGTTGTTTCGGGGCGGTTGCCCTCGTCCTTGGCGAGCGTGACTTCCTTTTGGGAGACTTCCTTGGTCTCCTTGTTCATCACGTTCATCGTCGCGGTGACGGGGATAATCTCGTCGTCGAACTTGCCGGCGGCCTGGGCGGCCGCCGTGCGCTGCTGGGACTGGAGGCTGTACGCATCCTGACGCTCGCGGCTGATGCCGTACCGGCTGGCGACGACCTCGGCCGTCTGCAGCATCGGCATATAGGTGTCGTTCTGCATCGCGATTAGTTCGGGATCGGGGGCGACGCGCATCTCGGGAGTCTGGACGGTGCTGATCGATTCGGCGCCGCCGCCGATCGTCACGTCCATATTGTCGGTGATGATCTGCTTGGCGGCAGTGGCGATCGCCATCAGGCCCGATGCGCACTGCCGATCGACGGACATGCCGGGCACTTCGACCGGCAGGCCGGCCCGCAGCAGCGCGAGGCGGGCGATGTTCGGCGCCTGGCTGCCCTGCTGGAGCGCGGCGCCCCAGACGACGTCGGCGACTTCGCCGCCTTCAATCCCGGCGCGCTCGACCGCGGCCTTGATCGCGTGGCTGGCCAGCGTGGGCCCGGGCAGGGCGTTGAACGCACCGCGATAGGCGCGACCGATCGGAGTACGGGCAGTGGAGACGATGACTGCGGAGCGCATGGAAATTCCTCTCATTCTTTCTACCCTCCGAACGGGAGGGGTGCTGGGATCAAACGAACAGAATGGCGACCCACTCGGCGATCAGTGCGGGCTTTTCGCTGCCTTCGATCTCGAGCGTATATTCGGTGGTCTGTTGCCACTGGCCGGGACGCTTCTCGTCGAGGCTGAGCAGCTTGAAACGGCCGCGCACGCGCGAGCCCGATCGTACCGGGGTGAGGAAGCGGCATTTGTTGCCGCCATAGTTCACGCCCATCTTGAGCCCCTCGATCTGGGGCTGCTCGGTCCTGGCCGACAGCATCGGCATGAGCGACAGGGTGAGGAAGCCGTGTGCGATCGTGCCTCCGAACGGAGTCATTTTCGCCCGCTCGGGGTCGACATGGATGAACTGGTGATCGCCGGTCGCCTCGGCGAACGTATCGATCATCTCTTGCGTGACTTCGACCCAGTCGGACACCCGCTCGGTGCCGATCGTTTCCGCGAGTTCCTGAATCGTGATCGTCGACACTGGTCTTTCCCCTGCGATCGGTTTCGCCTAGCGCTGGGCACCAGATAGGGGTCCAGGCCGTTCTCCCGCAAGCCTCACGCCAACTCGAAGATGGAAACCACGATGGACGTACCGTCCGCGGCCCGCCAGACCATGGCGAAACTGCACCGCGCACCCGAACCCGAAGTTCTAAAACCGCTTCTCGAGCGTGCTCGCACCGATTCGGAGGCCCGCGCGCGAATCGTCGGCCGGGCGCGCGAATTGATCCGCGATCTGCGCGAAGCGCATGATCGCGGCTGGGTGAACCAGTTCCTTCAGGAATATCAGCTGAGCACGACGGAAGGCGTCGCGCTGATGTCGCTCGCGGAAGCCTATCTGCGCGTTCCCGACGCCGTCACTGCCGACGCGCTGATCGCCGACAAGCTGGGCGAGGGCGCTTGGCGCGCGCATGCCGGCAAGTCGAACTCCACGCTGGTCAATAGCGCCACCTGGGGCCTGGTGATGACTCGGGCACTGGTGGGCGAAGCGGAGGGCGGACCGCTCCGCCGGCTGCTCGCCCGTGCCGGTGAGCCCTTCGTGCGCCAGGGCGTGGGCGCCGCGATGCGGATGATGGGCGAGGTCTTCGTCATGGGCCGGACCATCGACGAGGCGATGAAGCGGATGACGCGGCGCGAGAATCGCGGCTTCACGGCAAGCTTCGACATGCTGGGCGAAGCGGCGCGGACGAAGGCGGACGCCGAGCGCTTCTACGAGGCCTATCATCGGGCGATCGTCGCGGTCGGGCGGAATCCGGAAGCGGGCCATTCGGTATCGGTGAAGCTGTCGGCGCTGCACCCGCGCTACGAGGTGACGCAGTACGACCGCTGCGTCCCCGAGCTGGTGGATCTGCTCGCGCAGCTCGCCTCCGAGGCCGCGCGGTACAACATCGCGCTCACCGTCGACGCCGAGGAGGACAACCGGCTCGGCATGAGCCTCGACGTGATCGAGGCAGTGGCGAAGCGGCCGGAGATCCGCGGCTGGGACCGGTTCGGCATGGTGATCCAGGCGTACAACAAGCGCGCCCGTGCAGTAGTCGCCTGGGCCGACGCGCTCGGCCGGCCGCTCAACGTGCGGCTGGTGAAGGGCGCCTATTGGGATACCGAGATCAAGCGGGCACAGGTCGAGGGGCTCGACGAGTATCCGGTGTACACGCGCAAGAGCGCGACCGACGTGAGCTATCTTGCCTGCGCACGCGACCTGCTGGACGCGAAGAACCTCACCCCGGCGTTCGCCAGCCACAATGCGCTCACCGTCGCCACGATCCTCGAATGGGCGGGCGACCGGCGCGACTTCGAGTTTCAGCGGCTCCATGGCATGGGCGAGGGGCTCTACGAACGGCTGGTGCGCGAGCACGGCTATCAGTGCCGCATCTACGCGCCGGTGGGCGGGCACAAGGATCTGCTCGCCTATCTTGTGCGCCGGCTGCTCGAGAACGGCGCGAACACCAGCTTCGTCCACCAGCTGGCCGACGAGAGCACGACCGAGGCCGAGCTGCTCGAGGATCCGGTCGAGTATGTCGAGTCGGTCGGCGGCACGCGGCATCCGCGGATTCCGTTGCCTGTCGACATCATGAGCAATTGGCGCAACAGCCGCGGCATCGATCTCGACGACCGCGCGACGCTGCTCGACACTGCCGCCGCGATCGAGGCGGTGCCGGTCGACAATCGCGGAGTCGATGCGGTCCACGCCGATCCGCTCCACGCCACCGGCCGCGCCAAGCGCGCGCTCGAGGCGTGGCGCACCCCCGACAACGAAGTGCACGAGGCGATCACGCGGGCGCAGGCAGCGTTCCCGACGTGGGACGCCCGCTCGATAGAGGAGCGCGCGACGATCCTGGAGCGCTACGCCGATCTGCTCGAGGAGCATCGCATCGAGCTGATGGCGCTGTGCGTCAAGGAAGCGTTCAAATCGATTCCCGACGCGATCGGCGAAGTGCGCGAAGCTGCGGATTTCTGCCGCTATTATGCGTATCAGGCGCGCAGCGACCTCAAGCCCCGCATCCTTCCCGGTCCGACCGGGGAGCATAACGAGCTGCGAATGGAAGGCCGCGGCACCTGGGCGACCGTGAGCCCGTGGAACTTCCCGCTCGCGATCTTCGTCGGCCAGAACGTCGCTGCGCTGGTGACCGGCAACACGGTGGTCGCGAAGCCCGCGCCGCAGACGCCGCTGATCGCCGAGCGCGCCGTGGCGCTAGCCCATCGGGCGGGCGTGCCGAGCGACGCCTTCATCCTCGTGCCCGGCGGCGCCGAGGTCGGCGCCGAGCTCGTATCCGATACGCGGATCGCCGGGGTCGCCTTCACCGGCTCGACCGGCACCGCAAAGCGGATCGCGCACACGCTGCTGGTGGACGAGGATCGGCCGATTATCCCATTCATCGCCGAAACCGGCGGCATCAACTGCATGATCGTCGATTCGACGGCGCTGCCCGAGCAGGTCGTGGCGGACGTGCTCACGTCGGGCTTCCGTTCGGCGGGGCAGCGTTGTTCGGCGATGCGCATGCTGGTGGTGCAGGAGGAAGTCGCCGATTCGATGCTCGAGATGATTGCCGGTGCGATGGCGCTGCTTCGCGTCGGCGATCCCGGCGATCCGGCGACCGACGTCGGTCCGGTGATCGATCGCCCCGCCTATGACAAGCTGATGGGCTATCGCGAGACCCAGCGGGCGCGTTGGCTGGCGACGGCCAAAGTGCCCGACGAGGGGCTGTTCGTGCCGCCGACCCTGATCGGCCTCGATTCGATCGAGGACCTCGACAAGGAATGGTTCGGACCAATCGTCCATGTGGCGACATGGCAGAAGGGCAAACTCGAAGAGACGATCGATCGCATCAACGCCAAGAAGTTCGGCCTCACCATGGGGCTGCACAGCCGCATCGCGCGCCGGACGGATGTGATGGAAAAGCGCGCGAAGATCGGCAACATCTACGTCAACCGGTCGATGATCGGCGCGATCGTGGGCTCGCAGCCGTTCGGCGGCGAGGGTCTGTCGGGCACCGGGCCGAAGGCCGGCGGGCCGAATTATCTGCCGCGCTTCTGCTCGGAACGGGCGATCTCTATCGACACGACCAGCGCCGGCGGCAACGCGACGCTCCTGAGCTTGGACGAAGGGGGCATCTGAGACTCGGGCGCTCCCTGCGCGGCGCGGAGGGTGCGGCCGGAACGATCAGGCGGGCGAGCCGTCCTTCGGCTCGTCCCGCGAGACACGGGTTCCTTCCACGCCGATCACCGGCTGCACCTGGGGGTAGGGCAGCACCATCGTGCCGTCGGGCGCGGCAGTGAACGTCGTCTGCGTCGGATAGGCGATCTCGATGCCTTCGTCGCGGAAACGCTTGTGAATTGCGATTCCCACCACGGTGCGTCCGTCGTAGAAGGCGACGTAATCGGGGCCCTCGCTGTCGAATTCGAGTTCGAAGTCGAGGCTCGAGGCTCCGAAGCCGACGAAGCCGCAGCGCACGAAGATTCGATCGCAGCTCTCGACCACTTCCTGGAGGATTGCTGGGATGCGCGCGGCCACTTCGGGCGCGGTCTGATAGACAACGCCGATCGCGAATTTCGCGCGGCGGTGGCTGCGCAGCGTGTTGTTGGTGATCTCCTTGTCGAGAAGATTGCGGTTCGAGATGATCAGCTCTTCGCCGGTAAAGGCGCGGATGCGCGTGGACTTCAGCCCGATCGCCTCGATATTGCCGGTGGTGGTGTCGTAGGAAACGCTGTCGCCGCGCTTGAACGGCTTGTCGAAGATGATCGACAGCGCGGCGAAGAGATCGGCGAAGATGCCCTGCGCGGCAAGGCCGATCGCGATGCCGCCGACGCCGAGGCCGGCGACAAGGCCCGTCACATTGACGCCCAGATTGGACAGCACGACGATCAGCGCGATCGCGAACAGCGCCACCGTGACCAGCACGCGGATCAGATCGAGCGCCGTCGCCAGCGATTCGGCCTGATAGGTCTCGCCTTCGGTCCGCAGCTCGACGAAGCCCAGGATGATCTCGCGGGCCCAGATCGCGGCCTGGAACACGGCGGCGACCGTGAAGAGGAAGTCGACGGTCGCGGCGATGGCGGGCGGCGCGGCGGCATAGCCGACCACCAGCCGGGCGGCGACCATGATGATGAAGAAGTTGCCCGTCTTGGCGATCGCCTTGCCGAAGATCGAGCCCCAGCCGGTAATGCCGGGGGTCTTCTCGCACAGCTTCACGCCCCAGTGGCGCACCAGATGGAGCAGCGCCACGATCGCTGCGGCGACTCCGATCGCGATCAGGACCTCGAGCCAGTGGAGTTGCAGCCAGCTCACGCTGGTAAGCGCGAATTCCTGCGCACTCGCCTGCAGCTCGCTCGTGTCGAAGCTGTTGCCGTCGGTGGCAGCGGCTGCCGCTTGATTATTGCTCATGATCCTCGTCGTCAGGCTGCCTGGGCAGGGGCGGCGTCGGCCGCTTCCTCGGCATCGAGAAAGGCGATCAGGCCGCGCTCGACCCGGCTGAGATAGCGGGTGGTGCGCGGCAAACGCAACTCGGCGCGGAAGGCGGTTTGCGCCGGTTTGTCCTTCGCAAGCCCGACCAGCCGCGGATGGACGTAGGATTTGCGTGCAATGGCGGGCGTGTTGCCGAGCGCCTCGGTGACAGGTTCGAGCATCGTCTTGAGGCTGATCGGCTGCTCCGCCTTCGCAAGCGCCTCGAACGCCAGCACGCTCGCGCCCCAGGTGCGGAAATGCTTGGCGGTGAACTCTTCGCCCATCGCCTCGTGGATATAGGCGTTGACGTCGGTCGACGTCACCGGATGTGCCTCGCCGTCTTCGTCCAGCCATCCGAAGAGATGCTGGCCCGGCAGATCCTGGCACCGTTTCACGAAGCGGCTGAGGCTGCCGTCGCTGATCGTCATGTCGCGCAGCTTGCCGGACTTGGCGCGAAACTGAAGCTGGAGCTTCTTGCCCGTCACTTCGGCATGGTGCTTGCGCAAGGTGGTCGCACCGAAGCTCTTGTTGGCGCGGGCATAGCCTTCATTGCCGACCCGGAGCTGGCCGAGGTCGAGTAGTCGCACCACTGCGGCAACCGCTTTCGAGCGGCAGTGGCGGCGCTTGCGCAGATCGCTTTCGACCTGTCCGCGAAGCTTGGGCAATCGCTCGCCGAACCGGGCGCAGCGATCATATTTCGCCGCTTCCTGCGCCTCGCGGAAATCGGAGTGATAGCGATACTGCTTGCGGCCCTTGTCGTCATAGCCGATCGCCTGAAGGTGCCCGCGCGGATCGGGGCAGAACCAGGCGTCGGTATAGGCGGGCGGCAGGCCGATCGCATTCAACCGATCGATCTCTTCGCGATCGGTGATGCGCTTGCCCTGGGGATCCCAATAGCCCCATCCGTGCCGTACCTTGCGCCGCGTGATCCCCGGTTTCTGGTCGTCGACATACATCAGCTTGGTCGGCGGCATGGGGCTCCCTTCGCAGTGCCGCACAGAATGCGCGGCCTGTCGCTTCGTTCCGGAACCCGCACCCGGTCAGGCGGGTTGGCCGCGGCGACAGGGTGTTCCGATATCAGGAGAAATTCAGATGGCCGACCTTTCCGACTGCCGCGTGCTGATCCTCGCCACCGACGGCTTCGAACAATCGGAGCTGATGCAGCCGCGTCAGTCGCTGCTCGACGCGGGCGCGCAGGTGACGCTGGCGTCGCTGAAGACCGATCCGATCACGGGCGAGCAGGGCGGCGAAAAGGGCGAGAGCATCACGCCGGACACGACCGTGGACGAGGTCGACACCGCGCAGTTCGACGCGCTGTTGCTGCCCGGCGGCGTCGGCAATCCCGACAAGCTGCGGATGAACGATCGCGTCGTCGAGATCGTGCAGGAGTTCATGGACGACGAGAAGCTGGTGGCGGCCATCTGCCACGCTCCCTGGCTGCTCGTGGAGGCGGACGTCGTCGAGGGGCGGCGGCTGACCAGCTGGCCTTCGGTGCGCACCGATCTCGCCAACGCCGGCGCGACCGTGCTCGACGAGCAGGTGGTGGTGGACGGCAACCTGATCACCAGCCGCAACCCCGACGACATCCCGGTCTTCACGCGCACCCTGATCGACGCGCTCGAGCAGGAAACGACCGCGGCCGCGGCGGAGTGAGCGCTCAGGCGGCCGGTTCGAGCGTGGGCTTCGGCTGGCACCGGATCGGCCGCCACGACGTTTCGGCCCTCTTGCGGGCGCAATAGGTGTCGAGCCCGATCTGGGCGCCGACCAGCATGAAGATGAAGGGCTGGAAGGCGATGCCCACAAAGGCGGCGCCGACCATGTAGATTGCGTGGCCGTGCTGGAGCGCGGTCGCCAGCGGCGCGATCCACGCATCTGCCGGATCGTTGCTCTTGCGGTAGCGCTGCCGGAGCACTTCCATCCGGAAGAGGCCACCAAGGTTGATCAGCAGCCACAGGAGCAATCCCGGATAGCCCTGTTCGCCCAACATCTCGAAATAGGCGCTGTGATAGGCGCGGGCCTTGTCCACTTCGAGCGCGCGTTCGACGGTCGCGTTGTTCTCGTCGCCTTCCACCATCACCCGGTCGTAGCGGATGTGATTCTGGCGATAAGCCTCGAAGCCGCCGCCCATCGGGTGGAGCTTCACATAGTCGATCGTCCACTGCCAGACCGCCAGCCGCGTGGAAGCGGACGCGTCGGCGCGATACTCCTTGATCGTCCCCATTCGCTCGGTGAAGCTCGACGGAAGCAGGGGGATCGCTGCGAGGCCCAGCATTCCGATGCCGATCAGGTAGAGCAGCCGCCGCTTGGCATCCCGCAGCATCAGGATCGCGAGGACGCCGATGCACACCAATCCCGTTCGGGCCGACGTGCCCACCGGGATCAGTAGGCAGGCGAATACGAGCGCATAGGCGAAGGTCTTCACGCGCCAGTCCGGCGGAAAGACCGTGCCGAAGCGGGCGAACCAGAGGATCAGCGGAACGATGCAGATCGCGACGGTGGCGATGGTGCTGCTTTCGTAGAGGCCGCTGTTATTGTTCACCATCAGGTGCAATTCGCCATAACCGCCGCCGCCCGCCGCGGTCTTGATACCGCCGACGATGATGATCGACGCGGCCGACAGGACCATGAAGAGCAGCAGCGCCTCGATCCGCAGCTTCGTGCGCAGCGTGAGCGGCAGGAAGATCGCGAATGCGAGCGCCTTCCACACCCATTCCCATTTATACTGCGCTTCGATCGGGAAATCGGCGTTTCCGGTAGTGTACCAGCAATAGACGAGCAGCAGCAGGAGGAGAATCTGGCGCGGCGCGACTCGCACGTCGCGCTTGTCGTCGATCGCCAGCCACCCGACCACGGCCAGCCCGACCGCGATCAGCGAGATCGGAAGCGAGTTGAGCAGCAGGTAGCTCAGCCGCTGCGGCGAGACCACGTCGATGTAGACATAGGCAAGCACGAACAGAAAGGGCTTGCGGAACCCCATGGCGAACAACGCCGCGAGGAAGCCGATGAAGGCGAAGTCACGCACCGAAGCGCCCCTTGCGGGCGCGGGCGGCTTCTTCCTCGTCGCGAGGGGAAGGCTCGTGATCGAGATCCGGCCGCCGCAGCAGTTGCCATGCCGCTAGCAGCATCAAGCCATGGGTGAGCCCAAGCGCGAAATTGTCGATCATGGGCCGGGGCCTTTCATTGGCGCAGTGCGTCGCAACCGGCTCTAACCCGCTGCGGTTGACGCGTCGTTAAGCGATGCCGTGGCAGGGAAGCCGCATGCGCATCCTCCACGTTCTGGACCACGGCCTGCCGCTCCACAGCGGCTATGCGTTTCGCACGCGCGCGATCCTGAAGGCGCAGGCAGCGCGCGGGATCGAAGTGGCGGCCGTGACCGGCCCCCGCCACGGAGCGGCCGAGGCGGAACACGAAGTCGTCGATGGCCTTCACTTTTTCCGAACGTCCGCGATTGCGCCGGCGCCGACGCCGCTTCGCGAGTGGCGCGAAGTGAGCCGCTTTGCCGGCCGGATCAAGGAGGTGGCCGAGGCGTGGCGGCCGGATGTGCTCCACGCCCATTCGCCAGTGCTGGACGCATTGGCTGCTTTGCAGGCGCGGCGTTCGCTGAAGCTGCCGCTGCTCTACGAAATCCGTGCCTTCTGGGAAGATGCGGCGGTGGGGAACGGCACCGGCCGGGAAGGCTCGCCGCGCTATCGAGTCACGCGAGCGCTCGAGAGCTGGGCCGTGCGCCAGGCGGACGCGGTCGCCGTGATCTGCGACGGTCTGCGCCGCGACCTGATCGCGCGCGGCATTCCGGACGAGAAGATCCTCGTGTCGCCCAACGGCGTGGACATGACTCTGTTCGGTGCCCCCGCGCCGCGGGATGCGGCACTGGCCGCGGAAATCGGGCTCGGCGAAGAGACGATCGGCTTCATCGGCAGCTTCTATGATTATGAGGGACTCGACGTGCTGATCGCGGCGATGCCCGCGCTGGTGGCGAAGCGTCCGCGCATGCAGCTGCTGCTCGTCGGCGGCGGCCCCGCCGAGGACGCGCTGCGAGCGCAGGCCGCGGCCTCGCCCGTGGCCGATCATATCCGCTTCGCCGGCCGGGTGCCGCACGATGCGGTCGAGCGCTACTACAGCCTGATCGACGTGCTGGTCTATCCGCGCAAGGCGATGCGGCTGACGGAGCTGGTCACGCCGCTCAAGCCGCTCGAGGCGATGGCGCAGGGGCGGCTGGTGGCGGCTTCCAACGTGGGCGGGCATCGTGAGTTGATCGGCGACGGAGAGACCGGAACGTTGTTCGCGCCGGACGATCCGCACGCGCTGGCCGACTCCGTGGCCGCATTGTTCAACGATCGCGCCGAGTGGGAGGCGCGCCGGGCGCGAGCGCGGGCGTTTGTCGAGGCCGAGCGCGACTGGGCGCGAAATGTCGCCCGGTATGATTCTGTTTACCAAATCATCGCACAAGGAGGAGCGAGAGCATCCACAAGGTCGCGCCCCTCCCCGGTCCAGGCATGAACATCCCGATCGCCCCACTTGCAGCTGCCTTCCTCGGCCTCGCCTCGGCGGCGGGATTCGCGCTGATGCCGACTCCGGTGCTGGAGAGCACGGTGATCGACAGCGGGATCGCAGCGATCGTTGCTGCCGCCGAACCGCCGCTCGGGATGACGGCGCGCCTTCTGGTCGCTGCTGGCGCCGGGATTCTGGTGGCGCTCGTCACCTGGTTCGCGCTGTTCCTGTTGCTGGGGGGGCGGGCGATTGTCATCGGCAAGCGGGTCGAGCGCAACGACGCGGCACCCGTCGTCCGTCGCGCCGATGCGCATCCGGACGCGCCGCCGCGGCCGCCGCTGCGCGCAACCCGCGATCTCGGCCCGCCGTTTCTTGAGGTGCATGCGCGCCTGCGCCGCGGCGACGAGCCACTGACGGACGGCGAGGCGGAGGAAGTCTTCGAAACCGAGCTGGTATTGAGCGAACCGCTCCCCGACGCCGCTGTTGCCGACGATCCGGAGCAGACGCCGCCGACTCCTGCCGAGGCGGAGTTGCCGCAGGATCTGAACCAGCCGCTTTCCGCCTTCGACCCCGGCGCCATTCGCGAATCGCCGATGCCGGCGCCCTCGTCCGTGTTGCCGTTGAAGCGCTCGGCATTGCCGCCGCGTCCGCCCGTCTTTACGCCGAGCGAGCGTTTCGAGACGTTCGAGCTCACTCCTCCCGTGCGCAACGTCGCGCCGCCGCCGCCAGCACCGGCGCCCATATCGCAGGAAGCGCCGATCACGCGCCCCGAAACCGAAGCGACGGTGCACGCCTTGCTCGATCGGCTCGAGAAGGGAGTGGTCCGCCGGGGCCTCGCCAGCGGCGTCGAGCAGCCGCAGCGCGATCCCGAGCATGGCTTGCAGGAAGCGCTCGTCACCTTGCGCAACCTCGCGCGCCGCGCGTGAGGCGCTAACGCTCCTCCACCGTCAGCACTTCGAGAAACACGAACGCTTCCTCATCGTTTCGCACCAACCGGTCGATCGTGAGGTCGGCGAGGAGGTGGCCGCGCAAGGCGAACTCCGCCTCCGGAAGAGCGGCAAGCCATCGAGAGAGCGCATCCCCGGGCGTCGCCGCCAGTTTGAGCATGTGACGCGCGCCCGTGAACGTCGCGCTCGCCCAGCGGGTCCAGTCGGATTCGCACACCCGCACGGGGCAGTTCGCCGTCACCGCGCTGGCCAGCAGCGCCCGCTCGAGCAGTGTTGCTGCGTCCGGACCGCGGCTCATCGCGCATCTCCATGGAGCGCGATAAACGCTTCGATCCGCGCCACCATCGCGGCTCGCGGTTCGCGTCCGTTTCGCAGGTCACGCACCAGCCGTGGGTCGCGGACCGCGAGCCTTCCGAACTTCGTCGCAGACATCTCCCTGGTCCGCAGGAAACGCTCAACCTTGGGCAGCACAGACATCTGCCGATTCCTCCCGAGTCGCTGTGAATGTTCATTGTCTGTTCCGTGAAATCCTACTTGTCTAGGAAATTTCCTACGACTATGAAATCGTGATGGATGAAACAGCTGCGCGGGCCGCCCTGGAGGCGCTGATCGCCGAGCGTGGCGAGAGCTATGCGGCATTGTCGCGCATGCTCGGCCGCAACGCGGCCTATTTACAGCAATTCGTGAAGCGCGGATCGCCACGGCGGCTCGACGAGCGCGATCGCACTCTGCTGGCGCGCTATTTCGGCGTCGCCGGCGCCGTGCTCGGCGGGCCGGATGCAGCCGAGCTGGTGCCCGTGCCGCGGCTCGACATCGGCGCCTCGGCCGGACCGGGGCGCATCGCCGAAGATGGCGCCGTGCGGCAAATGGCACTCGATCCTGCACTGCTGCGCCGCTTGGGCGTGCGCTCTGCGGCAGCCTCGATGATTCGAGTGGAAGGAAGCTCGATGGAACCGACGCTAGCGGATGGCGATGCGATCCTGATCGACGGCGATCGGCGGTGGCCTGGATCGCGCGCTGCGCTGTTCGTGCTCCGCGGCCCGGCTGGCGTTCAGGTGAAGCGGCTGCGGTTGCTGGGAGATACGATCGAGATTGCCAGCGACAATCCGGAAGCGCCGCCGCCGCGCCTCCACCCGGCTGCCGAAGTGGACGTCGTCGGCCGGGTGGTGTGGCTCAGCCGGGCGCTGGTCTAAGCGGCCATCAGCCGGCCCGGCGCTTGTCCACCAGCCACACGATTGCCGCCAAGGCGACACCAAAGATCGCGCCCAGCACTACGCCGAGCGAGGGCTCGCCTTGCCAGAATCCGATCGCGGCGCCAGCAAGGGTGGAGAGCGCAATCAGCGATCCGCCGGCCTTGGGATTGCGCTTGGGTTCGACTGTCATGGGGCGCCTTTGCCATGTCCTGCGCTGGGACGCCACTGTCCCGCTTCGGGATAGGTGGCACGGGCGGGCTCCCGGGTAGCCGACGGCATTAACCTTCGGATGCGGCGTGTCCTGCCGATCCAATTCGATTGGCACGGAGCTTGAGTAGAAGGCGGCGCCGTTGCGGCCAGTATGTGGAGTACAGATGGAGCAGTTGCCTTATCTCGCCGACCGCGCCGAGGTTTCGGACGCTGCCGAACTCATCCGCCTGTATGGCGACGATGCGGGTTTCCAGGCAGCGGCGCGGGCCGACCGCAGCCGCGATCTCGGCAACCACATTCACTTCTGCCGCTGGCGCCAGATCGAGCGGCTGATCGTGCTGCTGGCGAGCGAGCGGCCGGTGGGCGCGATTCACTGACGGCGCACCCGCGGCGTAGCGCTTGATCGCGCCGCCGCTTTCCCGCTAGCTGGTCTCCCGCGCCCGGCGGACGTGACGGCGACGCACTGCGCGAAGCGGTTGCGGACCTTGAAGCCGCTTCGCGAGTTCAAGAGCCTTCCTCCATGCACACCGAGGCCGAATGACGCTTCCCCAGATGCTCTCGGTCGCGGTGCTGACGGCCATGATGGGTTTGTTCGTCTGGGGGCGGTTTCGCTACGATCTGGTTGCGGTGATGGCGCTGTTGGCGGCGCTTGCCGTGGGAGTCGTCTCGCCGGAGGAGGCGTTTCGCGGCTTTTCGGACGACATCGTGATCATCGTCGGATCGGCGCTGGTGCTTTCGGGCGCGGTCCAGCGATCGGGCGCGATCGAGCGGCTGATGCTGTTGATCCAGCGGCGCACCACCAAGGTGAGCACCCAGCTGATGGTGCTGACCGGCAGTGTGGGCTTCGCCTCGGCGCTGGTAAAGAACATCGGCGCGGTCGCGATGCTGATCCCGGTCGCGTTCCAGATGGCGAAGAAATCGAACACCTCGCCATCGGTGTTCCTGATGCCGATGTCGTTCGCATCGCTGCTGGGCGGGCTGATGACGCTGATCGGCACTTCGCCCAACATCATCGTTTCCAGCGTTCGCGAGGAAATGACGGGCGAGCCGTTCGGGATGTTCGACTATCTGCCGGTCGGGCTGGGACTTACCATCATGGGGCTCGTGTTCCTGCGGTTCGGCTATCGCCTGCTGCCGGGCGACCGGCGTGCGGCGCCGACGCTGGGCGAGGCGCTCGATATCCAGGATTATGTTACCGAGGCGCGGATCGGCCCCAAGTCGCCGGCGATCGACGAGACGGTTGCCGAGTTCATCGAGCGCCACGATCACGAGATCACCATCACCAACCTGATCCGCGGCGGGGTGCGCAGCGCGCCGTTCCCCGACACCGTCCTCCACCGCGAAGACATCCTGATCCTCGGCGGATCGCCGGACAGCCTGGAACGGGTGATCGCAGGCGACCGGCTCGAGCTCGAGGGTCGCGAGACTCTGGCGGGCGGCGACACCGCCGACATCGGCGTGATCGAGGCAGTGATCGGCACCGACAGCCCGCTGGTCGATCGCACCGCCAGCCGCATGCAATTGCGCGACGTGTTCGGCGTGAACCTGATCGCGGTCTCGCGGCAGGGCGAGCGGCTGGTGCGCCGGCTGGGCAACATCCAGCTCTCGGCCGGCGACGTGATCGTGCTGCAGGGGCCGCTCGAACTGCTGCCCGAGCGGCTGCGCGACCTGGGCTGCCTGCCGCTGGCGGAGCGCGCGCTTCGGCTGGGGACCAGCGCCCGCCGCGGCCTGCTGCCGATCGTCATCCTGGCGGCGGCGATGGCGGCGACGGCGGCCGGGCTGGTGCCGGTGGCGGTCGCCTTCTTCGCTGCGGCGGGGCTCGTCGTCATCACCGGCGCCCTGCCGGTCCGCGAGGCCTACAGCCACATCGAATGGCCGATCCTGATCATGCTCGGCGCGCTGATCCCGGTATCCGATTCGCTGCGGACCACCGGCGCCACCGTGCTGATCGGCGACCAGCTTTCGGCGCTGGCGTCGGTGCTGCCGCCCTGGGGCGCGGTGATGCTGATCATGGGGGCGGCGATGGCAGTGACGCCGTTCCTCAACAATGCCGCCACCGTGCTGGTGATGGCGCCGATCGCCGCCACTTTCGCGAGCGGGCTGGGCTACCGCCCCGAGCCGTTCCTGATGGCGACCGCGGTGGGCGCCGGATGCGACTTCCTCACTCCGATCGGCCACCAGTGCAACACGCTGGTGATGGGGCCGGGAGGCTATCGCTTCAGCGACTATGCCCGGTTGGGCGCTCCGCTTTCGGTGCTGGTGCTTCTCGCCGGAACGCCGCTGATCCTGTGGTTCTGGCCCGCGCTGTGATTGCGGGGCCGCGGTCGCGTGCCTAGCTACCACTCGAAAAGCACAGGAGAGACGAATGCGAAGCCCCGAAGCCGTTGCGGCCATGCCATGCCCCGTCTGCAAGACCGGGCTGGCGATGAGCGAACGCCAAGGCATCGAGATCGACTATTGCCCGACGTGCCGCGGCGTCTGGCTCGATCGCGGCGAGCTCGACAAGATCATCGAGCGCAGTGCCGCGGAGATGGCGCCCCAGCAGATGCCGCAGCCGCCGCGCCCGTCCGAGCCACCGCGTTCGCCCGCCTCGGCAAACCCGTGGGGCGGCGGCGACTATCGCCACGAGAGCAGCCGGGGCCACGACCCGCGCTATTACAAGAAGCGCAAGCGCTCGTTCCTCGACGATCTGTTCGACTGAGCCCGAGGGGAGGGGGCGCGGCCGGAGCCGCGCCCACCGTGCTCAGGCTTCGGCGTAGGCGTTGAGCACCGACTTCACTTCCATGAACTCGGCAAGGCCGAACTTGCCGTGCTCGCGGCCGTTGCCCGATTGCTTGTATCCGCCGAAGGGCAGGTTCGGATCGGGCTGGCCACCGTTCACATAGACCATGCCGGCGCGCAGCTTGGGAGCGACTCGCTTCGTCGCTTCGGCCGGGCCGTGGACGACCGCCGAGAGGCCATAGTCGGTATCATTGGCGATCCGCACGCCTTCGGCCTCGTCCTTGTAGGGGATGATCGTCACGACCGGACCGAAGATCTCCTCGCGCGCGATCGTCATGTCGTTGGTGACGTGGCTGAACAGCGTCGGGCTGACATAATAGCCGCTTTCTACGCCCGCCGGTCGGCCGGGGCCGCCGACTTCGAGCTTGGCGCCTTCCTCCATGCCCTTCTTGATGAGGTCCTGGACCTTGTCGAATTGCGCCCGGTTCACCAGCGGCCCGATGTGGCGACCTTCCTCCATCGGATCGCCGACTTGCGTGCCCTTCATGATCGCAGTGGCGATCGCGACTGCCTCGTCCTGCCGATCGGCGGGCACGAGCAGGCGAGTGGGGGCGATGCAGCTCTGGCCCGAGTTCACCAGCACGCTCATCAGCGTTCCCTTGACGGCCTTTTCCATGTCGGCGCCTTCGAGCACCAGCGAGGGCGACTTGCCGCCAAGCTCCTGATGCACGCGCTTCACCGTGTCGGCGGCGTTCTTGGCCACCATGATGCCGGCGCGAGTCGAACCGGTGAAACTCACCATGTCGACGTCCCTGTGCTTCGACAGCGCAGTGCCGACGCCGGGGCCGTCGCCCTGGACGAGATTGAACACGCCCTTGGGAACGCCTGCCGCATCGAACACCTCGGCGAGAATCGCGGCGCAGCTCGGCGCTTCCTCCGAGGGCTTGAGCACCATGGTGCAGCCCGCCGCGAGCGCGGGCGCGACCTTCGAGATGATCTGGTTGAGCGGCCAGTTCCACGGCGTGATCAGCGCGACGACGCCGATCGGTTCGTGGACCACGGCGGAATTGCCGATCCGCTCCTCGAATTCGAATTCCTTGAGCGCCTTGATCGCGGCGTTCCAATGGCCGATCCGCGCATCGACCTGTGCCATCTTGGCCATCGAGATCGGACAGCCCATCTCGAGCGCGATCGCCTGGGCGAGATCGTCCGAGCGCTTCTGATATTCGGTGATGATCCGCTCGATCAGCGCGACGCGCTCGTCGACCGAAGTCTGCGAAAAAGTCTCGAACGCCGCCTTCGCCGCCGCGACCGCCTTGTCGACATCGGCGTTGCTGCCGAGCGTGATCTCGGTGACCGCTTCCTCGGTCGCGGGGTTGATCACTTCGTGACGGATGCCGCCGTCGCTCTCCACCCAGGCGCCGTCGATATAGTGCTTCAGATAGCTGCGCATGCCTCGCCCTCTGCTCTTTCGTATTTCGAGTATGGGCTAGATGGCGGGCGCGCACGCCGCTTGCAACCACCGATCGCAGCGCCACATCGGCGCGAGGAAGGAGACCGGCGATGGCACATGCGGCACGGATCGAGCGGACGGGCGGACCCGAAGTAATCGAGTGGGTGGCGGTGGACCTGCCCGATCCCGGCCCGGGCGAAGTGCGGATGCGCACCGCCGCCGCGGGGCTGAATTTCATCGACACCTATCATCGCAGCGGGCTCTATCCGATCGCGCTGCCGAGCGGGCTCGGCGTCGAGGCGGCGGGCGAAGTGATCGCCGTGGGAGCCGGTGTCGAGGGCTTCGTGCCGGGTGACCGCGTGACGGCCTTTGGTCCGGCGATCGGCGCCTATGCCACCGAGCGCAACGTGGCGGCGGACAGCCTGTTCAAGCTGCCGGGTGCGATTTCCGAGGAAGTCGCGGCGGCGGCGCTGCTCAAGGGATGCACGGCGGAGTTCCTGATCGAGCGCTGCGCGAAGGTGCAGCCGGGCTGGACGGTGCTGGTGCACGCCGCGGCGGGCGGTGTCGGCACGCTCCTGGTGCAATGGCTCAAGCATCTCGGCGCGACGGTGATCGGCACCGCCGGCTCGGCCGAGAAGGCCGAACGCGCGCGCGCGCATGGCGCGGATCACATGATCCTCTATCACGAGGAGGACGTGGCGGCGCGGGTGCGCGAGATCACCGGCGGCGCGGGCGTGCCGGTAGTGCTCGACGGCGTGGGCGCCGCGACCTGGCAGGCCTCGCTCGGATCGACCGCGCGGCGCGGGCTGGTGGTGAGCTTCGGCAACGCCAGCGGCCCGGTCGAAGGCGTGAAGCTGGCGGCGCTCAACCAGCATGGTTCGCTGTTCGTCACGCGCCCGAAGCTGTTCGACTATTATGCGACGGCCGAGGAGCGGACGGCAGGTGTTGCGCGCGTGTTCGACCTGCTGGGGCAGGGGGTGCTCACCCCCGAAATCGGCCAACGCTTTCGCCTGTCGCAAGTCGCCGAGGCGCATCGCGCGATCGAAGCGGGCGAGACGCATGGATCGACGCTGCTGTTGCCCTGAGCGCTTCGCGGGCCAAACCCACGCATTTCCGTCGAAGGTCACACTAAGGTCGCACCTCAACGCGCGCGGGCGCCCCCGCGCACACGTGCGTGCGCGCGCAGGCGAACACGCGCGAGACGAGCGGATCGGCAGACGGGATTTGCGGCGCATGACCGCGCCGGTGTGGCAGATCGGCACCGTGTAGGACAGCGGAAAAACCGATATGGTTCGTGCACTGCCGCCCCGCGAGGCGATGCGGGAGGGCGCGCGATCGGCGCGTTCAGCCGCTCACCCCGGGATATTGTGCCTGATTCAGCAGCTTCGCGAGATGGGCGGCGTTGCTCGCGGCCATGTCGGCGGTCTGCTGAACCTTATTGGGCACGTGCTCGAGATCCTTGAAATCGGTCGATCCCATCGCCTCGCCGACCCAGTAGCAGGCGGCGTTGGCGGGAATCGTCCAGCCGACGTCGTTGAGCGCCTGGAAGAGCTGTTGCGCCGAGCAATGGGCGCCATCCTCGTTGCCGACGATCGCCGCCAGCGCGACCTTGCCGAACGCGGGCATGCGGCTCTTGTCGTCGGTTTCGGACAGGAACGCGTCCATCCGCTCGAGCACGCGTTTTGCCACGCTGCCGATCTGACCAAGCCAGATCGGACCGCCGAAGATCAGAATGTCATGCGCGAGGATCTTCGTGCGCAGCGCGGGCCAGGCGTCGCCCGGCCCTTCGTCCGAAGTGACTCCGGGTTTGATGTCGTGCGCCGCGACCCGGATCGTCTCGCTGAGCGTCACATCGTGCTTCGCGAGCGAATCGCGCAGCACGCCGATCATCCGGTCGGTCGACGAATCCTGCGCGGGATCGGATTTCAGGGTGCAGTTCAAGGCGATCGCGGTCAGCGCCATTGGAATCCTCCGTGTCTGGTCATTGTCGGGAGACGCGCGGAGCATGCGCTCCGTTCCGCCTGCGCCCGGAGCGAACGCAACCTGCAGGACCGGTGATCGTTAGCCCTTCAACACGCGCTCCAAGCGGAAACCCCAATCAGGAGAATGGTTTGATGTCCGAAACGACCAGAAAGGCGACCGTGCAGCGTGTAGCTGCCGGGCTCGGCGTGCTCGGCGTCGCAGGCGTCGCGCTTCTCGCCACACGTTCGAGCGGCCCGCGATCGGGGGAAGACGATGCACCCGGCTATAGCGGACGGCACCGCACCGGCGGCGCGCCCGCGATCGTCGGCAAGACAGTGGCGATCGCCAAGCCCTCGCGGCGCGAACTCTACACCTTCTGGCGCGACTTCACCAACCTGCCGAGCTTCATGGAGAATATCGATGCGGTCGAGAAGCTCGACGGCAACCGCTGGCGCTGGACGATCAAGGCTCCGGCCGGGCGGACGGTCACCGTGGTGAGCGAAATCGCGCAGGAAATCGAAGGCGAGCTCATCGCCTGGCGCTCGACCGAGGATTCGGAGATCGAGACCAATGGCCGGATCAGCTTCCGCGACGCCTCCGGCAACCGCGGCACTTATGTGACCGCCGAGATCGAGTATCGCCCGCCGTTCGGCAACGCCGGACGCTCGCTTGCCAAGCTGTTCCAGCGCGAGCCGGCCATCCAGGCGCGCCGTGACCTGCGGCGCTTCAAGATGCTGATGGAAACCGGCGAGATCGCCACCCCCGCCAATCGACTCGAGGAGGCCGCCTGATGCGCGCACTTACCTTTCACGGCACCCACGACGTGCGTGTCGACACGCACCCCGACCCCGAAATCGTCAATCCGCGCGACGCGATCCTGAAGGTCACCAGCACCGCGATCTGCGGGTCGGACCTGCACCTCTATGACGGCGCGATTCCGGCGGTGATGAAGGGAGACATTCTGGGTCATGAATTCATGGGCGAAGTGGTGGAGACCGGCCCGCAATCGACGCTGAAGAAGGGCCAGCGCGTGGTGGTGCCGTTCACCATCTCGTGCGGCAGCTGCTATTTCTGCGACCAGCAGCAATATAGCGCGTGCGACAACAGCAACCCGGTCGACAAGCGCGAGATGTCGGAAACGCTGTACGGCACGCCGATGAGCGGGCTGTTCGGCTATTCGCACCTGACCGGCGGCTATCCCGGCGGGCAGGCGGAATATGTCCGCGTGCCGTTCAGCGACGTCGGCCCGATCGTGATCGACGACGACGGGCTCGACGACGACAAGGTGCTGTTCCTCTCCGACATTCTGCCGACCGGCTGGATGGCGGCGGAGAATTGCGGGATCAAGGAAGGCGATGTGGTCGCCATCTGGGGCTGCGGCCCGGTCGGCCTGTTCGCCGCCCAGAGCGCCCGGATCATGGGTGCGCGGGTGATCTCGATCGACCATTATCCGCACCGGCTGGCGCTTGCCCGGCAGATGGGGGCCGAGACGATCAACTTCCACGAGAGCGACGTGCGCGAGGCGCTGATGGAGATGACCGGCGGGATCGGCCCCGATGCGGTGATCGACGCGGTCGGGCTGGAAGCGCACGGCTTCGCCGTCGACAATATGATCGACATCGCCAAGCAGAAGGTGGGCATGGGCGCCGATCGCGCTTCGGCGCTCAAGCAGGCGATCCTCGCCTGCCGCAAGGGCGGCACCGTCTCGATCCCCGGCGTCTATGGCGGGATGACCGACAAATTCCCGATCGGCGCGCTGATGGAAAAGGGACTGACGGTGAAGACCGGTCAGACCCATGTACAGAAATACACCGCCAAGCTGCTCGACATGATCCGCGAGGGCGAGGTCGATACGACCTTCCTGATCTCGCACCGGCTGCCGCTCGAGCAGGCGGCGGACGGCTATCGCAATTTCCGGACGAAGCAGAACGAGTTCACCAAGGTGGTGCTCAAGCCCGGAATGGAGGTCTGACATGGCGGGCACGCTTGCGGTCGTCACCGACGGCAAGGCGCACGTCGTCTCGATTCCAGAACAAACTCCAGGCCGCGCTGGCGCATGTCGTGCCCGATCGGGTGCTGGCGAAGCAGCACCGCGGAATGGCCGAGCCCGAGCAGGACTGACGGGCCCCACGCGAAGCGCCCGGACATTGCTGCCCGGGCGCCCTGCCGTCCCGTTGCGACGGGGATGCGCTTATGCGCTGTAGTAGAGGTCGTACTCGACCGGGCTCGGGGTCATTTCCCAGAGCGCCACTTCGTCGCGCTTCAGCTCGATATAGGCTTCGACCTGATCGCGGGTGAACACGTCGCCCTTGAGCAGGAACTCCATATCCGCTTCGAGGCTGTCGAGCGCCTCGCGGAGCGAACCGCACACGGTCGGCACGTCGGCCAGTTCGGCGGGCGGCAGATCATAGAGGTTCTTGTCCATCGGATCGCCCGGATGGATGCGGTTCTGGATGCCGTCGAGCCCCGCCATCAGCAGCGCGGCATAGGCGAGATAGGGGTTCGCCAGCGCGTCGGGGAAGCGGAATTCGACGCGCTTGGCCTTGCTGCCCGCGCCATAGGGAATGCGGCACGACGCCGAGCGGTTGCGGCTCGAATAGGCGAGCAGCACCGGTGCCTCATAGCCCGGGACCAGCCGCTTGTAGCTGTTGGTCGACGGGTTGGTGAAGGCGTTGAGCGCCTTGGCGTGCTTGATGACGCCGCCGATGAAATAGAGGCACATGTCCGAAAGCCCGGCATAGCCGTTGCCGGCGAACAGCGGATTGCCTTCGTTCCAGATCGACATGTGGGTGTGCATGCCCGAGCCGTTATCTTCCTTGATCGGCTTGGGCATGAAGGTCGCGGTCTTGCCATAGGCATGGGCGACCTGATGCACGACATATTTGTAGATCTGCATCCGGTCGGCGGTCTGCACCAGCGTGCCGAAGGTGAGGCCGAGTTCGTGCTGCGCGGCGGCGACTTCGTGGTGGTGCTTGTCGCAGGGCAGGCCCATCTCGATCATCGTCGAGACCATCTCGGCACGAATGTCGGTGGCGCTGTCGACCGGGGCGACGGGGAAATAGCCGCCCTTGGCACGCGGACGGTGACCGAGGTTGCCCGCCTCATATTCCTTGCCCGAGTTGCCGGGCAGCTCGATGTCGTCGATCGCGTAATAGCTCGTCGCGTAGCTGTTTTCGAACCGCACGTCGTCGAACATGAAGAATTCGGCTTCGGGGCCGACATAGACGGTGTCGCCCAGTCCGGTGGACTTCAGATAGGCCTCGGCACGCTTGGCGGTGGTGCGCGGATCGCGGGCATACCATTCGCCGGTCGACGGCTCGACGATGTCGCAGAACAGGATCAGCATCGGCGTGGCCGAGAAGGGATCGACATAGGCGGCCTCGAGATCCGGCTTGAGGATCATGTCGCTCTCGTTGATCGCCTTCCAGCCGGCGATCGAGGAGCCGTCGAACATCAGCCCGTCGGTGAGCGCGTCCTCGTCGATCACGCCCGCGACCATCGAGAGGTGCTGCCACTTGCCCTTGGGATCGGTGAAACGCAGGTCGACCCATTCGATCTCCTGCTCCTTGATCATCTTCAGGATCGTGCCCGCATCGTTCGCCATCTAATCAGTCCCTTTCCAGATCATGCGTGTCACCCTGCGAATCGGGCAACATAGTTATGCAGCGTCTCCGAGCATCCCGGAATTGCTGCGCTGCGTCAAACCGTCGTTGGCGCGCGCCGGGATCGGCGCCTGCATGCCGTCGGCCGCCGCGCCCGAAACCGGCCGACGGCCGCGTACGCCACGTCAGATCGCGCTTTCGTTGCGCTCGCCGGTGCGGATGCGCAGCGCCGTCTCCACCGGCATGACGAAGATCTTGCCGTCGCCGATCCGGCCGGTCTGCGCGGCAGTGGCGATCGCCTCGACCACGCGCTCGGCAAGACCGTCCTCGACCACCACCTCGAGCTTCACCTTGGGGAGGAAATCGACGACATATTCGGCGCCGCGATAGAGCTCGGTGTGGCCCTTCTGCCTTCCGAAGCCCTTCGCCTCGGTCACGGTAATCCCGGAAACGCCCACTTCGTGCAGCGCCTCCTTCACTTCATCGAGCTTGAAGGGCTTGATGATCGCTTCGATCTTTCTCACGCATTCCCCCGCATTCGGACGTCGAGATCCTTCGCACGCCGTTGGCGCCACACGCCTTAGCAACACACACGCCTTGGCAACAAATGTGCCAGCGGCGGCGTGGCGGCGATCCTTGGCTCGCACGGGCCGGAACCCGCAACAAGTGCCTAGCGAATAGGCATATATACGAGGGGTGCCCGAAAGGGGAGCAGCGCCCGTCGCAGCCTCTACAGTAACAGCAGGAACCGCCCGTGTTCCTTCACGTTGATGCAGGAACATGGAACTGAGAGTGCGCCGATGCGGACCGACATCAACATGCCCGCCGCGCTGGTGCGGCGGCGTTGCGGCACTGCCGCGCCCGAAGGGGTGGAGACGGTCGCGCGCGGCCCGCTGATCGTCATGGCGTATGGGATGCGCGCGATTCCGCTGCCCCAGCGCGAGGAATATTGGATTCGCAGCCCGGCGGGCGATTTCACCGCCAGCGAGGCCGAGGAAACGCTGCGGCGCTGGACATCGGCGCCCGAGGATCCGGACCGCCGTCAGCCATAGGGCGGGCGATCGAAGCCCTTCGGACTGGTCGTGAAGATCTCGCACCCGTCCTCGGTGATCCCGATCGAATGTTCGAACTGTGCCGAAAGCGACCGGTCGCGCGTCACTGCCGTCCAGCCGTCGTCGAGCAGCTTCACGTCGGGGCGGCCGATGTTGATCATTGGTTCGATGGTGAAGAACATGCCGGGACGCAGCTCCGGCCCGGTGCCGGGGCGGCCGACATGGACCACTTCCGGCGCGTCGTGGAACATCCGCCCGAGGCCATGGCCGCAGAAATCGCGGACCACGCCGTAGCGGTGCCGCTCGGCATGCGTCTGGATCGCGTGGCTGATGTCGCCCAGGTAATTGCCCGGCCGCGCCTGCTCGATGCCGAGCATCAGGCATTCATAAGTGACGTCGACCAGCCGCCGCGCCTTCAGCGGCACGTCGCCCACCAGGAACATGCGGCTGGTGTCGCCGTGCCAGCCGTCGAGCAGGGGCGTCACGTCGATGTTGACGATGTCGCCATCCTTGAAGGTGCGCTCGCCGGGGATTCCGTGGCAGACGACATGATTGATCGAGATGCAGCTCGAATGCGTGTAGCCGCGATAGCCGAGCGTTGCCGGAACCGCGCCGGCGGCCAGCATCTGCTCGCGGATCATGTCGTCGATCGCGCCCGTGGTGGCGCCAGGCACCACATGCGGCACGACGGCATCGAGAATCTCGGCGGCCAGTCGCCCGGCGCGGCGCATTCCTTCGAACCCCTCCGCATCGTGGAGCTTGATGGCGCCGGTGCGGTGGAGCGGCGTATCGGCGGAGGCACTCACATATTCGGTCATGGCCGCGATATAGGCCGGCCCGAGCAGCTTTGCGAGGGCGCCGGCGTCGGCTATGCGACAGAGCATGTCAGAACGCATCTGGACGGCCGGGCTCGCCGTGATCGGCGACGAAATCCTTTCGGGCCGCACGCAGGACCGCAACGTCGCGCAGCTCGCCTCGTGGCTGAACGCACAAGGAATCCGGCTGCGCGAAGTGCGGATTGTGGCGGACGTCGAGGACGCGATCGTCGAGGCAGTGAACACGCTGCGCGCCCGCTATGATTATTGCTTCACCACCGGGGGAATCGGGCCCACGCACGACGACATCACCGTCGATGCGATCGCGGCGGCACTCGGCGTTCCGGTGGTCGTCCATCCCGAGGCGCGGGCGGTGCTCGAGCGCCACTATGCCGAGCGCGGTGGGTTGACCGACGCGCGGCTGCGCATGGCGCGCGTGCCGCAGGGCGCCGAACTGATCCCCAACCGCATGTCGGGCGCGCCCGGCATCCGCATCGGCAACATCCTGGTACTGGCGGGCGTGCCGCACATCGCCGCGGGGATGCTCGACGCGCTCACCGGCACGCTGGAAGGCGGCGCGCCGCTGGTGGCGCGGACGATCGGCTGCTGGGTGGCGGAAAGCGAGATCGCCGAGCTGCTCCGCGCAGTGGAGGCCGCCCATGCCGGCGTGACGTTGGGCAGCTACCCCTTTTTCCGCGAGGGCAGGGTGGGCGCCAATTTCGTCATCCGGGCGACGTCGCAGCAAGTGGTGGATGCCTGCGGGAGGGCATTGTCGGAGGGGCTGCGCGCGCTGGGTCGCGACTCGGTCGAAGGCGGCATCTGAGGCGGGTCGTCAGCGCGGAGCGCGGACGGGGAGCGGCGCTGGAGCGGGTGAAGGGAATCGAACCCTCGTCGTAAGCTTGGGAAGCTTCTGCTCTACCATTGAGCTACACCCGCGTGGACGGCGGAAATGCGTGGAATTCCGGGCCGTGTCAAGCGCGCCGGATCAGGAGCTGCCGCGTTCCTGGGCCGGGCCGCCCGCGCGGTCGAGGCTGAGCGCGGCGGCGACCAGCGAAAGGTGCGAAAGCGCCTGGGGGAAGTTGCCGAGCAAGCCTTCCTCGCCGACTTCCTCGGCCAGCAGGCCGACGTCGTTGGCGGTGGCGCACAGGCGCTCGAACAGCCGCCGCGCGTCTTCGAGCCGGTTCTGCAGCACATAGGCGTCGACCAGCCAGAAACTGGCGGCCAGGAAAGCGCCTTCGCCGCCGCCGACGCCATCCTCGATCCGGTCGGGCGCGTAGCGCCGGACGAAGCCGTCGCGATCGAGCGCGCTTTCGATCGCCGCGACCGTACCGCAGACGCGCGGATCGTCCGCCGGGAGAAAGCCCACGAGCGGGATCCGCAGCGTCGCTGCGTCGAGCGCGGTTTCGCCATAGGCGGCGACGAAGCTGTTGCGCTCGGAATCGAAGCCGTGCTCGAGCACCTGTGCCTTCACGCGCTCGGCCAGTTCGCGATAGTGCGAACACAGCTCGGGGTCGCTTTCCTCGAACCAGCAGGCGGCGCGATCGAACGCGGTCCAGCACATCACCTTGGAATAGACGAAATGGCGCGGTTCGCCGCGGCTTTCCCAGATGCCGGCATCGGGCTTCTGCCATTCGCTCTCGAGATCGGCGGCGAGCAGGCGGACGAGCGCGTCGCTGTCTTCGGTCCGTTCCATGCCGTGGCGCACGGCGGAATGCAGCGTGTCGATCACTTCGCCATAGATGTCGAGCTGGCACTGGTCGGCGGCGGCGTTGCCGAAGCGCACCGGCGTGGCGCCGTTGAAGCCGGCGAGCCAGGGCGCCTGCCACTCGAGCATCCGCCGGTCGCCGCCCACCGTGTAGAAAGGCTGGACGTCGATCGGCTCGCCCGCGACGGCGCGCCGCAGCCAGCCGACCCAGGCGTGCGCTTCGGCCGACATGCCCGATTGGAGGAACGAGAGGAGCAGGAAGGTCGAATCGCGCAGCCAGCAGAAGCGATAATCCCAGTTGCGCGAGCCGCCCGGACATTCGGGCAGCGAGGATGTGGGCGCGGCGACGATCCCGCCGGTGGGCCGGTGGATCAGCGCCTTCAGCGTGACGAGCGAGCGGATGACTTCGCCTCGATACGGGCCGTCATATTTGCACCGCGCGACCCAATCTTCCCAGAAGCCGCGCGTATTCTCGAACGCCTTCTCGGGGTGAACCGATTCGGGAACCGCCTCGTGCGCGGGAAACCAGGTCATCACGAAGCCGCGCCGATCGCCTTCGTTCACGGTGAACCGGCTGGTGAACCAGCGATCCTCGAAAGTGATCGGTTCATCGAAATCGAGAACGATCGCGTCGGGGCCGGCGATCGCCAGGACCTGCGCCTCGGAACAGGTGCGCACCAGCGGGTGGAGCTGGCCGTAATCGAAGCGCGCGGCGAGTTCGGAGCAGACCTCCACGCTGCCGCGGCGGCCCTCGACGATGCGCACGATATCCGGCGCCTGGCCGCGGATCGGCATGAAATCAATGACGGCGATGCAGCCGTCCCGGGTCTCGAACTCGGTTTCGAGGATCAGCGTCTCGTCGAGGTAGCGGCGGCTGCTGCGGGTGACTTCGCCCACCGGGCGCATGCGCCAGCAGCCGTTCTCGGCGTCGCCGAGGATCGCCGCGAAACAGGCCTCCGAGTCGAAGCGCGGCATGCACAGCCATTCGATCGAGCCGTCGCGATGGACCAGCGCGGCGGTCTCGCCGTCGCCGATCAGGGCATACTCCTCGATCCGCTTGCGGGATGGCTCGCTCATCCTTCGGCGCGGCTCCGCGCGAACAGCCCGGCTGCCAGCCCAGCGCCGATCGCGGCGAGCGCGCCCAGCGCTACTGTTCCGCGATGGGTGGTGAGCCAGAGCTGCGAACTGCGCGTCCGGGCACTCGCGTCGAACCGGCCGTGCGCGCCATGATCGCCGGGAACGGGCGCATAGAGGTTGTTCCGCCGGTCCGGCGCGACGGGTTCATCACTCTGCTGCCCGCTGACGCCCGTGCGCGCGAGATAGCGGTCCAGCAGCGGGGAAGCGATCTGGTCGCCCAGGATGGCCTGCCAGGTGGGCCAACCGAGCTTGATGTTCTTGCGCTTGTGATGCGCGGCGAAGTGGATCGCGCGGGCGGCGATTTCCGGCTGGTACGGCGGGCTCGCCGGCCGGGGTTTCATCGGCAGGTTCGTCTTGATCCAGTCGAACTGCGGCGTGTTGACGCCCGGCAGTTGCACCATCGAGACCGAGACGTTGCTGCGATCGTGGATCAGCTCGGTTCGGATCGAATCGTGAAAGCCCTGGATCGCGTGCTTTGCGCCGCAATAGGCCGATTGCAGCGGGATGCCGCGATAGGCGAGCGCCGAGCCGACGAGCACTACCGAGCCCCGGTCGCGCGGCACCATCCGCTTCAGCGCGGCATAGGTGCCGTTTACTTGCCCGAGATAGGTGACTCGCGTGACGCGCTCGTAATCGGTGAGCGACATGTCGAGGAAGCGCGCGAGCACGCCGGCGAAGGCGGCGTTGATCCAGATGTCGATCGGGCCGAACCGCTCCTCGAGCTTCGCGGCAGCGTTCTCGACGGCGTCGGCATCGACGACGTCGAGCGGCAGGACCAGCGCCTCGCCGCCGGCCTCTTCCACTTCGCGCGCTGCGGCTTCGAGCCCGTCGCGCCCGCGGGCGATAAGGCCGATGCGCGCCTTGTCCTTCGCGAATTCGCGCACGACCGCGCGCCCGACGCCGGCCGAGGCGCCGGTGATCATCACGACGGGGGGATGGCTGCTGCGCATGGTGCCTCCGCTTGTTGCTTGCCCTGTCAAAGCGCACCGCGACGCGAGAGTTCCTTGATGCGATCGGCAGTGCGGCACGCGAGCGCCTGAATGGTCAGCGACGGATTGGCGCCGCCCACGGTGGGAAAGACCGATCCGTCGCAGATCCAGAGGTTGGGAACGTCCCAGCTGCGGCAATCGGCATCGACGACGCTGGTTTCGGGGTCGAAGCCCATCCGCGCGGTGCCGTTCAGATGGCAGGTATCGTCGGTCTCGCGCCAGCGCTCGCGCGCGCCGGTCGCTTCGAGGCTTGCCTCCATGAAATCGAGCGCATGCGCGACCATGCGGCGCTCGTTGTCGCCTATCGCGAAGGTGACCCGCGGGATCGGCAGCCCATATTGATCGGTCTCGTCGGCCAGGGTGACGCGATTGTGCGCATAGGGAAGCACTTCGCCGACCATCTTGAGCCCGACCGAATGGTTGCTGCGCGCCATCTCGTCGATCAGCGCCCGACCCCATAGGCCGCGTCCGCCCGAAAGCGACCGCGCCCAGCTGATCGGCAGCGGACCCTGGCTCATATAGGCCCAGCCGCCGTGATAGTCCTTGCCGGCGTCCGCATAGTTCCAATGCTCGTTGATCGCGAGGCTGGGCGGCCCTTTGTACGAGCGGATCTCCTCGTCGACCTGGCCCCAAACCGCCTGGTTGAGCTGGACCATAAGATTGCGGCCGACGAGCCCCGACCGGTTGGCGAGGCCGTCGGGAAAGCGGCTGCACGCCGAATTGAGCAGCAGCCGCGGCGTTTCGATCGCATAGCCGGCGACGACGACGTTCTTCGCCCGCTGGAACCGCCATTCGCCTTCGCGGTGATAGTGAACGCCCGTGGCGCGGCCGTTCGGCCCCATCTCGATCCGGCCGACCATCGCCAGGTCGCGGATTTCGGCACCGGCAGCCAGTGCGCGCGGCAGCCAGGTGACGAGCACCGATTGCTTGGCGTTGGTCGAGCAGCCGATCACGCACATGCCGCGATAGACGCAGGGGTGCGCCTTGCCGTGCGGCGCGGAAAGCGTGGCGATCGGCGTCTCCGCCCAATCGGTGCCGAGCGCCTCGGCGCCGCGCGCCAGATGCTCGGCGGCGGCATTGAGCGGATGCGCGCGATAGGGATAGCGCGGCCGCTTGGGCCCCCAGGGATAACGGACCGGGCCGGCGATCTTCAGCGCCTCCTCGACCTCGGCGTAATAGCGCCACATCTCGCGCCAATCGATCGGCCAGTCGACGCCATAGCCCAGTTTCGTCCGGCTCTTGAACCATTCGGGACGGAAGCGCAGCGACACCATCGCAAAATGAACGGTCGATCCGCCGACGGATTTTCCCGAATTGTTCGAGCCGAGCTTGAGCGGATCTGGGCCGTCGACGATGCGGTCGTCGGTCCAGTAGAGCTTTGCCTGATGCCGCTCGTCGGAAGCGAAATCCTCGAGCGGGCGCCAATAGGCCCCGGCATCGAAGGCAACGACCGAAAAGCCGGCTTCGGCGAGCTTGCAGGCAAGCGTGCCGCCGCCCGCGCCAGTGCCGACGATCGCGAAGTCGACTTCATCCTGCTCGCGATGCTCGCGCATCGGCACCCAGCCGCCCGGTTCGAAGACGTCGGGCGCACGGCCGTTGGCGGCGCGGGGCGTGGTCAGCGCGTCAGCGCGCATGCCGGTTCCGAAAGGGGGCAGGGAGGAGGCGCCCATCGTCGCGCTCGGCGGCTTCCCAGGGATCGCGGCGATCGGCGGCGAGGCGGACATAGCCGCGCGGGCTGGCGGGACCGCCGAAGCCCATCGCGCTCCAGGCCGAGGGGTGGGCAAAATAGGCCGCGACGAGATCCGGCAGCAGCCGCCACGACCAGAAGAGACGGGGCGGGAGCTGCTGCCATTCGCAAGCGCGCACCGTGCCGTTCTCGATTGCGGCGAGCAGCGTGTCGGCCGCCTCGGGGGGCAGCGCCGCGAAGCCCCGCCCGTGGACCAGCCTGGCCTCCGCCTCGATCGCGTCGAGCCCGCGCGCCCAGGCCTCGCGCGCGGGCGGCAGTCCGGCCGGGCGATAGCCTTCGCCGGCGGTTGCGTCCGTCAGCGATGCGAGCAGCAGCGCGACCGTGTTGACCGGCGCCCGCTGTTCGGGCTGCGGCACGATGCGCTCGGCAAGTGCGCGCAGCGTCGCGATCTGGACGGCGGTGAGCAGGCCGGTGGCTTCGCCGAGCCGAAGCCGCGCGTCGATCACTTCGCGCGTGGCCGCGTTCCAGCTCGGCGTGTCGCGCTGGGTGAGCACGTCATAGTCGGGGAAGCGATCAGCCATGCCCCCTCCGCATCAGGAGCAGCGCGCCGAGCCCGGCGAGCGCCAGGCCGGTGAAGGCGGGCGGGGCGGGGATCGGCGGGCCGACGAGCAGATTCTGGCGCCAGTTGCGCCAGCCGCCCATGTTGCGCGCGACACCGCGCGCGTGGAAGCCCGCGCCGACAAAGCCGAGCAGCGCAGTTGCACCGAGCAGTGCCCAACTCGTGTCCTTCGGCACTCCGGAAAGCGTGTCCCGCGCGAGGGCGAGTGCCGCCAGCGGCGGCAGCGTGACGGGCAGCCACATCCAGGGGCTGTGGAAGGCGCCGCGGAAATGCAGCAGCGCCGCTTCCGCCGAGGTGCCGACAAGTCCGATCACGGCGAGCGCGCCGACGAAACGGCCGCCGACGGGCAGCGGCCCCAGGCGCGGATCGCGCGTGGCGAGCGCATCCGCCGCCGCGCCGAGCGCACCGGACAGGATCAGCGCGGCCGGAGCGCCGATCGGAGCGGCATAGAAAAGCGTGCTCCAGCGCAGATGCCCGACGCGGCGAGCGATGTCCCATCCATGGAAGCCCAGGCCTGCCGCTCCGGCGGCGGCGATCGCTGCGTGGGCGGGCGTGCGCGGCCGACGCTCAGGCCGCTGTGCCGGATCGCGGAGCGGCTCATTGGGAACGGATGATCGGTCTCGACCGCCGGCCGCGTTCACGCGGATCGCTGCCACTGCGGCTACGATGGGCACCGCCATCGCCGGGTGGTGAAACGATCCTCGGTAATGCTCGATCGAACTGTCGGCGAGCACCGAAGCCCCTAGGATCGTCGCGCCACCGGCGATCAGCCGGGCGGGCGCCGTGGCTGCGTCCGCCTGCAGCATCGCCGATCAGTCCTTCGCGAAGACGTTGGCGAGAACCTGCTTGGCGCTGCCCTTCAGCACCGACCCCTGATTGGGATCGCCCTTGAAGAACATGCTGGTGAAGGCCTTGGCCTGCTCCAGCGTGATGTGCGGCGGAAGAGGCGGGACCTCGGGGTCGGTCTTGACCTCGACCACCACCGGCCGATCGGAGGCGAGCGCCTGGTCCCAGGCGTCGCCGAGCTCGGCGGGATCGTCGACATAGATTCCGCGCAGTCCGATCAGCTCGGCGAAGCGGTGATAGGGCACATCGGGAATGGTCTGCGTGGCTTCGAACTTCGGATTTCCCTCCATGACGCGCTGTTCCCACGTCACCTGATTGAGATCCTCGTTATTGAGGACAAGCACGATGAAGCGCGGATCGGCCCATTTGTGCCAGTATTTCGATACGGTGATCAGCTCCGCCATGTTGTTCATCTGCATCGCGCCATCACCGACGCTCGCGATCACCGGGCGCGTGGGATGGGCAAACTTGGCCGCGATCGCATAGGGAACGCCCGCGCCCATCGAGGCGAGCCCGCCCGAAAGCGACCCGCGCATCCCGCGCCGCATCATCAGGTCGCGCGCATACCAGTTGGCGCAGCTTCCGCTGTCGCTGGTGAGAATCACGTCATCGGGAAGCCGCGTGTTGAGTTCTGTGAAGACGCGCTGCGGATTGACCGGATTGGCATCCACCATCGCGCGGTCGTGAAGAGTCTTGCGCCAGTCCTCGTTCCACTCGGCGATGTCCTCCCGCCAGCTTCGGTCGGTCTTTTCCTCGAGCAGCGGCAGCAGCGCCTCGAGCGTGGAGCGCACATCGCCGGTGAGATTGACTTCCATCGGATAGCGGATCGAGAGCATGCCGGGATCGATATCCACCTGCACGCCGCGCGCCTGACCCTCCTTGGGGAGGAATTCGGAATAGGGGAAACCCGAACCGAGCATCAGCAGCGTGTCGCATTCCATCATCAGATTCCAGCTCGGCTTGGTGCCGAGGAGTCCGATCGAGCCGGTGACCCAGGGCAGGTCGTCGGGAAGGACATCCTTGCCGAGCAGCGCCTTCGCCGAGCCCGCGCCGAGCTTGTCGGCCACGGCGATCACTGCATCGGCGGCGTTGCCGGCACCGGCGCCGACCAGCATCGCGACTTTCTCGCCCGAATTGAGCACGTCGGCGGCGCGCTGAAGGTCCGTCGGTTCGGGAACGACGCGCGGGGCCGACCAGCCGACTCCCGAGAAGACCGCGCCATGGCTGCGCGGCGGCTGTTCCATCTCGAGTTCCTGAAGATCGTTCGGAAAGACGAGCGCAGTCACCCGGCGCTGGCCGAGCGCGATCCGCACCGCCCGGTCGATCAGGTGGCGGACCTGCGCCGGCGCCATCGCATAGCCGGTGAAGGCGCCCGCTACGTCCTTGAACATCGACGTCATGTCGAGTTCCTGCTGATAATGCGCGCCGACCGCGGTGCGCGCCTGCTGACCGACGATCGCGAGCACCGGCATGTGATCCATCCGCGCGTCATAGAGGCCGGTCAGCAGATGCGAGGCGCCGGGCCCGGAAGTCGCGAGGCACACGCCCAGCTCGCCGGTGAACTTGGCATGGGCGGAGGCCATGAAGGCGGCCATCTCCTCGTGCCGCGCCTGGACGAAATCGAATTTGTCGCCGGCGCGGTCGAGCCCGCCGAGCAGTCCGTTGATGCCATCGCCGGGATAGCCGAAAATGCGCCGCACGCCCCATTCGTGCAGGCGTTCCCACACGTAATCGCCGACCGTCTGCGCCATGATGCGCCTCCTCGAAAGATTGCTCCGGTTTCCGTGCTGTCTGTTTGGTAACGGGTTGCGCGCGTGCGCGTTCCGCTTCCCGGTTGGTATCGATGGAGATCAAGGATGGAGGCGATCGGAAGGACGCGCTGGGTGATCGCGGAAGGCTATCTTCCCGACGGCAGCATGGCCGGGGCGGATCACGCGCTGATGAGCCACGAGGCTGCCTGTATCCTCAACAGCGGCGACACGGATGCGCAGGTGACGCTGACCTTGTTCTTCACCGATCGCGAGCCGGCCGGACCCTATCGTGTGACCGTGCAGGCGCGGCGGACGCTGCACCTGCGGTTCAACGACCTCGATGATCCCGAGCCGGTGCCGGTGGGAAAAAGCTATGCCAGCGTGATCGAGAGCGATGTGGCCGTAGTGGTGCAGCATACGCGGCTCGACAGCCGCGCCGCCGAGATCGCGCTGATGACGACCATGGCCTATCCCGCCGGCTGAGCGGCCTCGGACGGGAGCGGCAGCGAGTCGGTCCGCACCAGCATCTCGCGCCCGAGATGCGCCAGCGAGGGCGCGCCGATCTGGCCCAGTTCGTTCCGCATCTCGTCGCGCAGGATCTCGAGCGCGCGGTGCACGCCGTCGGCGCCGCCTGCGCACAGGCCATAAAGGGGTGCGCGTCCGGCGAGCACCGCGTCGGCGCCGAGCGCGAGCGCCTTCAGAATGTCCGATCCGCGGCGGATTCCGCCCGACATGTAGAGCGCGATCCGATCGCCGACGATCGCGCGGGCGGGGGCGATCACGTCGAGCGCGGAAACCGACGACTCCGCCTGGCGGCCGCCGTGGCTGCCGAGGATCACGCCGTCCACTCCCGCGTCGAGAGCTAGACGGACGTCGTCGGGATGGAGCAACCCCTTGAGGAGGAACGGTCGCTTCCAGCGGTCGCGGATCTTCGCGACCATATCCCAGGAGAGCGCCTTGGGCATGTGCTCGCGGATCCAGAAGGCGCTGTCGAAGAAGCCGCGCCGATCCTTCGGCACATGATCGCGCACGTTCACGAAGGCGGGCATGCCGTGGCTGAAGGTGCGCAGCGTCCATTGCGGGTGGCGCGCCGCGTTGGCCAGCGTGGCAAGCGAGGGCCGCGTCTTGGTCGCGCGGGTGCGGGCATACCATTCGCGGCGGCCGAACAGCTGCGCGTTGGTGGTGAGCACCAGCGCCTCGCATCCGGCGGCATCGGCGCGGTCGACCAGCGACTGCCAGACCTCCTCGCCGCCGAAGACATAGAGCTGCCACCAGTGGCGCAGGTTCGGGACGCGCGCGACATCCTCCATGCGATCGTTCGACATGGTGCTCTGGACGAACGGCACGCCCGCCCGTGCGGCGCCTTCGGCAAGCGCCAGGTCGCCGTGGCGGCGGAAGATGCCGTTGAGGCCGGTAGGCGCCACCGCGAGCGGCATTGCGGCGCGCGTGCCGAGCAGCGTGCCGTGCACATCGCGCTCGCTCTCGTCGGTCAGCGTGCGCGGCAGGAAGCGCCATTCGGCCAAGGCGTCGCGCTCGCGCTCGAGAGTCGTTTCCTCGCCCGCGCCGGCTTCGAGATATTCGAGGACGAAGCGCGGCATCTTGCGATGCGCACGGGCGCGGAGGTCCTCGATCGTGCGGGCGCGGGCGAGATCGGCGCCGGTGTAGAGCCGGCGGCGCGGCGTGCCGTTCAGCTGCGCGAGATCGTGGCGGTGCGATGCGGCCATCGACGCGACCAACGCGCGGATGCGCCCTCGCGGTTCCGCGCCTAGCGGGCGCCGACGATCCCCGGCAGGTCGAGCCCGTGCTCCGCCGCGCAATCGAGCGCCTCCGGATAGCCCGCGTCGGCGTGGCGCATCACTCCCGAGGCGGGGTCGTTCCACAGCACGCGCTCCAGCCGGCGCGCGGCCTCGGGCGTGCCGTCGGCGACGATTACCATCCCGGCGTGCTGCGAATAGCCCATGCCGACGCCGCCGCCGTGATGCAGCGACACCCAGGTCGCGCCGCCGGCGGTGTTGAGCAGCGCGTTGAGCAGCGGCCAGTCCGAAACCGCGTCGGAGCCGTCGCGCATCGCTTCGGTCTCGCGGTTGGGGCTGGCGACCGAGCCGCTGTCGAGATGGTCGCGGCCGATCACCACCGGCGCCTCGAGCTCGCCGTTCGCCACCATCGCGTTGAAGGCGAGGCCGAGCCGGTGGCGATCGCCGAGGCCCACCCAGCAGATGCGCGCGGGCAGCCCCTGAAAGGCGATGCGATCGCGCGCCATGTCGAGCCAATTGTGGAGGTGCGCGTCATGCGGCAGCAGCTCCTTCACCTTCGCGTCGGTGCGATGAATGTCCTCGGGATTGCCCGAGAGCGCCGCCCAGCGGAACGGGCCGATGCCGCGGCAGAACAGCGGGCGGACATAGGCCGGGACGAAGCCGGGGAAGGCGAAGGCATCCGCCACGCCTTCGTCCTTCGCCACCTGGCGGATGTTGTTGCCGTAATCCACGGTGGGGATACCCATGCGGTGGAAGGCGAGCATCGCCTCGACATGCACCGCCATCGACTTGCGCGCGGCGGCTTCGACTTCGGCGGGCGCCGTTTCGCGTCTTTCCGCCCATTGATCGAGCGTCCAGCCGATCGGGAGATAGCCGTTGAGCGGATCATGCGCCGAGGTCTGGTCGGTGACCGCATCGGGTCGCACGCCGCGGCGGACGAGTTCGGGGAGCACTTCGGCGGCATTGCCGAGCAGGCCGACGGAGACCGGGCGATCCGAGCTGCGGATGATCTCCAGCGCTTCGTCGATGCTCGACGCCGAGCGATCGAGATAGCGGGTCCGCAGCCGCATCTCGATCCGGCTCGGCTGGCATTCGATCGCGAGGCACGAGGCGCCGGCCATGGTCGCGGCAAGCGGTTGGGCGCCGCCCATGCCGCCGAGGCCCGCCGTGAGGATCCACTTGCCCGACCAGTCGCCGCCATAATGCCGGCGGCCCATTTCGGCGAAGGTTTCGTAGGTACCCTGAACGATGCCCTGGCTGCCGATGTAGATCCACGAGCCGGCTGTCATCTGGCCGTACATCATCAGCCCCTTGCGATCGAGCGCGTTGAAATGCTCCCAGTCCGCCCATTTGGGCACAAGATTGGAGTTGGCGATCAGGACGCGCGGCGCATCGGCGTGGGTGCGGAAGACGCCGACCGGTTTGCCCGACTGAACGAGCAGCGTCTCGTCGCCTTCGAGCCGCTGGAGCGCCGCGACGATCCGGTCGAAACTCTCCCAATCGCGAGCGGCGCGGCCGATGCCGCCATAGACGACCAGGCTCTCGGGCGCCTCGGCCACTTCGGCGTCGAGGTTGTTCATCAGCATCCGCAGCGGCGCCTCGGTGAGCCAGCTCTTCGCCGAGAGGCGCGGGCCGCGCGGCGCGCGGATGCGGCGGCTGTTGTCGGTGCGGCTCATTGCTTTTCCCCGGTGAAGTCGATGCAGGCGGCGAGTACCCGGCGCAGCACGTCGCGGCAGGGCTCGGCGCGCGTCGTATCCCATTGCGGCGGCCACTCGGCCGCCGGCACCTCATCGAGATAGGTCCGCATCGCGAGCTCCATCTGGATCGCGTGCACCCGTTCGGCGCGCGGCCAGCCATAGTGGCGCGTGATCCAGCCGCCCTTGAACCGCCCGTTCGTCACGCGCGTGAAGTCGCTTGCGTCGCAGGCCTGTTCGACCGCCTGCGTCAGGCCGGGGGCGCAGGAGCGCCCGTCGTTGGTGCCGATGTTGAAATGCGGCAGCTCGCCCCCGAACAGCTTGGGCGCGACACTGCGGATCGAATGGGCGTCATAGAGCACGAGCCGCGGGTGCCCGCCGCGCAGCCGATCGACCTCGGCACGCAACGCGTCATGATAGGGCTGGTACCAGGCGGCGCGGCGGCGCTCGATCTCGGCTTCATCCGGTTCGCGGCCCGGCAGGTACAAAGGCTCGCCATCGAAGGTGACGGCGGGGCAGAGGCCGGTGGTGAACTGGCCGGGGTAGAGCGTTTCGCCGTCGGGCATGCGGTTCACGTCGACGACGGTGCGCGAAATCGCGGTGCGGACGATCGTCGCGCCGAACTCCCGCGCGATTGAATAGAGCCGATCGACATGGAGGTCCGCGTCGCGCCGCGCACGCTCCACCGACACGAGATCGCGCGCGATATCATCCGGAATGTCGATTCCGGCGTGCGGGATCGACACGATCAGCGGCGCATCGCCGCGCGTGATGTCGAGCCAGTCCGCGCTCATTCGGTCACTCCGGGCAGGGACAGGCCCTCCAGCAGCGCGCCGCTGCGCACCAGCGCAGTCGCCTCGGCGATATCGGGCGCGAAATGGCGATCATCCGCGAGGTGCGGCACGCGCCCGCGAAGGCAGGCGCGCGTGCGCTCCAGCGCGTCGCTCGATAGCAGCGGCGCATGGAAATCGCAGCCCTGCGCCGCGGCGAGCAGCTCGATACCCAGGATGTTCGCGAGATTCGCCGCCATTCCGATCAGCCGCCGGCTGCCGTGCGCCGCCATCGAAACATGATCCTCCTGATTGGCCGAGGTGGGGATCGAATCGACGCTGGCGGGATAGGCCTGCTGCTTGTTCTCCGAGACGAGCGCGGCCGCAGTCACCTGCGGGATCATGAACCCCGAGTTCAGCCCCGGGCGCGGCGTGAGAAAGGCAGGGAGGCCCGAGAGCGCCGGATCGACGAGCATCGCCACGCGCCGCTCGGCAAGGCTGCCGATCTCGCACAGCGCCATCGCGATCATGTCGGCCGCGAAGGCCACCGGCTCGGCGTGGAAATTGCCGCCCGACAGCGCCTCCCCCGTCTCGGCGAAGACGAGCGGATTGTCGGTGACGCCGTTCGCCTCGATCGCCAGCGTGGCCGCGGCCTGGCGCAGCAAGTCGAGGCAGGCGCCCATCACCTGCGGCTGGCAGCGCAGGCAATAGGGATCCTGGACGCGCTCGTCCGCCTCGCGATGCGAGTCGCGGATCGCCGAGCCGGCCATCAGCGTGCGCAGCGCCGCCGCGCTCTCGATCTGGCCGCGATGGCCGCGGGCATGATGGATACGCCCGTCGAACGGCGTGTCCGAGCCTTTGGCGGCTTCGGTGGAAAGCGCGCCGGTGACGAGCGCCGACTGGAACAGCCGTTCGGCCTCGAACAGCGCGGCAAGCGCATGGGCGCAGGAGAATTGCGTGCCGTTGAGCAGCGCGAGCCCTTCCTTCGGCCCGAGCGTGAGCGGTTCGAGCCCGGCGGCGCGCAGCCCTTCGGCGGCGGGAAGCGTGCGCCCCTGCCACGTCACCTCGCCCGCGCCGATCATTGCCGCCGCCATATGCGCAAGCGGGGCGAGATCGCCGCTGGCGCCGACCGAACCCTGGCCGGGGATCACCGGCAGCAGATCCCGGTCGAGCATCGCCGCCAGCAGCGCAGTGGTTTCGGTGCGCACGCCCGAGATGCCCTGCGCAAGACTGGCGAGCTTGAGCGCCAGCATCAGCCGCACGATCGCGGCGGGAACGGGCGCGCCGACTCCGGCGGCATGGCTGAGCACGATGTTGCGCTGGAGTATCTCGAGATCCTCGTCGCCGATGCGGATGCTGGCGAGCTTGCCGAAGCCGGTGTTTATCCCATAAACCGGTTCGTGCCGATCGATGATCGCCGCGACGGCGCGCGCGCCCGAGGCGATCGCCGCCTGTGCGTCGGAGCGAAGCCCGGGCACCGCACCGCGATAGATCGCCCGCCAATCGGCCAGCGGAACGGCGCCAGGTTTGATCTGGAGACCGCTCATGCGCCCGCCACCACGCGCGTGTGCAGCGGATTGAAGCCGATGCGATAGACGAGATCGGCGGGCGTATCGACGTTCCAGATGGCAAGATCGCATGCCTTGCCGGTTTCCAGCGAGCCCGTGACTTCGTGCAGGCCGAGCGCCCGGGCGGCGTTCCGAGTCACGGCGGCGAGGCACTCCTCGACGGTGAGACGGAACAGCGTCGCGCCCATGTTCATCGCGAGCAGCAGCGAGGTGAGCGGCGAGGTTCCGGGATTGCAATCGGTGGCGAGCGCGATCGGCACGCGCGCCGCGCGCAGCGCCTCGATCGGGGGCAGCTTGGTTTCACGCATGAAGTAAAAGGCTCCGGGAAGCAGCGTCGCGACCGTACCGGCGCGGGCCATGGCGGCGACCCCCTCGGCGTCGAGATGCTCGAGGTGATCGGCGGAGAGGGCGCCGTGGCGGGCGGCAAGCGCGGCGCCGTGCTGGTTCGACAGTTGTTCGGCGTGGAGCTTCACCGGCAAGCCGTGACCGGCGGCGGCAGCGAAGATGCGGTCGGTCTGCGCGGGAGTGAAGCCGATCCCTTCGCAGAAGACATCGACGGCGTCGGCAAGCCCGGCCTGCGCGATCGCGGGAAGCATCGTCTCACAGACATGGGCGACATAATCGTCGGCGTCGCCTTCGAATTCGGGCGGAAGCGCATGGGCGCCGAGGAAGGTGGTGCGCACACGAACGCGGCGCGTCTCGCCAAGTGCCCGGGCCGCGCGCAGCATCTTCGCCTCGTCGTCGAGGGTGAGGCCGTAGCCTGACTTGATCTCGACCGTGGTAACTCCTTCGGCGAGCAACGCGTCGAGCCGCGGCAGGCTCTGCGCGACCAGATCGGCCTCGCTTGCGGCGCGGGTTGCCGTCATCGTCGATCGGATGCCGCCTCCGTTCCGGGCGATCTCCTCATAGCTGGCGCCTTCGAGCCGTGCTTCGAATTCGCCGGCACGGTTGCCCGCGTGCACGAGATGGGTGTGGCAGTCGATCAGGCCGGGCGTGATCCAGCGGCCGTCGCAGGCGATGCGTTCGGCCGCGTCGAGCGGCGGCGCCTCTGCCGCAGGGCCGGCATAGACGATCCGCCCGTCGCGTGCGGCGACGATGCCGTCGTCGATCGCGCGCGCACCGTCAGCAGTCAGCGGGAGCAGTCGCGCGCCGTGCCACATCCGGTCGCAGCGGGGAGACTCGTCGGAGGCCATATGCGACAGACTTGGCCACTCGCGCGAATATGTCTAGACATATTTGACGGGAGGTGCGGCATGCGCGCGCTATGGTTCGAAACGGCGTTGGTCGGAGATGCCTGGGAGCGCGGCGTTACGGTCACGCTGGAGCGCGGGCGGATCGCCACGCTGGTGTGCGGCACGCGGCCCGGCGAAGGCGCCGAACGGTGCGCGATCGGTGTTCCCGGTCTCCCCAACCTCCACAGCCACGCCTTTCAGCGGGCGATGGCGGGGCTGGCCGAGGCGCGGCGCGGCGAGGGGGACGATTTCTGGGGCTGGCGCGAGCTGATGTACCGCTTCCTCGACCGGCTGACGCCCGAAGACGTCGAGGCGATCGCCGCGCTCGCCTTTGCCGAGATGCTCGAAGCGGGGTTCACGCGCGTCGGCGAGTTTCACTATCTGCATCACGATCCGGAGGGCAGGCGCTACGACGCATCCGCCGAGATGGCCGAGCGAATCGCCGCAGCGGCCGAGACGAGCGGAATCGCGCTGACGCTGCTGCCGGTCTTCTACGCGCATGGCGGGTTCGGCGGTGCGGCCCCGGGGGCGGCGCAGCGCCGCTTCATCAGCGACATCGACGGCTATGGCCGGCTGCTGGAGGGCGCGCGTGCCGCCGTGGCGACGCTGCCGGACGCGCGGGTGGGAATTGCGCCGCACAGCCTGCGCGCCGTCACGCCGGACGCGCTACGGGCGCTGCTGCCGCTGTGCCCCGACGGGCCGGTGCACATCCACATCGCCGAACAGCTGCGCGAAGTGGAGGATTGTGTCGCCTGGAGCGGACGGCGGCCGGTCGAGTGGCTGCTCGACGCGGTGCCGGTCGATGAACGCTGGTGCCTGGTGCACGCCACGCATGTGACGCCTGACGAGCGCTCCGCGCTCGGGCGGTCCGGCGCAGTGGCGGGGCTGTGCCCGATCACCGAGGCGAACCTCGGCGACGGCATCTTTCCGGCGGCGGAATATCTGGCGGAGGGCGGCGCGATCGGCGTGGGCAGCGATTCGAACGTGCGGATCGACGCCGCCGAGGAACTGCGGCTGCTCGAATATGGCCAGCGGCTGACGCGGCGGCAGCGCTGCGTGCTGGGGAGCGGCGCAGCGCTGTTTCGAGCCGCGCTTTCGGGCGGCGCGGCCGCGCTCGGCGCGCCGGCGGGGCTGGCGGAGGGGCAGGCGGCGGACATCGTTGCGCTCGATGCCGGCGATCCCGCTCTGATCGGGCGGTCGGGCGACGCGCTGCTCGATGGGTGGATCTTCGCCGGGCGCGGAGCGATCGACTGCGTGTGGCGCGGCGGCGCGAAGCTAGTCGCGGGCGGTCGCCACCTCCGCCGCGAGGCGATCCGCGCGCGCTATGCCGCGACGCTGGGGCGGCTGCTCGACGCATGACGATCGAGGAGCGGATCCGGCGCGATATCGAAGGCCGCATCCGATCGGGCGCATGGCTGCCGGGTCAGCGTATCCCGTTCGAGGCCGAACTGGCCACCCGCTACGGCTGCGCGCGCGCGACGGCGAACAAGGCGCTGACGCGGCTGGCGCGCGAGGGGCTGATTGAGCGGCGACGACGGGCCGGCTCGTTCGTCGCGCAGCCGCAGGTTCGCTCGGCGGTCGTGGGCGTGCCGGACATCGCCGCGCTGCTGGCCGAACGCGGCGAACCGCATCGCTGGCAGTTGCTCGGGCGCGAGGAAGATGCGGAGCTCCCCGCCGATGTGACCGACGGGCGCGGCGACCGCTGGTTGGCGGTGTGCGGCATCCATCATGCCGCCGCTGCTCCGTTCGGCTGGGAACAGCGCTGGATCGACTGCGCCAGCGTGCCCGCTGCCGAGGCGGCGGAGTTCGCCGACGTTGCGCCGGGCAGCTGGCTGCTCGTGAACGTGCCCTGGAGCGACGCCCGGCATCGCGTGCGCGCCGTCGGCGCGAGCCCGGCCACGGCTGCGGCACTGGAAATCGCGCGGGGGAGCGCCTGTCTTCAGATCGAGCGCTGGACGTGGCGCGGCGATCGGCCGGTGACCTATGTTCGGCAGACCTTCCCCGGCGATCGCTATGATCTGGTGGAGACGTTCGCGTCGGAGTAGCGCCGCCATCTCGCGCGCGTTGCGCCGATTTCGGTATTCGCGCGTTGGGCGGGACGATGCAGAAGCTCTGGTTCGTCACAAATCACCTTTCCGGCACGGCGACTCGCGAAAAATGCGAGGCGCTCGAGGCCGTGTTCGAGGAGCGCGGACTGGTGCTCGCCGGTCGCACCCAGTTTCCCGACGACGATCTGCCCGACGGGGCGCAGCTCGACGCCGCGGGCGTCGACACGGTGGTGCTGTTCGCCGGAGACGGGACGATCAACGCCGCGCTGTGCAAGCTCGGGCGCTGGGAAGGCGCCTTTCTGATCCTGCCGGGCGGCACGATGAACCTGCTGGCGAAGGAGCTGCACGGCAACGAGACCGATCCGCACAAGATCGTCCATGCCGCGCATGTCTGCGACCGGCGCGTTGCGCTGCCGTTCGTCGAGGCGGGCCCGCACCGCGCCTTCGTCGGCCTGATCCTGGGGCCGGCGGCGCACTGGTTTCGCGCGCGCGAGGAGATGCGCGCGCATCGCCTGGCGCGGCTCTGGCGGGCGGTCCGATTCGCCTGGCGCAAGACCTTCGGGGGGCACGGAGTGCGGGTCTATGGCGCGCCCGATCTGCGCGCCGGTTATCAGGCGGTGTTCGTGAAGCCCGATCCTAGCGGTCTCGAAGTCGATGGGATCGACGCGCACGACTGGAGCTCAATCGTCGAACTCGGCTGGGACTGGCTGACCGGCGACTGGGTGGCGGCCCGTGCGGTGACCCACACGCGCACAGATCACTTGCGCGTTCGGGGAACACGGCCGGTACTTGCCTTGTTCGATGGAGAACCGGAGACGCTGGAGCCGCGTGTCGTCATCACGAGCGGCAAGAGCCTCCCCGGCTTTATCGCCACGCGTCAGGAGAGCGCCGAATGATCCGCCTGTTCCACGTCAGCGACATCCATTTCGGGGCCGAGGATCGCGAAGCGCTCGACTGGTTCGCTCATAGGACGCGCGAGGAGCAGCCCGATGCCGTGATCGTGACCGGCGACCTGACGATGCGCGCGCGTTCTCACGAGTTCGCCGCCGCAGCGGAATGGCTGCGGAGCCTCGACCGGCCGACGACGGTGGAAGTGGGCAATCACGATCTTCCCTATTTCGATCTCTTCGCCCGCTTCTTCAGGCCGTATCGCCGGTATCGCGCGGTCGAGGACATGATCGAGAAGCCGCTCGACCTGAAGGGGGTGGCGATCGTTCCGCTGAAGACGACCGCGCGCTTCCAGTTCCGGCTCAACTGGTCGAAGGGCCGCGTGAGTACGCGCGCGTTGCAGAAATCGCTGTCGATCGTCGAATCGCTGCCGAAGGACGAGCTGGTGTTCGTCGCCTGTCATCATCCGCTGGTGGAGGCGGACACCCAGGCGACCTCGCGCACGCGTCGGGGTCGGCAGGCGCTGGAGGCGCTCGCCACCGCCGGTGCCGACGCGGTGCTGACCGGCCACGTCCATGATCCGTTCGACATCGAGCGGCATGTGGAGGGCAAGCCGATCCGCCTGGTGGGAGCGGGCACGCTTTCCGAGCGGGTGCGCGAGCACCCGCCCTCGTTCAACGAGATCCGGATCGAGGGGCGCAGCTTCGAAACGGTCGCGCGCTTCATGAACGAGGCCCATCCGGAGCGCGAAGGCGCGGAAGTGCCGGTGACCGGCGACGAGCGCCGCGCGGCCAACGCCTGAGCGCTCAGCGCAGCCGGGTGCCGATCAGCGTGCCCTTGGTGCCCTTGTTGACCAGCTTGAACTCGAAGTTCGGCCAGCGCCGCCGCCAACGGCGCGCGACGACGCGCTCGCCCGGGCGTGCCGCGTCGTCCAGCATCACCGTGCCGCCCACCGGCATCCGATCGAACAGGCTTTCGGCGGCACCGCGCACATAGGGATGGATCGTCCAGGGCGGGCCATCGACGATCAGCAGGTCGATCTGCGGCGGCAACGGGCCATGGTCGTACCAGACGCCTGGCCAGTCGCCGGGCGGACGGCGGAACGGCGTGGCGCGCAGATCGGCCTCGACACCGTTCTCGCGCAGCCATTCGTGCGTCGCGGCGACGAAATCCGCGTGCTGATCGCAGCTGATGAGCTGACCGCTGCCGCTGCCGCTGCTCTTCTGAAGCGCCTTGCCGATCACCAGGCTGGAGGCGCCGGCGCCCAGCTCGACGACGGTTTCGGGCTTCCGCTCGAGAATGTGATCGACGATCAGCGTGAGGAAGCCGGTATCGGCCTTCCAGCTTCCAAGGTTCGGCAGCGCATCGGGCGCGAGATCGAGCCGCTCGAGCAACTCGCGCTTCGCGCGCTTCGATCCGCCCGAAAGACTGCGCGCGAGCCACGGCCAGCCGATCGCGCCGAACGCCAGGACGTGCGCCCAATCCGACGCGGTGCGCTCGACGTCTTCCGGCCACAAGGCATCGTCGGACAGTGGCAGATAGGAAGTCGCCTCGCGGGACGTCATGCAGTCGCTCTCCCTCGCAATCCGGTGCTCGTGACGGTGCTGCAAACCGAGCGCCCGAGCAATTCCCGAAGCGGCGTGCGAGACCACTCGCGTCCCGCCGCGTCAACCGAAATTCGACGGTGCGCCCCGCAGGCACGAAAAAGGGGCCGCCCCGAAGGACGACCCCGTTCCCGTTTCGCAGAATGGATCAGAAGCGGAAGGTGACCGATCCGCGATAGTTCTGTGCCTCGACGTCCTCGCGCTCGATCGTGGTCTGCGCGGAGACCGACAGGTCGACGTTGCCGGTCGAAACCGTCACGCCGCCGGCGATTTCCGCCCAATCCTGATCGGTGCCCGCAAGCGCGAAGATCGCGTTCGGGCCGACGCCGCCCACGAAATTCGCACCGAACGCCGCCGGGCGCTCTTCAAAATCGTGGACATAGTTTGCGCTCAGGTACGGCCGGATCATGCCGGTCTTGCCCTGCAGCATCGCACCGGCACGCGCCTGAAGGCTCTCGAAGGTGCCCAGATCATACTGCAGCGCCGGACCGCCGCCGGTTTCCGCGGTTGGCGTGAACTGGATCTCGCTTGCCCGGATCGAGGCGCGCGGCCCGACCGAGAGCGCGCCGAGATCGAAGCTCTTGCCGATACCCACTTCGCTGGTGAAGACGAAGGCAGTGTCCTCGGCGCGCAGCGTGTAGCCGCCGCCCGGCACCGCGACGTTGCGGATGCTGCGCGTGTCGAAGGCGCCGGCGCTGATCTGCGCATCGAAGGTGAGGCCGCTTTCCATCATGACCTTGCCGTAGAGGCTGCCCTGATAGAGCTGCCCTTCGGAGGTTTGCGGCGCGCCGCCCACCGATCCGTCGATATCGGCATAGGAGACCGAGAAACCGATCATGCTGGTGTCGTCGAGCCGTGCCTCGACGCCGGCCGCGGCGAACCAGCCATCGAACTGGTTCCGCTCGGCCGACACGCCGGCCATTCCGGCGCTGTCACCGTCGATATAACCGCCGGCGACGAAGACGCTGACGTTGTCGGGCAGGACATTCTCCTGCACGATGTCCTGGTTCGCGTCGCTGCGGATGTCGGTGGCGCCGAAACCGCGTGCGCTGAGCGCCGCCATTTCGATCGGTCGGCCGATCATCGTCAGCGAACCGCCCGAGCTGCTCGGATCGAGCCCGGCGATCCGTTCGCTGTTGAACTGCGTCAGCACGTTGACGGCAGCCACGCCGGCGAAACCGGTGAGCGTCTGCGCCTGGGGGGCGAAGCCCTGGAGCGTGGTGCGGATCGTCTCGGCGTTCTGCACGTCGAGCGTGCCGTACAGCTCGGAGTATTCGCCGTACTGCGTGCGGTTCTGATTGAGCAGCTGCGCATAGGCGCTCTGGACCGGCGACGAGCTGTCGATGACGTCGGCGTAGCTGCCCGCTTCGATCTCCACCAGCACCGAGTTGGCGGTGTAGCTTACCTGCGGCGTCAGGATCGCGCTGATCGAAAGCGCTTCGTCGAACGTGCCCGAAATTCCGCCCTCGGCGGTCAGCACCGTATAGGTGTCGCCGTCACGGACGAGATAGCCCGACACCGGCGCGATCGCGAGCGTGCCGCCGATCGAGGCCATGCCCTCTGCTTCGATCGTGCCGTAATCCTCTTCCTCATCGACTGCATGGACGGCGAAGAGGTCCGAGACGCCGTTCGCGCCAACGTCGATCAGCAGCGTGCTGGCCGAGGCCAGAATCGCATTGCCGTAGAGATTGAGCGTGCCCGTGGTGCCCATGGTGCCCGGTGCGATGCCGCCCATGATGCTGGTGAAATAGGGCGCGACGATATTGCCCGAGCCGGTGAGCAGCCCGTTGAACAGCGTGTAATCGCCATAGGTGCCGATCGTGCCGTCGACGTTCACGATGCCGGTCGCGTGGCTGATGCCCATCAGGCTCACCAGCTCGCCGCCGGCCGTGATGTCGAGCGTGGTCTCGGCGCCCGCGATCGTCAGCTGGTCGATCTCGACGTCGGTGTCCAGCGTGGTCGTGCCCGCCGCGGCGAGCGTGACGTCGAAGTAGCGCGCGTTGATTCCCTCCTCGGGATCATAGCCCCGATTGTCCGGCACGAAGCCGCTGCCGCCGGGAAGCCCGTTGGCGAAGGTTGCCGGAGGGAGCGCCATGTTGGTGACGTCACCCGCAGCGTAGGCGATGTCCTCGACGCCGGTGATCGACGTGCGCGTGCCATGGCCCTCGTTCTCGGCCGCAAGCGTGTCCGCGAAGCGCGAGACGACCTGCGTCCGCACTGTGCCTTCGCCCTGGGGCTCGGGCTCGGAACCGGGAACCGGCGTGTCGTTCACGTAATAGGTGCGGGTCGCGAGATCATAGCATTCGTTGACGGAGCCCGACTGGTAGCAGATCTGGCCGAAGTCGGTCGTGTCGTCGTCGCCGCTGGCGCCGGCGCCCGGATTGGTCGGCACGCCGTTGGCGAGCGCGCCTTCCGGCGTCAGGATGCGATAGTTCGGATCGAGCGCGAGGACCCAGTGATCCGGATCGCTCCAGTTGCCGTCGCCGGCCACGTTGGTGGCATAGCGATAGGGGTTGTTCTCGACGATCCAGTCCCAGAACAGATACAGCGGCTGATAGAAGGAGCTGGTGCCGTAGGAGCTGAACGGCTGTGCCCCGAAGAAGCGGCTGCCGCCCGAGAGCACGCCGATCACCAGTTCCTCGTCGAACGTCTGGTCGAGGATCAGCGGACCGCCCGAATCGCCGCCTGCGGTCGTCGCCTCACGCGGCAGGGCGTCGTCGCGGAACAGGTTGAAGTCGTGCGCGTCCGAATGATCGGGCGAGTCGAAATCGAGCTGATAGAGGTTCTGCTCGAGCCCGTCGCCCGAGCCGAACAGGAACTCGTTGCGATCGTCGAGCGAGCCGAGGATGCCGATGAAATTCTCGGCAGCGCGACGGCGGAAGTCGACACCCAGCGTGTCGCCATTCTCGCCGTAGCCGGTGCCGCCATAGCCGTTCAGCTTGACGTGATAGCCGGTGCCGCTCGTCAGCGAGATCGATTCGGGAGCGGGCAGGGCGGAGAAGAGCAGCGCCCAAGTGGGGATGTTTGCCGCGGGCGTATCGAGCGAGGCGATCGCGACATCGGCCTCAAGGAAACCCGTTTCGAGCGAGTCGGGATGGAAGACGATCTGATTGACGTTGTAAACGTCAACGTCGGTATTGGTCTCGAAGTTGTTCGCGAACCAGTTCTGGAAGCCGGGAAGCGCGTTGGAGCGGAAGCTGAACGCCGCCGGGATGCCGCCGGTCGCCGAGCCCCAGTTCTCCGTCTCGACATCGTTCACGCAATGCGCGGCGAAGATGACGGTGCGCGGATTGATCAGCGTACCGGTGCAGACGAAGCCGTCGGCGCGATAGAACATGCCGACGCCCGTGACGTCGACCGCGGTGTCGCGGATCGTGGTGGGGGTCTCGCCCTGGCCGGGACCGGTGATCACGATCTGCGGCTGATCCTGCACGCCTTCGATGCTGGCGGCCTGCGGCGTGTTGTGGATGAACTCGACGCCCAGGTTCGCGCCGCCCGCATGGGCGACGTCCTGTGCCATTTCCGGTCCCGACTGCGCATGGGCGGCGCTACCAAGCAGGCAGAGTCCCGCCGCCGAAGTGAGAAGAGCCGTCTTCACTGCGCGCGTCGAAGCCGTAGATTTCTTTTGCAACATCATCATCTTGTCCCCTGTTGCTCGTTCCGGGCGATGGCTTGCCCGACGTGGACCAAGGCTATGGCTCACGTACTTCAGAGACAAGCCTGAATAGCCGGGGCGGCGAGGCGCGCGAGATCGAACGAATACCGGCGGCCAGGCATGTGGGATTAGGCTATTTCTCCCGGATTTCTGCGATCGATGAAGATGCGCAACGAAGCGGATGCCCTGTCACCCGGTTGCAACACTTCGATCGGAAAGCGCAGCTTCGGTGCGGATTTCCGGCCACGCAATCCGGCGCGCACGAAAAAGGGCGGCCCGTTTCCGAGCCGCCCCTTGGATTTCGGCGTTCGGGAAGCGCTTAGCGCTTCGAGAACTGAAAGCTGCGGCGTGCCTTGGCGCGGCCGTACTTCTTGCGCTCGACGGCGCGCGGGTCGCGCGTCAGGAAGCCTGCGGCCTTGACCGGGCTGCGCAGCGCCGGCTCGTAGCGGGTGAGCGCCTGAGCGATGCCGTGCTTCACTGCGCCGGCCTGACCGGAGAGGCCGCCGCCCTTGACGGTGCAGACGACGTCATACTGGCCGCGGCGGTCAGCGACATCGAACGGCTGGTTGATGACGAGGCGCAGCGTGGGGCGCGCGAAATACGTCGCCTGATCGCGGCCGTTGATCGTGATCTTGCCCGAACCAGGCTTCAGCCACACGCGTGCGACCGCATCCTTGCGGCGGCCGGTGGCATAGGCGCGGCCATATTGATCGAGCTCCTGCTCGCGCAGGGGCGCGGTCGACTGAGCCGGCGAGGGCAGCGTGGTCTCGGTGCCCTGCTCGCCTTCGGCGGCGAGCGGCTGACCCTGGACGACGTTGCCCAGGTCGGAAAGGGACTGGCGATTGTCGGTCATTACGCGCCCACCTTGTTCTTGCGGTTCATCGCCGCGATATCGAGGACTTCGGGGTTCTGCGCTTCGTGCGGATGCTCCGAACCGGCATAGATGCGCAGGTTGCGCATCTGCTGACGGCCGAGCGGGCCGCGCGGGATCATGCGCTCGATGGCCTTCTCCAGCACGCGCTCGGGGAAGCGGCCGTCCAGCACCTTGTCGGCGCGGACTTCCTTGATGCCGCCGATGTAGCCGGTGTGCTTATAATACATCTTCTGCGTCAGCTTCTTGCCGGTGAAGCGCACCTTGTCCGCATTGATGACGATGACATTGTCACCGCAATCGACGTGCGGAGTGAAGCTCGGCTTGTGCTTGCCGCGCAGGACATTGGCGATGATCGCCGCCGCGCGACCGACCACCAGGCCGTCGGCATCGACGATGTGCCACTTCTTTTCCACCTCGTGCGGCTTGACCGCCTTGGTGGTCTTCATGAGCGCCTTCATGGGCGTGGACCTCTCGGATTGAAATGCAGCGCGCCGCCCGATGAGGAGCGGCGCGATCAGAGGCGCTTTGGCGAAAGCGAGCGAATTAGTCAAGCGTTCGTGCAGGTTGCGCGACGGGTATCATCATACCCGTTCGATGTGGACGGTGCTGACGACTGAAAGCTCGCGTCGTGCGTCATCCTCTCCGATCGAGGTGCGCACCGTCTCCCGCGCGTTGCGGAGGAGCCCGGTGGCGGGATCGGCGGTCCGCTCGATCGCGATCGTCATCACCGCGCTTTCCGCTGTGCCCGCGGCGGGCGGAAGCGGCACCGTGCCGCTGGCCTCGGTCGTACTGCGGAGCAGGCCCTCGGCACGATCGACGCGGCGTATGCCCTGCAGCGTCACGGCACCGCCGAACGGCGTCCGGCCGGGCACTTCGACCGACAGCGGTATGCCATGCGGCTGGGCGAAGCCATCGTTGGCAATGGCCTCGCTCACGAGCGTCGCGAAGGCGGCGCGGCGGCGGGCGATCGGCGAGGCGCGCAGCGTGGCCGCGATCCGCTCCGCAAAGGCCCCGCGCTCCTCGGCACCCGCGTCGGTACGGCGCGAGGCGGCCATCGCCGCGACGCCGCGGCAGAAGGCCTCCCAAAGCGAGTCGAGATCCTCGATTTCGCTGACGTTGCCTGACTCGTCGAGCCGCAGCACGATCGTCCGGCCGAGAAGTCCGCGATAGCCTGCTTCGAACATATCGGCCGCGTCGCCCGGCGTAGGGGCGGTCGCCGCGATCAGCGTCACTTCGGCATAGAGGCCGAGAGCGTTGCGCCCGAAGCGCAGCATGCGTTCGGTGCGATGGTGCTGTTGCCGGTCGCCTCCGATCTGGATGCGCTCGGTGACGATGCGGAACGGCGTGGCGAGCGGCGGCGCGAAGGCAGGGGCGGGCACGGCTGCCTGAGCGATCAGCAGCGGCGCCAGCAGTGCGTTCACCCTTCGGTTTCCGCCTCGACCCAATCCGAAACCGCCGCGGCGGCGGCCGCGGGCCAGGCTTCGATCACCGGCAGGTCATAGGAATGGAGTTCGGCGATGCGGCTTCGCAGGCGTTCGACCAGCGCGGGTGTCGTCTTGAACAGCGCAGGCACTTCGCTGCCCTGAACCACGGCGCCTTCCCAGCGATAGACCGAGGTGCAGGACGCGAGCAGATGAACGCAGGCCGCAAGCCGCTCGGCGACGACGGCCTCGGCGGCAGCAGCCGCATCGGCATGGCTCTCGAAAGTCGTATAGACGAGCGCGATATCGCTCATCGCCGGCCAGCCGCATGCGCCGCCCATGCAGTGGCCGCGACGACCAGCGCGCCGGTAAGCTGATGCGCCGCCGCCAGTACGAGCGCGACGCTCGACCATACGGTGGCGATGCCGAGCAGGATCTGGATGCCGAACGCGCTGTGCAGCGCGATCGACGCGGGGCGGCACCCCGCGCGCCGAGCATGCCGCGCGAGCACGACGAGTCCGGCGACTGCGAGCCAGGCCCACCAGCGGTGGATCCAGTGAACCATCGCCGGATCATTGACGAGCGCGTCGAAAAAGCCGCGCACTTCCAGAACCTCGGAGGGGAAGAAGCGGCCGTTCATCAGCGGCCAGTCGTTCGCGACGAGGCCGGCGTTCAGCCCCGCCACGAAGGCGCCGAAGAGCAATTGGACGAACAGCAGCCCGGAAACGATCGCCGCGGTGCGCGTGAAGCGCGCCGGTCGGGCCGCCGGGTCGCGGTGCAACGCCAGCAGGTCGAGCGCGGTCCAGATCGTACCCGCGAGGATGAACAACGCGGTGAGCAGATGGACCGCCAGTCGGAAATGGCTGACGTCGGTGCGCTCGCTGAGGCCCGAAGTCACCATCCACCAGCCGATCGCGCCCTGCAGCGCGCCGAGCGCGAAGAGCGCGCCCAGCCGCCAGCCATAGCCTTGCGGAATAGCCTTGCGCACCGCGAACCAGACGAGCGGGACGAAAAAGGCGAGGCCGATCAGCCGGCCGAGCAGCCGATGGACATATTCCCAGAAGAAGATCGTCTTGAACTCGGCGAGCGTCATGCCCTGATTGACGAGCTGATATTCGGGAATGCGCTGGTATTTGGCGAATTCGGCCTGCCACTGGGCGTCGCTGAGCGGCGGTACCGCACCGGTCACCGGCTTCCATTCCGTGATCGACAGGCCCGATTCGGTGAGGCGCGTGATGCCACCGACCAGCACCATCAGGACGATCAGCGCGGCAACGGCGAACAGCCAGTGCGCGATCGCGCGGGGGCGGGCAGTGGCGGAGGGGCGAGTCGGCTGGAGCACGGCTGCCGTCCTAGGCCGCGTCCGAGGCAAATTCCAGCGGCAGGATGATGCCCTATTTGCGACCAATGATATGTTGTAACTTGCACTGCGGGCGCCTATAGGGAGTCGCATGCCAGCTGTGCTCTCCCTTTCCCGCATGTGGGGCGGCGTCGATTCGCGTCTCGATCGCTGGGCGATCGGGATCAGCGGCCTCTGCCTTGCGCATTGCCTGGCGACCACGGTCTTTCTGGCGCTGCTCTCTTCGGCGGGCGCGCTCTTCAACCCCCTGATCCACGAAGTCGGGCTGGTGCTGGCAATCGCGTTCGGCGTGCTGGCGCTCGGCCGCGGGATCGTGACTCACGGCTATTTCACGCCCGCGGTTGTGGGCGCCTTTGGCCTGGGCATGATGGCGGGTGCGCTTTCGCTGCCGCACGGCGGCCACGAGACTTTCTGGACGATCGCCGGTGTTGCGCTGGTGGCGCTTGGGCACGACCTCAATCGCCGCGCCGCTCGTTGAGCGCCGCGCTTGCCGGAAGTCCGCTGCGTACCTAAGTTTGGCCCATGCACGCGCACGATCATCATGAACCTCAGGGCGCCGAGCTGACGCGCGCCGCCCGGACCACGCTCGAGAAGGCCGGCGAGCAATGGACGGCGATGCGCGAGCGCGTGTTCGAGGCGCTGGCGGGCTTCGACAAGCCGGCTTCGGCCTATGATATCGCGGAGGCGGTTTCCAAGTCGGAAGGGCGTCGGGTCGCGGCGAACAGCGTCTATCGTATCCTTGATCTGTTCGTGACTGCGAATCTCGCGCGGCGAGTGGAAAGCGCCAACGCCTATGTCGCGAACGCGCATCCCGATTGCCTGCACGATTGCATCTTTCTGGTGTGCGATTCGTGCGGCCAGACCACGCACCTCGACGACGACAGGATCACGCGCAACGTGCGCGCGGCGGCGAAGGACGCCGGCTTTTCGCCGATTCGCCCGGTGATCGAAGTGCGCGGAAAATGCGGCGCCTGCGACTAGTATGAAGCGCGCGGGAACGCCGCAGCGCGCTTCGGGGTTCGACTTGCACAGCGACTGCGAGTAGACAGCCGCAATGGCCGATCATCCCAAGACTCCGCTGCTCGACACGGTCAGCACGCCGGACGACCTTCGCAAGCTCGAACCCAACCAGCTCCGCCAGCTCGCCGACGAGCTTCGCCAGGAGATGATCTCCGCGGTCGGTGTCACCGGCGGGCATCTGGGATCGGGGCTCGGCGTCGTCGAGCTGACGGTGGCGATCCACTATATCTTCAACACCCCCGACGACCGGCTGATCTGGGACGTCGGGCATCAATGCTATCCGCACAAGATTCTCACCGGCCGGCGCGATCGCATCCGCACGCTGCGCCAGGGCGGGGGCCTCTCCGGCTTCACCAAGCGCAGCGAGAGCGAATATGACCCGTTCGGCGCCGCGCACAGCTCGACTTCGATCTCGGCGGCGCTGGGCTTTGCCGTCGCCAACAAGCTGAACGACAAGCCCGGCAAGGCGATCGCGGTGATCGGCGACGGCGCGATGAGCGCCGGCATGGCCTATGAGGCGATGAACAACGCCGAGCAGGCGGGCAACCGGCTGGTCGTGATCCTGAACGACAACGACATGTCGATCGCGCCGCCCGTGGGCGGGCTTTCCGCCTATCTCGCGCGGCTGATCTCGTCGTCGGAATATATCGGGCTGCGGAGCCTGGCGAGCCGGATCACGCGCAAATTCTCGCGCCGCGTGCACAAGTCGCTCGGCAAGGCGGAAGAATATACGCGCGGCATGGTGACTGGCGGAACGCTGTTCGAGGAGCTGGGCTTCTATTATGTCGGCCCGATCGACGGCCACAATCTCGACCATCTGATCCCGGTGCTCGAGAATGTCCGCGACGCCGAGGAAGGCCCGATTCTGGTCCATGTCGTGACCAAGAAGGGTAGGGGCTATGCCCCGGCCGAAAACGCCGCCGACAAATATCATGGTGTGCAGAAGTTCGACGTGATCACCGGCGCCCAGGCCAAGGCGCCGCCGGGACCGCCGAGCTATCAGAATGTCTTCGGCGAGACGCTGGCGAAGCTGGCGGAGAAGGACGAGCGCATCTGCGCGATCACCGCGGCGATGCCGTCGGGCACCGGCGTCGACAAGTTCGCCAAGGCGCATCCGACCCGCGCGTTCGACGTCGGCATCGCCGAGCAGCATGCGGTGACCTTCGCCGCCGGGCTCGCCGCGCAAGGGATGCGGCCGTTCTGCGCGATCTATTCGACCTTCCTGCAGCGCGCCTACGATCAGGTGGTCCATGACGTGGCGATCCAGAACCTGCCGGTGCGGTTCGCGATCGATCGCGCCGGACTGGTCGGTGCCGACGGCGCGACCCACGCGGGCAGCTTCGACGTGACCTATCTGGCCACCTTGCCCAATTTCGTGGTGATGGCGCCGGCCGATGAGGCCGAGCTGGCGCACATGACCTATACCGCCGCCGAGCATGACAGCGGGCCGATCGCCGTGCGCTATCCGCGCGGCAGCGGCGTTGGCGTGGCGCTCCCCGAAACTCCCGAGCAGCTGCCGATCGGCAAGGGCCGGATCGTGCGCGAGGGCAAGAAAGTAGCGATCCTGTCGCTTGGCACGCGGCTGGCGGAGGCGCTCAAGGCGGCCGACGCGCTGGAGGCGAAGGGGCTGTCGGCGACGGTTGCCGACCTGCGCTTCGCCAAGCCGCTCGACGAGGAGCTGATCCGCCGGCTGCTGACCACGCACGAAGTGGCAGTGACGGTCGAGGAGGGCGCGGTCGGCGGGTTGGGTGCGCATGTGCTCACGATGGCCAGCGACCAGGGGCTGATCGACGCCGGACTGAAGCTGCGGACAATGCGGCTGCCCGACATCTTCCAGGATCAGGACAAGCCGGAAAAACAATATGACGAGGCGCGGCTGAACGCCGAGCACATCGTCGAGACGGTGCTGACCGCGCTGCGGCACAACACGGGCAGCGCCGAAGTGATCGAAGGCGCGCGGGCCTGATCGGCTGGGCGAGCGCGGCGGCGTACCGTTCGCGCCAGCGCGCGGCGCCGCACAAGTGAGCGGCTCAGCCGAGAAGCCCGTGATGGCCCGCCCATCGCAGGAATAGTTCGGGCCAGTTCTCGACCGGCTTGCCGCGGGCCAGCCGCAGGCCGAAGCCGTGGCCGCCTTCGGAAAAAAGGTGGGTGTCGACCGAGACGCCGGCTGCCTTGGCGGCAGAGCGCAGGCGGAGGCTGTTGTCGACCGGCACGACTGCGTCGTCTTCGGCATGGACGAGGAACAGCGGCGGCGTGGCGGCAGTGACTTGCCGGTCGGGCGAATGCTCTTCCTCCAGTATCGCGCCGGCGGTCGCTCCGATCAGGCGCTCGCGCGAGCCGGGATGGGCGATCGCCGGGTCCATGGAGATCACCGGATAGATCGGCGCAGCGAGTGCCGGACGGGCGCTCAGCGCGTCGTGGGTATCGACGGCCGAATAGACGCTCCGGCCGAAGCGGGTCGCCAGGTCGGCGCAAAGATGGCCGCCGGCGGAAAAGCCCAAGGCGGCCACTCGCGCCGGATCGAACGCATAGTCCGCCGCGCGGCCGCGGATCAGCCGCATCGCGCGCTGCGCGTCGGCGAGCGGCACGTTGCGTCCCCGGTCCCAGCCTTCGGCGGGAAGGCGGTAAAAGAGAACGAAAGCAGTCACACCGCGCTCGGCCAGCCAAGCGGCGAGTTCATGCCCCTCACGGTCGATCACCACGCGCTGATAGCCGCCGCCCGGCATGATGAGCACGGCGGCGCCGTTCGGTCGAACCGCGGGGAAGACGTCCAGATAGGGTGTGCGGATCCGATCGAGCGCCCGGTCGCGAAGCGCCGGATCGGTGCTCCGTTCCGTGATTCGCTCGGAGAGGAGGGCGGCAGCGCCCATGCCGGGCGCGGCGCCCGGCCACAGCGCGATTCGCATGGCCGGGAGGGCGGCGGCGCGGGCAGCCCGCGGCGCGAGTGCCGCCGCGCCGGAAGCGGCCAGCAGCGTTCGTCTGGTAAGCGGTGTCATCCGCCGAGACTGCGACGGAGGGCGAGGCATTGCAAGGCGGGGAGCTGCAATGCGGGGATGGCAAGGCGCGGGAGATGCGGGAGGGCCGCGCGACGCTCTAGGGGGGACGCCGCTCGACCACACCCGCAGTTCCACTATAGGAACGATGGCCCGGTTCGCCCACTTCGGCTGCGCTGAGCCGGCCCTGCCTTGCGGCGGCCTGAGCGCGCGTGCAGGAGGCAAGCATGGCCAAACAACGTGCCGATCAGATGCTCGTCGACCGCGGGCTCGCCGAAAGCCGGACCCGCGCGCAGGCGTTGATCATGGCGGGGCTGGTGTTTGCCGGCGACCGAAAGGTGGAGAAGGCGGGTCAGACGCTTGCGCCAGAGACCGTGCTCGACGTGCGCGGGCGCGACCATCCCTGGGTGTCGCGTGGCGGGATCAAGCTGGCGCACGCGATCGACCATTTCGGCCTGGACCCCGCCGGCGCCGTGGCGATCGACGTCGGCTCCTCGACCGGGGGGTTCACCGATGTGCTGCTGAGCCGGGGCGCGGCGCGCGTCTATGCAGTGGACAGTGGTACCAACCAGCTCGCCTGGAAGCTGCGTCAGGATTCGAGAGTGGTTGTCCATGAGCAGACCAGCGCCCGGATTCTCACCGATGCGCACGTGCCTGAGCCGGTCGACTGGATCGTCTGCGACGCGAGCTTCATCGCGCTTTCGAAGGTGCTCGAGGTGCCGCTGGGGTTCGCCCGGCCCGGCGCGCGGCTGGTCGCGCTCATCAAGCCGCAGTTCGAGGCAGGGCGCGACGAAGTGGGAAAGGGTGGGGTGGTCCGCGATCCCGCCGTGCATGCGCGGGTGTGCGATGCCGTCGCGCGGTGGCTCGGCGGGATCGGCTGGAATGTCGACGGGATCGTCCCGAGCCCGATCCAGGGTCCGGAAGGAAACATTGAGTTTCTGGTCGCCGCGCATCGCTGATGGGTTGCCTTCGTTCTATCTGCGGAATAGCTGCGATTCATTCTCATGAGACGGGCATTGGCATTTCTCGCGCTCGGCGCGCTCCTCACCGGGTGCGGCGATCAGGCGAATGGCGGCGCAGCCAAGGGTCGCGACGCGCCGCTCGTGCGCGCGTCGGCGGTGATGCCCGCGCGCTTCGTCGAGCGCATAGAGGCCGTGGGCACCGCGCGCGCCAACGAGCAGGTGACGCTCGCCGCGCCGGTGACCGAGCGGATCGTCCGGCTCAATTTCGATGACGGCGCCTATATCCGCCGGGGCCAGGTGGTGGCGGTGCTCGCCAGCAGCCAGGAAAGCGCGGAGCTTGCCGAAGCTGCCGCGCGCGAGCGCGAGGCGCGGCAGCAGCTCGATCGGCTGAGCGCGCTGCGCGAGCGGGGCTTCGCGACCAACAGCTCGGTCGATTCGCAGACCGCGCTTGCCGCACAGGCGTCGGCACAGGCGTCGCAGGCGCGTGCCTCGATCGGCGATCGCGTCATCACCGCGCCCTTCTCCGGATGGGTGTCGCTGCGTACCATCTCGGCGGGCGCAGTGGTGAGCGCGGGAACCGAAATCGCGCAGATCAGCGATCTTTCGCGAATCAAGCTGGACTTCGCAGTCCCCGAGACGCTGTTGCCGCAGATCGCGCAGGGGCAGTCGATCGAGGCGCGCTCGGCGGCCTTTTCCGATCAGCCGTTCCGCGGCACGATCGCCAGCATCGATCCGGTACTCAATCCGCAGACCCGCGCGGCAACGGTTCGGGCGATCCTGCCAAATCCCGATCGCAAGCTGAAGCCGGGCATGCTGCTGACGGTCGACATCGAATCCGCCGCGCGCACTGCGCTTGCCGTGCCGGAACTGGCTGTGATCGGCGATGGCGAGGATAGTTTCGTCTTCGTCGTGGAAGACGGCACTGCGCGGCGGGTGCAGGTCCGCACCGGGCTGCGCCAGAACGGCATGGTGGAGATTCGTGAAGGTCTCGCGCGCGGCCAGCGCGTAGTGACCGAGGGCGTGGTGAAGGTGACCGACGGGCGCGAAGTCCGACTTGCCGGGCCTGAAAACAGCGCGCCGCGCGAAGCGCCCGCGACCGCGCCGGGACCCGGTTCCGCGCTTCGGAACGAGAGCACCGGCTGATGCAGCTGTCGGACCTGTCCGTCCGCCGCCCCGTCTTCGCCGCGGTGCTGGCGATTCTGCTCGTCATCGTCGGCTTCGTCGCTTTCACCAGCCTTTCGGTTCGCGAATATCCCGATACCGATCCGCCGATCGTCTCGGTCGAGACCGCCTATACCGGTGCCGCGGCGAGCGTGATCGAAGCGCGCATCACCCAGCCGCTCGAGGAAGTGCTGTCGGGCATCGAGGGCATCCAGACGATCACCTCGCGCTCGACCGATGGCGAATCGGATATCTCGATCGAGTTCAGCCCCGGCCGCGATGTCGATGCCGCGGCAAACGACGTGCGCGACCGGATCGGCGGGGTCGCCGACAACCTGCCCGAGGAAGCGCTCGCGCCCGAGGTGCGCAAGGTCGACGCCGATGCCTCGCCGATCATGTTCATCACCATCGCCCGGCCGGGCTGGACTCCGCTCCAGCTTTCCGACTGGGTGGACCGCAATCTGGTTGACCGCTTCTCGACGATCGACGGCGTGGCGCGTGTTTTCGTGGGCGGCGATCAGCGGCCGTCGATGCGCGTCTGGCTTCAGCCCGAGCGGCTTGCCGCCTTCCAACTGACGCCGGGTGACATCGAAAGCGCGCTGCGCAGCCAGAACGTCGAGCTGCCCGCCGGCCGAATCGAATCGCAGCAGCAGAACGTCACTTTGCGTGTCGACCGCCAGTTCCAGTCGGCGGACAGCTTCGCGCAGCTCGTCGTCGGCCGCGGACCCGACGGCTATCTCGTGCGGCTGGGCGATATCGCCCGGGTGGAGGAAGGCGCGGAGAATCCCTACACGCGCTTCCGGCTGAACGGCGATCCCGGCGTCGGCCTCGGCATCGTGCGACAGTCGGGTGCGAACACGCTCGCGGTCGCGCAGGCCGCGAAGGAGCGGATGGAGGAAATCCGCCCCGAGCTGCCCGAAGGCATGGTGATGATGGTCGGGTCGGACGATTCGCTCTTCATCGACCGCGCGATCGAGAAGGTGTGGCACACGCTCGCCGAGGCGGCGCTGCTCGTGGTGCTGGTCATCTTCCTGTTCCTCGGGTCGTGGCGGGCGACGCTGATCCCGGCGGTGACGGTGCCGATCTGCCTGCTCGGCAGCTTTGCGGTGCTGTGGCTGTTCGGCTTCTCGATCAATCTGCTGACCTTGCTCGCGCTCGTGCTGTCGATCGGCCTGGTCGTCGACGATGCGATCGTGGTGCTCGAGAACGTCTATCATCGGATCGAAGAAGGCGAGCCGCCGCTTGTCGCTGCCTTCAAGGGCACGCGGCAGGTGGGCTTCGCGATCATCTCGACCACGCTGGTCGTCTGCGCCGTGTTCGTCCCGGTGTGCTTTCTGGCGGGTCAGACGGGGCTGCTTTTTCGGGAGCTGGCGGTAGCGATGATCGCCGCGATCGCCTTTTCCGGGTTTCTGGCGCTGAGCCTCACGCCGATGCTCTGTTCCAAGCTGCTGCGGCGCGAGAGCCGGGGGCGGATCACCGGTTGGGTGGACGATCGTTTCCGTGCGCTCGAGCGGTTCTACGCAAGGCAGCTCGACCGGACGCTCCGCAAGCCGCTGCTGCCGTTGCTGCTGGTCGGATTGTTCCTGACCGCAGCGGGCCTCGCCTTCACCACATTGGAATCCGAGCTGGTGCCCGCCGAGGATCAGGGCGGCATGTTCGCCAGTCTTTCGGCGCCGGAGGGGACCGGCTTCGACCAGATGGACCGCTATGTCCTCGACGCGCAGGAGAAGCTGCTGCCGCTGCTCGAGGAAGGCGCCGTGCGCAGCATCATCGCGCGCACTCCGGGAGGCTTCGGCGCCAGCGACGATTTCAACAGCGGCATGTTCATCATCTTCCTGGAAAACTGGGAGGATCGCGATGCGACCACGCAGGAAGTGGCGGAGGAGGTGAACGCGATCCTCCAGACGCTGCCGGCGGTGCGCGGCAATGCCCAGGTCCGTTCGGCGCTCGGGCGCGGACGCGGCCAGCCGATCAACTTCGTGCTCGCGGGCAACAGCTATGAGGATCTCGCCCGCGCGCGCGACCGCATCCTGGCCGCCGCGGCGGAGAACCCCGGCATCGTCAACCTCGACAGCGACTATAAGGAAACCAAGCCGCAGCTGCGCGTGGATGTGAATACCACGCGGGCAGGCGATCTGGGCGTTTCGGTCGAGGCAGTGAGCCAGGCGCTGCAGACGCTGCTCGGCAGCCGCCGCGTCTCCACCTATGTCGATCGCGGCGAGGAATATCGCGTGATCGTGCAGGCCGAGGACCAGAGCCGCGCCGCGCTCTCCGACCTCGCCTCGATCTACGTTCGCGCGCGCGACGGCAGTCTCGTGCCGCTGTCGAACCTCGTCACTACGCGCGAGGTGGCCGGGCCGCGTGACCTCGGCCGCTACAACAAGCTGCGCGCGATCACGCTGTCGGGCGGGCTGGCGCCGGGCTATTCGCTGGGCGAGGCGCTGACCTTCCTCGAGGAACAGGCGCGGGCGGCACCCGAAGTAACTGCGGTGGGCTATCGCGGCGAAAGCCAGGCGTTCATCGAGACGGGCGGGTCGATCCTGCTCGTGTTCGGCATCACGATCCTGATCGTCTATCTGGTGCTCGCCGCGCAGTTCGAGAGCTTCGTGCATCCCGCCGTCATCATCACCACCGTGCCGCTGGCAGTCGCGGGCGGGCTGATCGGGCTGGCGGTGTTCGGCCAGTCGCTCAATCTCTACAGCCAGATCGGGATCGTCATGCTGGTCGGCCTGGCCGCCAAGAACGGCATCCTGATCGTCGAATTCGCTAACCAGCTGCGCGACGAGGGGCTGGAGATCGCCGACGCGATCCGCCAGGCCTCCAGTCGGCGCCTGCGCGCGATCCTGATGACCTCGATCGCCACCGTGGCCGGCGCGGTGCCGCTGGTCGCTTCCGGCGGTGCGGGTGGCGCGGCGCGGGCGGCGATCGGCGTCGTGATCATTTCCGGCGTGACGCTCGCTACGTTGATCACGCTTTTCCTAATCCCGATTCTGTATAGTAGGCTGGCACGCCGCACCCGCTCGCCGCAGGCGGTGAGCCGGGAACTCGATGCCGCGCTCGGGGGGGCGCAGCCGGCGGAGTAGGGAGGGACAGTCGTTGAGGGAAATCGCGTCGAAAAGTCAGCTCAGGCTCGCCTATCTGCGTTGGGCGATCGTAACCGTGCCGTTCATTCTGCTGCTCGGCTTCACGTCGGCCCGGCTCGTGCCGAGCGGTTCGGACAATCTTTGGTTCGCGCGGCTGGTGAAGCCGGAGATCATGCCCCCCGAATGGGCGTTTCCGGTTGCCTGGACGATCATCTACATCCTGCTGGGGCTGGCGCTGGCGATGATCATCAATGCGCGCGGATCGCGGCTGCGCGGCCCGGCGCTCGTGCTTTTCGCGGTCCAGATGGCAGTGAACCTGGTGTGGACGCCGCTGTTCTTCGGCATGCATCAGGTGGTGGCATCGCTGGTGGTGATCGGGGTTCTGTTCGTGCTGGTGCTTGCCACCATCGTGGTTTTCGGCCGGATTCGTACGGGCGCGGCGTTGCTGCTGCTGCCCTATCTCGCCTGGCTCGGCTTCGCCTTCGTCCTGCTCTGGCAGATCCACGGGCTCAATCCGAACGCGGCAACCCTTGTGCCATCGACCTCGACTGACCAAATTCAGATCTGAAGATCAGCGATCGCAAGGACCGACCAATGCAAACCGAGAACCGCCTGTTCGACGATTTCGTCAAGTTCGTGAATGGAGCCGCGGGCACCATGGCGGGCATGGCGCGCGAAGGCGAAGCCACTGCGCGCGAGCGCGCGCGCGAGTGGATCGGCGGACTCGATTTCGTGAGCCGCGACGAATTCGAAGCAGTCAAGCAGATGGCCGCCGCGGCGCGTGACGAGGCCGATGCGCTGAAGGCGCGCATCGCCGAGCTCGAGGCGAAGCTGGCCGCCACGCCGGCGGCGGCACGCGCCAAGAAGTCGACGGGGCAGGCCTGATCCAGCTTGTCCACAGTTTTTCGACAGGGTTGCCCACGCTGCGCTTGTCCCGCGCCGGAGCGGTTGGCAGGGTTCGGCCGATGATGGCCGGCCGGAGAATCTGATGCTCGACGAAGCCGAGTTCGACCGCGACGACGCGGCCCCGATCGACATGCTCGAAACCTATTTCGCCGCCCATGGCTGGAGCCATGAGCGCGAGGACGACGAGATCGTCGCGAAGGTAAAGGGCAGCTGGACCGAATATGAGCTGCGTGCGATCTGGCGCGAGGAGGACGGCGTTCTCCAGTTCCTCGCCTTTCCCGACATCCGGGTCGCCGACGAACGGCGCGTCGCGCTGTACGAGACGGTGGGGCTGGTCAACGAGCAGCTCTGGATTGGTCATTTCGAGCTGTGGTCGCAAAGCGGCATTCTGCTGTTTCGCCACGCCGCGATGATCGACGGCGGCGACGGCACGTTGACGCTGGCCCAGGCCGAGCTGCTGGTGGAAAGCGCGATCGACGAGTGCGAGCGCTTCTATCCCGTGTTCCAGTTCGTGCTGTGGGGCGGAAAGACGCCGCAGGACGCACTCGCCGCGGCACTCATCGAAACCCAGGGAGAAGCCTGATCACAGACCAGCCCGAATCCATCCGGCCCGACTCGATCTGGCTCATCGGCTGCGGCAACATGGGCGGGGCGATGCTCCGCCGCTGGGTCGAGAGTGGTATCGACGCGGCCCGATTCACGGTGATCGATCCCGGCACGCCGCAGCTTCCCGAAGGCGTGCGGCACGTCGCTGAGCCCCCCGAGGGGCTGCCTCAGGCGATGATGCTCGGCGTCAAGCCGCAGCTGATCGACAAGGTCGCGCCGCTCTATGCCGGGCGCGGGCAGGTGCCGATCCTGCTGTCGATCCTCGCCGGCGTGGAGGAGGCGGCGCTCGCGAAGCGTTTCGACGCGCGAACCGTGGTGCGCGTGATGCCGAATCTGCCCGTGGCGCTCGGGAAGGGTGTGGTCGCGCTTTACACCAGCGGCGGCGAGGCGGCCGACCGGGACGCGACCGGCGCGCTGATGGATCCGCTTGGCCAGGTCGAATGGATCGAGAGCGAAGATCTGTTCCATGTGGTGACGGCGCTGGCGGGCAGCGGCCCCGGCTATGTCTATCGGTTCATCGACGCACTGGCGGCGGGCGCGGCCGAGCTCGGCCTGCCGCACGATCAGGCGCTGCGCTTCGCGACTGCGATGGTGGAAGGCGCCGCGGCGCTGGCGGGCGATGCGGATGCGACTCCGGGCGAACTCGCCGATCGTGTCGCCAGCCCTGGCGGAACGACGCGCGCGGGCATGGACGTGCTCGACGAGGGAGATGCGCTGAAGCGGCTGATGCGAGCGACGCTGGAGGCCGCGGCGACGCGCAGCGAGGATCTGGCCGGAGCCGCGCGCGGCTGAGAGCACCGGGCCGAGAGCTCGGGAACGTCGGTCCCGCCAAGGTGTTGAACCGCTTGACGGTACAGCACAGGAGGCGAGCATGGCCACGGCTACACGCGACAGCAACGGACGGTTCACCAGCAACGAAGCGCAGGAAGAGCACGGTCGCGGCCGCAGCCTCGGCGTGATCGGCGCCGCAGTGGCGGGTGGCGCGGCGATCGGCGCGCTCGCGATGCTCGGCCGCAAGGCCGCGGTCCAGGCGCCGACCGCACTCTCGGGCAATTGGGCCGAGGCGCTGGCAACCGAGCACAAGGCAGTGCTCAAGCTGTTCGACGCTCTCGAAAAGACCACCGAAACCTCGACCGCCAAGCGCAACGTGATGCTGGCGCAGCTCAAGCATGCGCTGGTCAAGCACGATGTTCAGGAAGGCAACGTGATCTATCCCGCTCTGCGCGAGGCTGGCTATGCGGACGAAGCCGATCACCTGACCAAGGACCACGGCTATGTGAAGCAGTATCTCTACGAGCTGGAGATGACGCCGACCAGCTCGCCGGACTGGATCGTGACGCTGCGCAAGTTCCGCAGCGACATCGAGCGGCACATGCAGGAGGAAGAGACCGATCTCTTTCCGCGACTCCGCGCGCAGCTTTCCGAGGAAAAGAACAAGGCGCTGACCGCGACGATGAACAAGGAAGGCTTTAAGGTCGCCTGACCGCCGCGCCTTCTTCGACCGGGAAGACGCGGCGCATTAGCGGCCGAGTCCGGCGACGCGGCCGCGCTCTTCCTCGGGGATCAAGCCTTCCAGCACTGCCCAGAAACCGCCTACCGCACCCTGGCCGGCGCTGGAATAAGCCGCCGAGAGCTTTTCGCGCAGCGCGTCGAACAGCTCGGCCTCCAGCGTCGTTCCGCTTTCTGTGAGGCGCAGCAGCCGCTGCCGCCTATCCTGCACGCCGGTGCGCGTTTCCACCAGCCCGCGCTCCGACAGATCCGTGAGAACCCGGCCGAGCGACTGCTTGGTGATGGCGAGCAGCGCCAGCAGCTCGCTGACGGTGAGGTCCGGCTTGCGCGCGATGAAATAGAGCGCGCGATGATGCGCCCGGCCGAGCCCCGAAGTCGCCAGCCGCTCGTCGATCGATCGGGTGAGATGGCTATAGCCGAAATAGAGCAGCTCGATCCCGCGGCGGAGCTCGGGCTCGCGCAGGAAAAGGGGCGAGGCGGGAATTGGGGCAGCCATGTTGACCGATGTTGCCACTCTGCCTAGGTTCGCGCAACCCGAAGGCGCCCCGGTTCGCGAGAGAGGCGCCGTGCATGATCCGGAGCCCTAGTCGCATGTCCGAAGCGTCGAATCCAACTTTCGCCTTCGAGCCGCATGCAAATCCGGTCCCGGCAAGCGAGCGAAGCGCGATCCTCGCCGATCCAGGCTTCGGCAAGGTCTTCACCGATCATATGGCGCTGATCCGCTATTCGGCGGACAAGGGCTGGCACGATGCGCAGATCACTGCCCGCCGGCCGCTCGAGCTCGATCCGGCATGCGCGGTGCTCCATTACGCGCAGGAGATTTTCGAGGGCATGAAGGCCTATCGCCTGCCCGACGGCGGCGCGGCGCTGTTTCGCCCCGATCGCAACGCCGCCCGTTTCCGCGAATCGGCCGAGCGGATGGCGATGGTGCCGCTGCCCGAGCCGCTGTTCCTCGAATCGGTCCGAGCACTGGTGCGTGCCGATCGCGACTGGATTCCCGAAGCCGAGGGCGGGGCGCTCTATCTGCGGCCGTTCATGTTCGCCAGCGAAGTGTTCCTTGGGGTGAAGCCGGCCTCGGAATATCTCTATCTGGTCATCGCCTCGCCGGTCGGCGCCTATTTCAAGGGCGGTGCGCCGTCGGTCACGCTCTGGGTTTCGCAGGATTACACGCGCGCGGCACCTGGCGGCACGGGTGCGGCCAAATGCGGCGGCAACTATGCCGCGAGCCTGATCGCCCAGGCCGAAGCGATTCGCGAAGGATGCGACCAGGTGGTGTTCCTCGACGCGGCCGAGCGCCGTTATGTGGAGGAACTGGGCGGCATGAACCTGTTCTTCGTCTTTGACGACGGCACGATGATCACGCCGCCGCTGGGCGGCACGATCCTGCCGGGCATCACGCGCGATTCGGTGATCGCGCTGGCGCGCGACGCCGGGATCGCCGTCCGCGAGGAACCCTATTCGCTCGATCAATGGCGCAGTGATGCGCAGAGCGGACGGCTGCGCGAGACCTTTGCCTGCGGGACGGCGGCGGTGATCACTGCGGTGGGAACGGTGCGCGGCGAGGGTTTCGAGTTCAGCATCGGCAACAAGGGGCCGGGCATGGTGACCGAGCAGCTGCGCGAGCGGCTCGTCGGCATCCAGCGCGGTACCGTCGCCGATCCGCACGGTTGGGTCGAAACGCTGTTCTAGGTGCGGAGGCGAGGCGCACCCCCTTCCATCCGCCGCCCGCGGCTCTATAAGCGCAAGCCCACGCCGATGCTGGGGCGTCGCCAAGTGGTAAGGCAGCGGCTTTTGGTGCCGCCATTCGCAGGTTCGAATCCTGCCGCCCCAGCCAGTCGTCGTGATTCCCCGGTTCCGGTCGCTTATGGAACCTCGCGTTGGCGACGGGTGCTGGCCATCGGCGCTCGCTCCAGCGCGATGATTGTCTTCGATCGCTGAAAAATCGTGCTGTTCCCGCACGATAGCAGGTTGCAACCGCCGCGGCGGCGGAATAGCTGTGGCTCCCGTGAAGAATGATTTGATTGCCGCAGTCGACCGCGCCTCGGATTTCCTGAAGGCGCTTTCGGGCCGAAGCAGATTGTTGCTGCTCTGCCATCTTCTGGAGGGCGAGAAGTCGGTCGGCGAGCTCGCCCGGCTGACGGAGGCGCGCGATACCGCCGTCTCGCAGCAACTCGCGCTGCTCCGGCGCGAGGGGATGGTGCGCGCGCGCCGGTCGGGCCAGACGATGTATTATTCGCTGTCCAGCAAGGACGCCGAACGCATGCTGGAGATGCTGCACGGCATGTTCTGCGCCGATGCGGTCGTGGTGACGAGCCAACCCGCGCTGCGCGACGCGGTCAGCTAGCGCCTGCGGCGAGCCGCTCGACGTCGGCGCGGCGGACGAGTTCGGTCGCGGGCGTCATCAGCGCGGCCGCGCCCGCGGCAATCCCGTATCGGACCGCCTCGCGTACCGACTTCCCCTGCGACAACGCCAGAGTGATTGCGCCGACCATCGAATCGCCCGCCCCGACGGCGCTCGCGATCGGGACTTCGATCGCCGGAAAATGCTCGACGCCTTCGTTCGTCACCAGCAGCGCGCCCCGTTCGGCCAGCGAAACGACGATCGATTGGGCGAACCCGCGGGCGAGCAGCTCGCGTGCGGCGGCCGCTTCATCCTCCGCCCCGATCAACGGGCGTCCGGTCACCGCTTCGAGTTCGCTGCGGCTCGGCTTTATCAGGAAAGCGCCGGCGCCTTCCGATGCCTTCAGCGCGGCGCCCGAGGTGTCGAGGATCAGCCGCGCGCCCATTTGGCGCGCGGCCGCCGCGACGTTGCAATAGAAATCGGGCGCGACGCCGGGAGGCAGGCTGCCGCTGGCGACGATCCACTGTGGCGGGCCAGGCAGTGCGGCGAGCGCATCGAGCAGCCGTGCCTGCTCCGCAGCGGCGAGTTCAGGGCCGGGGAGGACGAAGCGGTATTGAAGGCCGCTCCCGGTTTCGTCGATCGTGATGCTCTCGCGCGTGTCGCCCGCGATCGGCACTGCATGGACGGGAACCGCCGCATCGCGCAGCAGGGCCTCGACCCGTGCTCCGGTCGGCCCGCCGGCAGGGAAGACGGCAATGGCCTCGCCGCCCAGCGCGTGGAGAACACGCGTGACGTTGATGCCGCCGCCGCCGGGATCATAACGCGCCGCCGTGCAGCGCAGCTTGTTCGTCGGGCGCACCTCGGGCGTGCCGGTCGTCACGTCCAATGCAGGATTCATTGTGAGCGTTGCGATCGTGGTCATGGCCCGGGGGCTAGGCAGGCGAGGGGCCTGGGGTCAAGCGCGGGTCGGCCGATCGAGGATCGCGCGCACTGCCGCGATGACGCGATCGATCGGCCGGTTCACGCGGATCCGGTGCCAGCCGGAGAGATCGCCGGTCGAGCGGCGCGATTGCTCGCGCGCGATTTCGGGCCCGGCGTCCGAGGCGTCGCCGGTGCGGCCGCTCACGCGCGCCACACGCTCATGCTCCGGCGCCTCGAGCCAGATGCCGGTAAACGGCAGGCGGCTGCGGTCCGCCAGGATTTCGGCGACTTCGCGCTCATGCCGGCGGTGGAAAACCGCGTCGAGGATCACTCCGGTGCCGCAGCCGAGATGGTCCTCGGCCGATTCGAACAGCGCCTCATAGGTCTCGGCCGCCGCCGCGCTGGTGTAGCTCGAAGGCGGCAGCCGCGTCTCCGGAGCGACGCCGGCGAGACGCTTGCGGAAAACATCGCTTCGGAGCACGCGCGCGCCGGGCACGCGCCCGATCCGGGCGCCGACGGCGCGAGCGATGGTCGTTTTGCCCGTGCCAGAGAGGCCGCCGATCGCGACCAGCCGCGGCGGCACGGCCAGGAGCGCCGCGCGTGCGAAAGCGAGATACCCCTGGGCGTCCTCGGCGGCACTGGAATCGCCGTTGCGGAGGCTTTCCGCGGCGCGGACATGGGCACGGATCGCGGCACGCACCGAAACGAACAGCGGCAGCAGCGCATAGCCCGAGGCGCCCTGCGGCGCGACGTCGAGATAGCGGTTGGCGACGATGTTCGCCTCGGCCGCCATTCCCCGGTGCCACAGGTCCATCAGCAGGAACGCGACGTCGTAGAGAATGTCGGTGGTCGCGAGCTGCTCGTCGAACTCGAGGCAGTCGAACAGCACCGGCTCGCCGTCGATCAGCGCGATGTTGCGCAGGTGCAGATCGCCATGGCCGCGCCGAACGCGCCCGCCACGCGCGCGTGCGTCGAGCCGATCGGCATGACGGTTCAGCTCGGTGCGCTGCGCGGCGTCGAGCGCTGCGACTTCGGCGGGATCGAGCAGTTCGGAGACGGCGGCGAAGCTTTCGGCATTGCCGTCCAGGATCTGCCGGATTGCGGCGGCGCCTTCGATCCGGGAGGGCTCGGCGCGCGCATGCAGCTCCTGAATCCTGTCGGTGAGGCGGAGCAGCGTCGCCGTGTCGATCCACCCGCCGGCGGCCTGCTTCTCGAGAAGCGCGTCGTCGGGGAAGCGCACCATTTCCAGCACCCAATCGACCGGCTCACCCTCACCGCCCAGCTCCAGGCCACCGTCGGCCATGCGCACGATCGGATGAACCGCGCGGTAGAGCGCTGGCGCGGTGCGGCGATTGAGCGCCAGCTCGGCGTCGAGCGCCGCACGGCGCCGTTCCGGCGTGGAGAAATCGAGATAGGGAAAGCGCACCGCACGCTTCATCTTCCAGGCACGGTCGGCGGTCAGGAAGACATGCGCGGCATGTGTTTCGAGATGCTCTGGGCGTACGCCACCGAAGGCGGCGCCCCCGGCGAGGAAAGCGACTGCTTTCGCGTGCGTCTCTCGTGATTCCCCCTCCGCCGGGCCCGCGGCCATTCAGCTACTCCGCGCGAACGGAATCTTGCGGCTGCGCGCCTCGGCGTTCGCTCCCCCGGCGCGTGTGCGTGTGCCGACCGCAGAAACGCTGGGCTGGGTGCGGCGAATCGGCGCTAGGCTGTCTCTGCCCATAGAACCAGCCTTGTCGCGGCGACAGACTTTTCGATGTGGCCGCGCGGTGCCTCACGCAAAGAGCGCGCGCTCGCCCGTGTCCTCGATCGGCTCGGGGACGTGCAGCTCGTGCACGTCATCCGCGTGATGCTGCGTCGCTGTCGGGCGGGGGAGCCACCAGCCGCCGAGCATCGCATCGCACCACGCGGCGAAGAACATCGCAGGCATCAGCGCCGCGGTTTGCGCCTGTTCCATCAACTGCGCGTGGACCGTTGCGCCTGGGGGCAAGTCGCTGGACATGGCGGGACTCCTTCGTCGATCGGGCAGCAAGGCTAGGATGGGCCGGTTGCCGCGACTATCGGGAAACAGCCGTACCTCATCACGGCCCGACGGGCAGCGGCCAGGATGCAGGGCGCCCGGCTGATGCGACGAACTGCTACCGGCTCATTGCGGCGCGGTCGCGATCGACGAGAGATGTATCCACGGATCGCGCGCCGAGGCTGCTCGCGCGCGGCCGAAACGCCGCAGGCACTGCATGAATTCGGGATCGAACATCACGGACGGAGGCTTTTCGCACGCGCGGCCCGGAGAACTCCATCCGTCCGCCGTCACCAGCCGCAGCGGTCCGCTCGGATGTTCCAGGCGAATCGCGGCGATCGAACCCACTTCGAGCTCGTTGACGACGATCGCCTCCGCTCGCAGCGCCGCCGACAATGCGCCGCCGCTCGTGTCGATGCCCGGATCCGCCTCGACGGTGGTCGGGCCGTTCCGCACGACATAGATCGGCAGTCGCGCCTCCTCCGAGGGGATTGGCCGGCCGGGATTGAGACTTTCCTCGATCTCCAGCGCCGCCTTGGCGGATGCCGCGACGCTCGCTTCGAATACCGAGGCGCGAACGCCGCCGTCGAAATAGGTTTCGCCTTCGATTTGCACGGGCTCGAAGAACACCGGCATCGCCGCGGAGGCCAGCGCGGCGCCGGTGAGGCAGGCGCGGGCGCGGCGGCGGGGCAGCTGAGCGACTTCGACGGCGTCGACATACTGGAATTTGCCCGACGCAGCGTTGACGAAGCCGAGCAGCACGGACTTGCGCCCGTCGAGCGCACGGATCGCATCGAGCATGCACGGGCGCGCTGGGTCGTCGATCACCGCATCGGGGCAGAGCGCCTCGGCAATGCGCTGCTCAAGCGGGCGCAGGCCGGCGATCGAACCACGGAACAGCGCCTGCCACTCGGGCCGCCTGTTCACGACATCCTGTTCGCGTGCGGGGGAATAGGCGGCGATCAGCGCGTCCCATGCCTCGGGGGTGTCGACTGCGACGAAGAGCGACTGGAGCGCACCGGTGCTCACTCCGGTGATCAAGACGAATTCGGGCAAGCGGCCGCTGGCGTGCATCGCTTCCAGGAAGCCAGCGCCGAAGGCACCCCATTGCCCGCCGCCGGAGAGCAGCAGCACCGCTTCGCCCGGCGCCGCCGTCGTCAGCATCGCGTCCGGCCGCGCCCGTTGCAGTGCAGGGCGCACGAGACGGTGAATCCGCCGGTCGAGATCGCTCGCCGCCGAACCGGCCTGCGATGCGGCGAGCGCATCGGCAGACGCCTGGCGCTGTATCTCTCGCTGCAGTGTCGAGGGCGGCAGATCGTGACGAAGCGACGCGAACTCAGGGCAATTGACCGAGAGCGCGCCGCCGCTGCACCCTCCAAGCAGCATCGCGAACAGGCAGGCAAGGATCAGCGCGCGCATCGACTCTCCCCCCGAGAGATCATTTGGCGTTGCCGGACGGCACGATTGTCGGCTCTGTCCGATGTGGCTGCGGCCCGGAGCGCAGCATAACGGCGGGTGCTGACGGACGCCAGAAGGGGATCACGCCGTTTCGGACGTGCCGTTCTGCAGCGCCCGCTGCTCAGAGCGACCGCAGATGCTCGCGGATTTCGGCGGCGATGGTTTCCGGCGGGCGCATCGCGCCATCGCTGCTGGCATGCACGATGCGCCAGGGCCCCAACAGGCCGGCGGCGACCATCGCTTCATAGTTGGTGCGGACGCGCAGCTGGAGCGCGGCATCCGCCTCATGCTCGTCGTAGCGGCGGTCGGTGTAGCTGCGTTTGCGTTTCTGGAGAATCAGCGCCTTGGCGATCTCCCACGGCGTATCGAGGTAGATGCTGAGATCCGGGCGCGGCAGCACGAACTGCCGGGTTTCGAGTGCTAGGATCCACTCCATCATCGCCCGCGCTTCGCCTTCCGGCTCCTTCGCCGCCTGATACGCCATGTTGGAGGCGATGTAGCGATCGAAGACCACGACATCATGCGCGTCAGCCGCTTCGGCGATGGCGCGGCGCCACTCCAGCCGATCGAGCGCATAGAGCACGGCGGCAGCCTGTGTGGAAACCGGCACGGGAAGCTCGCCCGCAAGGAACTTCCCGAGCGTCACTCCCGCCACCGTCTCGGCATAGCGGGGGAAGGCGATCATCGTCGCACGCGTGCCCGCGGCGTTCAGCTGCTCGCAGAGCAGGGTCGAAGCGGTGTTCTTGCCGACGCCGTCGGCGCCTTCGATGGCGACGAGGATGCCCATGACTGGCTGACCCTTCTGTGGCGAAAGAGCGGCCTCTCTAGCAGCGCCGTCGGGCTTGTCACGCCACTGCGGATCCTGCCTCGCGGAGCGGCGGCCGGATCTCGCCGGCCACGGCGGAGGCGGCGGGTGCGAAGCCGGATGAATGCGCCAGCTGCAGTGCCCCCTCGGCATCGACCGGGCGGCTGTAGAGATAGCCCTGGCCATAGTCGCAACCCAGCGCAGCCAACGGAGCCGCGGTTTCCGCCGTCTCGATCCCCTCGGCGGTGGTGGGCAGGCCGAGCCCTCTGCACAGCCGGAAAATCGCTCGAACGATCTCGCCGTTTTCGGCCTCGTCGAGGTTTCCGATGAAGCTGCGGTCGATCTTCACTCGGTCGAAACGCAGCTCGCGCAAATGTTTCAGGCTGGCATAGCCCGTGCCGAAATCGTCCAGGGCGATCTGCACACCAGCATTCTTGAGCGACTCGAGAATGGTTTTCGCGGTCGGCAGATCGCCGAACAGCCGGCTCTCGGTGACTTCGATGATCAGCCGCGCCGGTGCGATGCCCGTGCTGCACAGGTGACGCAGAACACGCTGGGGCAGCCAGCGATCGTTAAGCTGAAGCGGCGATATGTTGAACGAAAGCGTCATGTGCGGCGGCCACCTGCGGGCAGCGCGACAGGCGCGGTCCAGAAGTGCGAAAGCGAGCTCCTGGATCATGCCGGCTTCCTCCGCGATCGGGATGAAGTCATTCGGGCCGATCAGCCCGCGCCTGGGGTGCTGCCAGCGGGCGAGGCATTCAAATCCGGCGATGGCACCGGTCTGGAGATCGACGATCGGCTGAAAATAGGGGACGAATTCGCCGCGATGGATTCCCGCCCGCATGTCGATCTCGAGCTGCGCGCGATCGCGCATCTCGTGATCCAGCTCGGCCTCGAAGTGACACCAGCCGCGTTCGGGAAAGCGCTTGGCCCGATACCGCGCGAATCCGGCGGAATGAAGCAGCTGTTCGGCCGAGCACGAGTCGCCGGGCGCCGTTCTGATACCGATGCTGGCGCTGATCTCCGCCATGCCGCCGCGGAGCTGGATCGGCTTTGCGACGGCGGTGCGGATGCGCGCCGCCATCGCTTCCGCAGCCTCGGGGCCGGCGGGATGGGGCAGGATGCAGGCAAATTCGTCGCCGCTGATCCGTCCGGCGGTCGCGCCGTCCGGGAGCGCCGCCAGCAGTCGCTGCGCCACCGCCTGCAGCACATGATCGCCGCCCTGATGGCCGTAGCTGTCGTTGATCGGCTTGAACCGGTCGAGATCGACCAGCAGGACGGAGAGGAGGCCATCATTCGCCTCGTCCTGTGCGCGACGGATCGCCTCGAGGAGAGCCGTGCGGCTGGCAAGGCCCGTGAGCGTGTCATATTGGATGAGGTCGTCCGCGCGCGCTTCGGCAGCGTTGCGCGAGTGAAGCGCCTGGCGCAGCAGGCGGCGTTGACGGATCAACAGGACGAAATAGGCGAGGCCCGCGCCCAGCATCGCAGTGAAGAGTTCGTCGAGCTCGAGCTTTTCGTGTTGCTCGGCGAAGTTGGCGAAGCGTTCGAACACGTCGAAGACCGAGCCGAGGGCGGCCGCCACCATGAACGGCGCGACGAGCAGGATTTCGTCACGATGCCGCTCGAATTCCTCTGCGAGCCGCCTTCGGATATTTCCGATCCGTTCTTCGCTCATCCAACTCTTCCTTCCCTCCCCACATCTTAGGATGGGCGGAAGTGCGAGTGAGTTGGGGGATGTGCGGAGGCCTATGGAAAGATTGCGCTAACCACTGTTGCCAGGCTCTCGCGATCGCAATCGTCGAGCGATATCTCGAGCTCGGGGTTCGTGCTGTAGCCGACGACCTGCCCCTCGCGCGTCAGCCCGACCGAAAGCAGGCGCCAGCCGTCGCCGTCGCGCAGCGCCGTGAGCCCGCCGGGTGTCGGACTCCGATCCGGATCCAGGATGACGATCGACTGCACCGGCAGCCCCGCGCCAAGCGTCGCGCGCGAAACGCGCAGCGCGAAGGCGCGCGGCCCGACGCCGCTCGGTGCTTCCACTTCGTCACCCGTGACTGCGTCGGCGATGCGGCCGGCCGGCATCGGTCCGCCACGCACCTGGAGCATGCGGGCAGCCGCAGCGAGCGGCAACTTTGACGGCGGAACCGCTGCGGCAGGGGCAGGACCGGCCACCGGGCTCTGAAGCTCTTCGGCGAGCGCCTGGACGCGTGCCCGGGTTCGCTCCATGCGCGCGATGGGATCGACCACGTTGCCGATCGCGGAATCGAGCGCGCCTGCGCGGTGCTGCGCTTCGATCTGCGCGCGCAGTGCCGGCTCGTCGGCGACATCGAAGATCGCGAAGAGCGCGCGCCGGATCGCGGCGTTCCAGCGCCCGAATGGCTTCACGGCATTCTCGATCCGCGAAAGATTCACGGGCGGAAGCCCATAGTCCTGGTCGATCGTCGCAATGGTCAGCGCCGGATCGGCCGCACGCCGTGCCCGCAATGCGGCGGCGAGCAGCACGGCGAAGCGCTCCTCGGTCAGATCGGGCGAATTGCCGTCCCTGAACGGCTCAACCCAAGCATCGAAATCGAACCCGGGTGCGGCAAGATCGATCAGCAGATCGGTCGGCTCCAGTCCTAGCGCGTGCGCGACTCGGCGAATCTCGTCCGGTCGCGCGAATACTTCACCGCGTTCGATTTTCGAAAGACGGATATAGGGTACATCGGGAATCCGCATCGCGAGCGGCAGTAACTTGGGATAGCCGAGTCGTTGCCGCAACTCGCGCATGCGGTTCGGAAAGACGATTCCACGGTGCAGGTCGAGCGGTACCGGCCGCTGTCCAGTGCCGCCGCTCTCACTGCTTGTCCTTCGTTCTCGTCTGACCTTGACCATTGCCGCTCCTGCCTCTCTCCGTTTGTGGAGGCTTGGCGGCTAGTCCTGAACCACGTTTAGGAATAACACAAGGTAAACAAAACGTTCTTCACGATTTCTTAATGGAGCGCTTCGAAGCTCCGAGTGCCGGGTCCGGCGAGCAACGCGCAGGGACCGGTCGGCTCCATCGGCAGGATCGCCCGGAGCCCCTCGCCGTTAAGCGCATGATGCTGCATCCACCCGGGTGCCGCGGGCGCCGGGCGGGAAGGAGCGAACACCACTCCGCGGCCGTCGGTGATAACGCCCAGTTCAGTAGGCGCCGCACCTGCCGGCCAGCGACCCTCCAGCCAGTCGATGAACGCCGACCCGGTGCGCTGGAGCCTGCCCTCGGCGCTGTCCGCGGGGCAAAATGCGTCCGGCGCTGCAGTGATCTCCATGGCCGGCACGAAAGCGGGGCCCCACCAATGAATGTGGAGCAGCCCGGGCGTGCGCGTGACGCTGAGAAACATCGCGCTCGGCAGCAGCGGGCGCGCGGCCCCGGCCAGCGCCTCGGCAAGCCGAGTCAGCCGATAATTCGGCTGGAGCGGCGCGGGGGTTGCGCTCGCCTCCTGCCAATCCTCGAGGGTGCCGTGCACCTTCACTCTCCCGATCTCGATCCGTCTGCTTCATTATAGGATCCCGCGCAGGCGCGGACCCGATTTTCGCGGCCGATATCAGTGGCGTGTCTCGGATGCATGAAGGGCGATCCGGCCGGCCGCTTCCACGGTTTCGGTCGCGGCGGTGGCGAGCGCGGAGGGCTGAACGGCCGTAACGCGTGCGAGGCGGTTGTGCGGCTGACCGGCATCCGGAAGCAGCGGCGCTCTGGTCTCTGCCGGTGCGGGGGCGGGGCGACGCCGGGCCGGAGCCGCGGCATAGTCCGCCATCACCGCAAAGCGCGGATCGCTGGCTGCCAGCTCGGTGAGCGCCTTGGTCGCGCGCTTGGTGATCTGGCGCACGCGCTCCTTGGTCACGCCGGTGTCGTTCGAAACATCGTCGAGCGTGCCGGTATCGAACAGACGGCGGGCGATGATCTCACGATCGCGCGCCAGCTTGGCGTCGAGCTTTTCCAGTTCCGCGGGATCGATGCCATGGGTGGCGACGCGCAGGCGCGGTCCCTCGGCGACCGGGCGCGGCTCGGTGCGGCTGCGCGGCCGGCGACGCAGCTGCTGGATGCCGACCTTACGCAGATTCGCGACGTAGACGTCGATGAGCGATTCGACGGCGCCTTCCGCGAGATAATCGGAAGCGGCGGATTCGGTGCGGCCCAGGGCATCCTCGTCCTCGATCAGCGCCTCGGGAGACAGTTCCTCGCCATCGGCACCGGTGGCAAGCGCGTTCAGCGAAACGGTGGTGGCTTCCACCTTCTTCGCCGACGGGCGCTGGTCGGTCATCAGGCGGAAACGCAGGCTCTGCAGTTCGCCGCGGATCTGCCAGTTCACGAAGGTCGTGAACTGCGCCTTTTCAGGGTCATAGGCCTGGATCGCGCGGTGCGCTGCGATCGCGCAGCACTGCTCGGCATCGTCCCAGTGTGCGGTGAGGCCATATTGGCGGATGAAGTGGCGGATGCGCGGAGCGATCAGCTTGAGGATCGATGCGAAGGCACGGTCGACATTGGCGCGCTGACGGGCGGTCTGGCTCCCTTCGGCGGGCGTATTCTCGAGCACTACGGCGACGGCAGCTTCGAGTGCGGCGGTGATCTTCGACATGGACGGTCCCCTGTTTGCGGGCGGCGGAACCCCTGCGGACCGCCGTTCACAAGAGGAACCTTGCCTCCGATACTCCTAACAAAATCCTTAACATCCTATATGGGCGATCCCGTATCCAACACACGACAGCGGATCGGAACGGGTGCCAACCGCAGAAAGCTGGCGAATAACAAGTATTTCCAAGAGCCGGAGGGGTGCTGGTCCTCCATTATAGGAGAATCCCGGAGTAGCGCGGCGCGCGCGCCAAAAAATTCACCCGGCAAAACGATCCGGTTGGATTCGGCGATCGATGTAGGCGAGCAGCCATTCGCGATGCGCCTCGGTCGCATTGCCCGTGCGAGCGATGCGCTGTTCGGCGGCTGCGCCTCCGATCTGCGCGACGAGCAGAGTGCGGGCGCGGTCGGGGACCAATCCGCCCCGCAGGAAGCGGCGCGCGTCGCCCAGCCCGAGGTGATGGCTGAGGTACGCCGCCTTCGCCAGCGCTTCCGGATCGGCACGGACGCGCAGCCCGTCGCTTTCCAGCCGATCGAGATTCAGCCGCGCGAAATCGGCGACCGTGCGTATCGATGCTTCCGGATCGTAGCGCAGCTGCAGCAGCGCCGAGCGCGCCTGCGGCCGAATCCGGCCCTGTCCGTCGAGCCAGCCGTGCGAAGCGGCGGTTTCGTTGAGCCACGTGCCCGGCGTGCGGGCCATATCCTGCCAGGTGCCGCTCAGAAACTGTCCGAGACCCGCTGCGCTGGAACGGGGATTGCGCGAGAGCGGATTCCAGCTTCCGTCGGCGCGACGCGCGGCCTCCGCATCGACGATCGCCGCGATCGCTCCGGCGGGGACGCCCGTGGCTTCGGCGGCGCGAGCGAGGGCCGGGGCGAATTGGGCATTGCTGCCCAGCGCCAGCAATCCGCCGCGGGCCTCGCCAACGGCATCGGCTGGTCCGCCCTGCGGAAAGACCGTTCCGGGGACGGTGATCGTCGGCGCGCTTGGCGCAGCCCTCGCCGCGGCGGCAGGCGTCGCTCCCGGCGCGGCGTCGCCATGATGGTGGCGGCAGCAGCAGCAATGATGCGGATGGCCGGCGGTCGTCGCCCCGGTGGCCGCAGTGCCAGGCTGGGCCGAGCCGCCGCCCATCATTTCGACGAGCGAACCGAGCGGCAGTCCTGGCCGGCCGGCCGGATTGCTGGCGCTGTTTCCCGAATCCGAGTCGCCGAGCGCAGCGCGCCACAGCCGGTTTGAAAGTTCCGAACGTGCGGTGGCGTAGATCAGTTCGGCGCGGCGCGCAGGCGGCAGCGCGGCGAGTGCTTCGGGGCCGTTCATCGCACATCTCCGGGCCGCAGCCGATTGCGGACCAGCCGCGCCGCGACGACGTCGTCAAGGCCGGTCTGCTCGGCAGTTGCGGCCGTGCGCTCGCTTTCCGCGCGATAGTTGTCGGCGGCCTGTTCGATCGCGCGCATCGTTCCATAGAGTTCGGTTGCCTGGGAGCGAAGCTGCGCCAGCCGCGCCTCGGCGTCGCCCGCGTCCCGCAGCAAGCGCGTGCGCTCGGCCCGCATCCGCGCCGCCCAGGCATCGGTGGGTACCCAGATTTCGTTCGTGCTCGCGCGTTCCCGCCGCGCGGTATCGATATTCTCGCGGTGGCTGCGTTCCAGGTCGCTGAGCCGCTCCACGGCGACGCTGATCGAAATCCGCAGCGAATCCACTTCGCGCCGTTGCACGCGAAGCGCAGTGTCGAAGGGAGTCATTCCGCTTCCTCCAGGATGGCGGCAAGCGCTGCAAAGCCGTCGGCGGCGCTACCCTGCTCGTTCTTGCCCTGGCCGAGCAGCTTCTCGATTGCCGGGGCGAGCGCGACCGCCCGATCGACGTCCGGATTGGAGCCGGCCTTATAGGCGCCGAGTCGCACCATTTCCTCCATGTCGCCATAGGTGGCGAGCAGGCGGCGCGCGGCGACGCGCGTTTCGTTCTGATCCTCGGGGAGACAGTGCGGCAGCGTCCGCGATACGGATTTCAGCAAGTCGATCGCCGGATAGCGGCCGCGCTCGGCAATGGCGCGGCGCATCACGACATGCCCGTCGAGAATGCCGCGCACGGCATCCGCGACCGGCTCGTTGTGATCGTCGCCGTCGACGAGGACAGTGAACAATCCGGTAATGCTGCCTTGACCCGGAAGGCCGGGCCCGGCGCGCTCGAGCAGCCGCGGCAGCTCGGCGAAGACGGTGGGGGTGTAGCCCTTCGTCGCGGGCGGCTCGCCGCTGGCGAGGCCGATCTCGCGCTGCGCCATGGCGAAGCGCGTGACCGAATCCATCAGGCAGAGCACGTCGAGCCCCTGGTCACGGAAATGCTCGGCGACGGCGAGCGTGGTCCAGGCCGCCTGGCGGCGCATCAGCGCGGGCTCGTCGGAGGTGGCGACCACGACGACCGAGCGGGCCATGCCTTCGGGCCCAAGATCGTCCTCGATGAATTCCTGCACTTCGCGGCCGCGCTCGCCGATCAGGCCGATCACGGCGACGTCGCATTGAGTCCAGCGCGCGAGCATCGAGAGCAGTACCGACTTGCCGACGCCCGAGCCTGCGAACAGGCCGAGGCGTTGCCCACGGCACAATGGCACGAAACAGTCGAGCGCGCGGACGCCGGTTTCAACGCGCGCGCCGACGCGGGTGCGATGCGCAGCGGCGGGCGGTAGCGATTTGACCGGCTGGGGATCGGCGCCAAGCGGCAGCGGGCCGAGACCATCGACCGGGCGGCCGAGACCGTCGATCATGCGACCGAGCCATCCGGCGGACGGGCGGATCGAAAGCTGGCCCGCGGAAAGGTCGGCACGCGCGCCCAGGCCCACGCCCTGCGGATCGGAGAAGGGAAGGCAGAGCGCGACGTCGCGATCCAGCGCGGTCACTTCGGTTTCGACTTTGCCGGACATCGAAGTGATCGTGACGCGGCTGCCGATCTGGGCCGCGCCCATCAGCCCTTCGACTTCGATCAGCGCACCGCGCACCGCGACCACGCGGCCGAAGCGGCGATCGGGTTCGAGCGCGCGGATCGCGCGGGCGGCGCTGGCGAGTGTCTGCATCGCTGCCTCGCCTCAGGCTGCCTGCGGTTCGGCTGCAGCGCCTTCGAGCGCGATCAGTTCGCGCGCGGCGGCAAGTGCGCGATAATGATTGCCGCCTGCGATTTCGCTGGCGAAACGGACGCAGGTTTCCCGCGCGCCGGGTGCAGTCACGCTCGCCAGCACGTCGGCGAGCAGGGCTACCACGGCATCCTGGTGGCCTGCGCGGCCTTCCTCGTCGATATAGGCGAGCATGGCCGCAAAATAGAGCTGGCGAGCGGGCGTGGTCGCATCCTCAGGACGCATGACTTCGCGGCCGCGCAGGATGGCGACATGGTTCTCGATGACGATCTGGGTCTTGCCGACCGAGCGCAGCACGGCGCCGTTGACGACTGCCTTCTCGCCGTCGCGCAGCGTGATCCGGAGCATGAGCGTGCCTTTCTGAAGCGTTTCGCAGGCATTATAGGAAGAAAGCGCTCCGGGCGGGGCAGGGGGCGGCAAATTCTGCCTAGCGCGGCGGCCGAGGCGTGCGCCGCCGCTGCTGCGGCCGGTTTTTTCGACCAGTGAGCCACTCGGGCCCAGGCCTTCAGAGGAGCGCGGGAAGCGCGGCGAACTGATTCTTTCGCGCCTGCGACCGCCTTCGCCACTCTCTTCCTATAATGCCTGCGAAGGGCCTTGCGCCTGCATCCGGGAGACACTGAGTTGAGCCTCTATTCCGCACTCTACGCCGGCGTTTCTGGTTTGAGCGCGCATGCGAGCGCGATGGCCACCGTCGCGGACAACATCACCAACATCAACACCGTGGGCTACAAGGGCACCGAGGCCCAGTTCCGCACGCTGGTGACCGATGGCCGCGGTGGCAGCAGCTATTCGGCAGGCGGCGTCGCCGCCGCGCCGATCTCGCAGGCGACCAAACAGGGCTTGCTTCAGGCATCGGGCAGCAACACCGACCTCGCGATCGACGGCGGCGGCTTTTTCGTCACCCGCACGGGTTCGGGTAACGACAGCGCCGTCGCGTTCACGCGTGCGGGCTCGTTCAAGGCAGACGAGCAGGGCTTCCTGCGCAACGCCTCGGGCCTCTACCTCCAGGGCTGGCCGCTCAAGAACACGACGCCGGCCTATGTCAACACCGGGAGCCTCGATGATCTGCAGCCGATCCGGCTCAGCGACCTGACCGGCACCGCGCAGCCGACCACGCGGCTGATGATGCGCGCCAACCTCCAGTCGGACGCCGCCGTCGGCGCGACGTTCGAGCGTTCGTTCGAAGTCTATGACGCGCAGGGCGGCTCGCGCACGCTGAGCATGACCTTCGAGAAGACCGCGGCGAACACGTGGAGCTTCGAGGTCGAGGGCGACACCTCCGCCTCCAACCCGCTGGCATCGGGCACGATGACCTTCGGCGGTGACGGCAGCCTCGCCGGGATCACGGGCACCAAGTACGACGGTTCGGCCATCACCGATCCGTTCACGCTCACGCCCGACTGGACCGGGGGCGCGGGCACTTCGGAAATCACGCTGGAGCTCGGCGACATCGGCGGCATCAACGGCATCACGCAGTTCGGGCAGCCGTCCTCGGTGATCTCGTCGGACGTCAACGGGGGCCTGCTCGGCAACCTGGCCACGGTCGACGTCAGCAAGACCGGCCGAGTGACCGCCGTGTTCGACGACGGCACGACCCGCGAAGTCTTCCAGCTTCCGATCGCCACCTTCCAGAACCCGGACGGTCTCACGCGCCTGTCGGGCAATGCCTATACCGCAAGCAAGGGCTCGGGTGGCGTGACGCTGAACGAACCCGGTTCGCTCGGCGCCGGCAATGTGGCGTCCAATTCGCTCGAAGCCTCGACGGTCGACCTCGCCGGCGAATTCACCAACATGATCCGGTTCCAGCGCGCCTACAGCGCCTCGTCCAAGATCATCACGACGGTGGACGACATGCTGCGCGAAGTGAGCGATCTGAAGCGCTGATGATCTGACGAAACCCCCGCGCTTCGGCGCGGGGGCACCAGCGAACAGGGCGGGGTCCAATGGCGCTCAACGACATTCTCAGCACGGCCGTATCCGGCCTCGCCGCATCGCAGGCGGGGCTGAAGTCGGTTTCGAACAATATCGCGAACGTCGGCGTCTCGGGCTATGCGCGCGAGCGCGTCAACCTGTCGACGGGCGTGTCCTCCGGCCGTGTCTCGGGCGTGGTGGTGGGCGAGCCGACGCGCGTCGCCGATCGATTCCTCGAGGCCACCGTCTATCGCCGCTCGGGCGACTATGGCCGGGCCGAGGTGAGCGCCAATTATCTCGACCGGCTCCAGTCGCTGCTCGGCCAGCCCGGCGCAGCGTCGGGCCTGCCCGCGCGGCTCGACTCGATTTCGGCTTCGGCGGTCGCAATGACGGGATCGCAGGCATCCGAACAGACCGTTGCGGCCTTCACCGCCGACGTCCAGGACGCAATCACCTCGATGCAGCAGCTCGACGACGATGTCGCCGGCCTGCGCGGCGATGTCGAAAGCGAAGTCGGCTACACCGTCGATCGCATCAATAGCCTGCTCACCCGTATCCACGATCTCAATGGCACGGTCGCACGCCTCGAAGGGCTGGGGCGGAGCGCCAGCGGATCGGCCGACCAGCGCATGAGCGCCATTCAGGAGTTGAGCTCGCTCGTCAACGTGACTGTCCGGGACCAACCCGACGGGCGCGTGACGATCGAAACGGCCTCGGGCGCGATGCTGCTCGACCGGCGGCTGCGCCAGCTCTCCTATCCTTCGGGCGGCGGCGGCATGTCTCAGCCGATCTACCCGACCATCGACATTCGCTTTGCCGATGCGAACGGTGCGCCCGGCGCGGCAACCGGCGAGCGGATCGATTCCGCGGCGGTCGGCGGCAAGCTGGGCGGGCTGCTCGACCTGCGCGACCGGCAGCTTCCCGAGTTTTCCGAGAAGCTCGGCGTGCTGTTCGGCGGTCTCGCCGAGGCGCTGAACAGCGTCGCCAACGAAGGCACCACCGTGCCGCCGCCCGCCAGCCTCAACGGACGCGCCACCGGGCTCGTCGGCAGCGATCGCCACGGCTTCACCGGCTCCGCCACCTTCGCGGTGACGAAGGCGGACGGAACGTTGGTGGCGAGCACGAGCATCGATTTCGCGAGCACTCCGGGGCTGAACACCGTCGATGACATTGTCGCGCGGATCAACACGGATCTTGGGGGCGCGGCGACCGCCAGCTTCGTCGACGGGCGGCTCAGCATCACGGCTTCCGGCGGCAACGGCGTGGTCGTCGCGCAGGACGCGAACGATCCCAGCGCGCGCGCCGGCGTCGGCTTCTCGCAATATTTCGGGTTGAACGATATTGTCCGCAGCGATGCCAGCGCGCTCGTGCCCTCGGGCTTCGATGCCAGCGACCCGCACGGATTCGGCGCGGGAGAATCGGCGGAGATCGTGCTGCGCGACACCTCCGGCCGCGCGCTGACCCGCTACACGCTCACCGGCTCCACCGGATCGACCTTCGGCGACGTGATCGGCGAGCTGAACGCCAGTCCGCTGGGACAGTTCGGTACCTTCTCGCTCGACGATCGCGGCCGCGTGCGTTTCGCGCCAGCGGCGGCACTTTCCGGGGCGACGCTGTCGATCCCCTCGGATTCGACCGACCGCTTCGGTTCGGGCCGGTCCTTCTCCTCGCTGATGGGGCTGAGTGGCGGCGCCAGCGGGCTCTCGAGTGCCGAGGTGCGCCCCGAGGTGCTTGCCGATCCGTCGAAGCTGCCGCTCGCGCGGCTGCAACCCGGCGTGGCCATCGGCGCCAAGGCGCTCGGCCCAGGCGACGTGCGCGGCGCCACGGCGTTCGTAGAGCGGCTCGGCCAGCCCGTCGATCTCGGCAAGGACGGCGTGGCGACGATGGAGCGCTTCTCGAGCCTGCTGCTTGGCCGCACGGGCCTCGTGGCGTCGCAAGCGACAGATTCTTTCGCCGATGCAACGGCCCGGCGCGATGACGCGGTCAACCGCCGCGACAGCTTTTCGGGCGTCAACATCGACGAGGAACTGGCGCAGATGGTGGTGTTGCAGAACAGCTATTCCGCCGCTGCGCGCGTACTGACGACTGCCAGCGAAATGTACGACACGCTGATCGCAATGGTCCGCTGAAGGAGACGGAGACAATGACGAGAGTTGCCACCATTCCGCTCCAGCGCGTCATGGCCGACGCGATCCAGCGTTCGCAGGAGAAGCTGGCGATCACGCAGACGCGGCTGTCGACGGGCAAGAAGGCGGCGAATTTCGCCGACCTTGGCACCGAGACGGTGCGCAACCTTTCGGCGCACAGCCTGCTCGCGCGACAGGAGGCGGAAGCCACCGTCGCCAAGCGCGTGGGAACGACGCTGTCGCTCTACGAGGGCCATCTCACCGGCATCGAGGAATCGGCGAGCACGCTGAAGACCGACGTGCTCACGGCGATCGGCACCGGCCGCGCCGCCGGGCTTCAGGAGGCCATCGAGACGGCCTTTCATCAGTTCCGCACCTCGCTGAACGCATCCGAAGGCGGCACGCCGCTCTTTGCCGGATCGCAGACGGGCGGCAAGCCTTTCCGTCCCGACGCTCTTTCCGATCTCGTCGGGCTGGCGCCCGACGATGCCTTCGCCGACGATGGCGTCCGTGCATCGGCGCGAGTGGCCGACGGAGTCGACGTGACCTATGGCATCACTGCCAGCGCCACTGGCCGCGACCTGTATCAGGCGCTCCGTACGCTCGCCGAGGCCGGGCCGATCGGCGAGGTTCCGACCGACACCCAGATCGCCGCGCTGCGCACCGCGGTCGACCAGCTGGAGACCGGGCTTGGCAGCCTTCGCTCGGTGAACGCCGAGAACGGCCGCAAGCAGGCGCAGGTGGAGACGCTGTCGACGCGCGGCGAAGAACGCGCGCTGCTGCTCAAAGGCGTGATCGAAAGCAACGAGGACGCCGACCTGGGCCAGGTGGCGGTCGACCTCGCCCAGCAGAAATCGATGCTGGAAGCGAGCTATTCGGTGTTCGCCCAGCTTTCCGGGCTCAGCCTGGTCCGCTTCCTCTAAGGAACCGCGCCGGCGGCGGCTGCCCCTCGGGCGCCGCCGCCGCATCCAAGCACCCTCTCAGAACATCGTTTCGGCGGTGCCGCGCGCTTCTGGCGTCTGCCGGAAAGGCTCGCGCAACGCTGTCAGCGGCGCGTCCTTGGGCGCGCCGGGAGCGGCCCTCAGCCCTGAGGCGCCGCCGCTTCCTCGCTTGCGTCGAGCAGATCCGCCAGCCCACCGGCGGGCGATGCAGCGGGAATCGCGGCGAGGGCGCGGCCGAGCACTTCGGGATCGACGCTTCCGCTCGGCTGCGTGAGCGCATCGAACACGCTTGCCGTGGGAAGCGCCGCGAAACGATCGGCATAGCGGCCGCGCAGCGCGGCAAGCGCCGGCTCCTGCCCGAGCATGGCGAGTGCCACTGCATGACGCAGCACAGCGGTCTGCGCCTCGGGCTCGAGCCTGCCCCCGCCGGGGAGGGCGGCGGCGTTTGCAGCGACGAAGCTGCCCCATTCCTTGCGGCGCCAGAGGAGTTCGGCACGGATGGCGCCGTTGGCGGGAACGCTTTCCAGCGCCGCCATGGCCGCTTCGTATCGGCCGAGCCGCTGAAGCGCCACTGCCTCGATCCGCTTGCGATCGTGCAGCATCGCGGGCGAATAGCCGGGCTGCTCGGTGTCGCGCAGCGTGCGCAGCGCGCGATCCGGATCCCCGGCGAGGACATGGAGCGTGGCGACCTGGACCGACAAGGGGCCCTGCGCCACATCCTGGGTGCGCTCGCTCAGCTGATATTGCAGCAGCTCGGCGGCGCGGCCGTAGAGGCTCTCGCTCTGCAGCCGCTCGGCGAGGCGGCGTACCATCGCATCGCCCTCGGCACCGGCGGGGGCCAGCTCGCGATAGTCCCAATAGAGGCCCGCCGCCTCGGCTACCGGAAGCGCGCTGTCGGCGGCGAGCAGACTCGCCAGCACCGACTGCAGCTGCGCGAGCAGTTCGCCGGCTTCGCTGCCGGGATTGAAATAGCGGAACAGCGCCGCGCCCGCGCGCAGTGCCGCGCGCGGATCGTTCAGCTCCTCGGCGAGCCGTACCGACAGGCGAAGCGCCCGCCGTTCGACCGGACCGCCGCGCCAGCCGAAGCGGAGCGCGTCGAGCTTCTCCAGCGCGGCGGCGCCGGCGATGTTGCCTTGCTTCAGATCGGCCTCGATCATCGCGAGCCGCGCGTCGGCGCGCTGCTCGGCCGTACCGCTCACCAACGCCCGCTCGAGGCGAAGCCGGCCGTCCTGCAACGCGCCGGTCGCGATCAGCGCGCGACCGCGCAGCAGGTTCACGGCGGGGTCGCGGTCCGGCAGGGGCTGCAGCCACGGCAGCGCGTTCTGCGGTCGCCCGGCATCGATCACCTGTTCGGCGGCGGCGACCACGAAGGGAGTGCGCGCATCGCCCTGGCGGCTGTTGATCGCCGGAAGCGCGCAGGGGAGTTCGGCCAGCGCCGTCTCGGCCTCGCCGGCACCGGCGAAAGCCCGCAGGCGCCATGCGCATGCCTCTGGATTGGTGGCGAGCCCGGGCGCTGCGAGCGCCACTGCGGCATCGCTCCAGCGGCGAAGCTGCGTGAGCGCCACTCCTTCGGCAAGGCGGAAGGCGGCGACACGGTCGAGATCGGCATCGGCGCCGCGCATCACGGCCAGCACGCCGAGCGCTTCGGCGGCGCGTCCGCGACCAAGCAGCGCGCGGGCATGATCCCAGCGCGCTTCCTGCCGTCGTTCGGGCGCTGCGACAAGCAATGCATTCCAGCTGGCGGTGCCCTGCCACGCGGAGGGGCCGGTCGGCGGCGGAAGCTGGGCCAGTCGCGCGGCGAAGCCGGGAAGGTCGAGCGGCGCCATCGGCGCGGGAGCCGCGGGGGGCGGGCTCGCGGTGCCGGCCTGCGGCGTCTCCTCGGCCTGCGAGGGCGCGGCAAGCGCCAGTACTGCGGCGGCCGTGAGCAACATCTGCTTCATTGGCCGAACATTCCCGAATGCGCGGCCATGGCCACGGCGACGCCGCCACCGGCGCTGCCAAGCAGGAAGAGGCCGATCAGCAGCAGCGACAGGCCGCGCGGCTTCGCCGGAACGGCGTCGACGGCAGGCAGCTGTGCGGCATCGCTCTCTTGCGGGCTGTCGCCCCGTCTGCGCTGCGGCTGAGGCGTGCTCTGCCCGACGACGCGCATGCGTCCGGGGCGTTGATCGTAGCTCATGTCGAGTCCTGTCGGCTGCCGTTCCTCTATTATAGAGAGGGGCGCGCAGCAGGGCGTGCCGATGCGAGGGAGATTTGCGTGCGTAAGCTGATGGCCGGAGCGCTGGCGCCGATGCTGCTGGTACCGGGCGGTGGTGCGGCCGCCGCGGGTGACGGCGGCGTGCAGGCGCTGCACCTGGTCGATATGGCGCCGCTCAGCCTGCCGATCGTCGATACCGGGCGCCTCGAAGGCGTCCTGCAGCTCAAGCTCGTGCTCGATCTCGCCGACGACGCTGCCGCGTCGCGTGCCGAGGACAGGATGCCGGTGTTGCGTTCCGCCGCGCTTTCCGCGGGGCTGGAGTTCGCACGGCTGCACGCGTCCGGCCTGCGGCCGGTGGATGCGGTGCGGCTCGATGCCGATATGACCGCCGCGATGCAGGCGGCCGATCCTGCGATCACCCGTGTGCTGATCGTCGAAGTCGCCGCGACCCGCGGCTGATGAAGAAAGAGACTGGGCCGGCGCAGTAATCCTGCGGCCGGCCCGATTCAGCGCGGCCGCGTCTGCGGTTGCGGGCGCCGCATTGCCTGACCGGCATCGGCGCGACCCCGCGCGAGCGCCATGCTGAGCGCCGCGGCGCCCTGCGGAGTCATCGCTGCCAGGATCTGTGCGGTCGAGCGCTCGCGCATGCGCTGTGCGATCTGCATCTGCACGTCGAGTTCGAGCTGTTCGAACACCACTGCCGCCTTGCCCGGCTTCATCGCCTGATAGATTCGGGCGAGCTCGTCGAACTGCGCGCCTTCGGGCGGCGCCTCGGCATTCGCGCCGGCAGCTGCCGGTTGCTGCTGCTGCTGCTGGGCGCCCATCTGCGCCTGCAGCCGCGCCTCGGCCGCGCGTGCGGCTTGTTCGCGCAGATCGAGCGCCCGGCGCCGGCGCGCCGCTGCGGCGTCGCGTGCGCTCAGATCCTGCTCGATCTCGTTGCCGAGCCGGGTGCTGGCTGCCGGAGCGCTCTGTGCCTGGGGCTCGGGCGTGGCGGCAGTGACGCCGTTCGCCACGACCGCCAATGCCGAAGCGGCGGCGGTGAGCAGCAGCAGCGAAGGGCGGGGGATCATGCCGCTTCCGCCACAACCGGGGCGATCGACGCGACGGTCGCCTCGCTCTCGTCCTCGTCGGCCGCATCTTCGGCTGACTCGGCCTCGCTGCGGGCGGCGTTCGCCGTGCCGACGGCTTCGACGATGCGTTCGGCGGTGGCGTCGGCAATGCCGATCATCACCGAAAGCTCGTCGCGGAGGCCGCGGGCCTCGGCCACCAGCCGCGCATTGTCGGCACATTCGCGCCCCAGCGTCGACTTCATGTCGGAAAGCACGGTGCGCGCTTCGCCGGTCGCCTTTTCGAGCGCGGCGACCACCTCGGTCAGCGCACCGTCCTTCACTCGGCGAAGGCTCCGCATCATCCGCACGCTTTGCACCAGCACGGCCAGGCACAGCGCCATCGTGAGGAGATTGGTCGTTACTGCGATGCTCATCGCTTTCCCTTTGCTTCCCTGGAGATTCTGCTGACGAGCCGCACGGCCACCTTGCCGCCGCGCTGCCCGATCTGGGCGAGGCCCAGCGGGACGCCGCCGCATTGCAGTTCGAGTGCATCGTCGGGGTTCTTGTGGAGCTGGATGGTCTCGCCGACCTCCAGCGCACGCAGCTTGGCGAGCGGCATCGGCTCCTCGCCCAGCAGCACATTGACCGTGACTTGCGTCTTGCGGATCTCGGAGGCCATGTGCGCCTCCCAGATGCTGTCCCGGCCGCTCTTCTCGCCCATGAAGCGCTGGAGCAGCTTCTCGCGGACCGGCTCGAGCGTGGCATAGGGCAGCAGGATGGTGAACTGGCCGCCGCGCCCGTCCATGTCGACGCGATAGCTGGCGCTGGCGCACAGGTTCGACGATCCCGCGATCGCGGCGAAGCGCGGATTGGTCTCGATCCGCTCGAGCTTCATCGTGATCGGTTCGATCGGGCTGAACGCCTCGGCGAAGTCGTCGAGCGCGAGCTCGAGCATGCGCGAGACGAGCCCCGTCTCGATCGTGGTGAAGGCGCGGCCGTCGATCGTCATCGGCGGATTGCCGCCTCGTCCGCCCAGCAGCGCATCCACCACGGCATAGATCAGCCCGGATTCGACGGTGATCAGGCCGTAGCTCTCCCACTCCTCGATCTTGAAGACGCCGATCATGGCGGGAAGCGCTACATTGCCCATGAACTCGCCGAAGCGAGTCGAAGTGACTTCCTCGAGGCTGACGTCGATCGAATCCGATGTGAGATTGCGCATCGAGCTGCCGAAGGCGCGGACCACTCGGTCGCAAACCACTTCCAGCATCGGCAGCCGCTCGTGGCGGATGACCTTGGATTCGATGACGGCGCGCAGGCCTTTCTTGGGCGCGGCCGCACCACCGACATCGCCGAACAGCGCGTCGATATCCGCCTGATCGAACTTGCCGTCGCCGCCCAGTCCCGGCGCAGAGGGCGGTTCGGGCAGCTCGAAATCGTCGAAATCGTCGCTCATTGCTGAACCATGTCCTGGATGAGGATATCCGAAACCACGTCACGTCCGACGACGTCGGTGGCGCGGAGGAGCATTTCCTCCTTGATGCGGAACACCGCGGCGGATCCGGCGAGATCCTCCGGGCGCAGCTCGCGCAGGAACGGCTGATAGGCATCGAGGATCAGCGGCAGCTTCGCCGTGATCGCGTCGCTGCTTCCGGCGGGGCCGGGCACGAGCATGAAGTGCAGCTTCAGAAAGCGCGGGGCGCCATCGGGCGAGCGCAGGTTCACCACCATCGGCGGCACGTCGACGAAAGAGGCGGCATCGGCTTCGGCGCCGGCCTCGCCCGCGGGGGCAGGGGCAGCGTGCGCGCTTTCCTCCGCGGCCGCGCTGTCGCCGCCCGACAGGAAGAAGGCGCCCGCGCCGCCGCCGCCCAGCAGCAGCACCGCACCGGCCGCGCCGATCATGATGAGCTTCTTCTTGCTCTTCTTGGCCGGCGCCTCCGCCTGATCCCCGGCTTCAACGATTTCCGATGATTCTGCCATGGCCGTCTGCTTTCCCTGAAAAGCTGCGCTGCCGCACCCGCGACTGCGATTTCTTCCTATTATAGGATCGTTGCCCGGCAAAAAGTGCCTAGTGGCGAAAGGAAAAAAGAGGCGCGGATGGATATCTCCTCTTATGTGCTGCTGAGCCACGAACAGGCGCTGCGCCGCCGGCTCGATATCGCGGCGAACAATCTGGCGAACATGAATACGGTGGGATTCCGCCGGGAAGAGCCTGTGTTCCGCGAATATATCCAGGACGGCGAGTCCGTCGTCGATGCGGCACGCAAGACGTCGTTCGTGCTCGATTATGGCGCCGTTCATGACACCGCGCCCGGCGGCTTTCAGGCCACGGGCAACCCGCTCGACGTGATGATCGAAGGCCCCGGCTATCTTGCCGTGGAAGCGCCTGATGGCGGCACTGCCTATACGCGCGCGGGCTTTGTGAAGGTGCTCGAGAGCGGCGAACTGGCGACCGCCGGCGGGCAGCGGCTGCTGGGCGAGGGCGGCCAGCCGATCGTCGTGCCGCCCGAGCAGGCGGCGAGCCTCACCATCGCGCCCGACGGCACGGTGATGGGCACGGATGGCCCGCTCGGACGCATCGCAGTGACCATGTTCGATAATGAGGCAGGCGTCACTCCGCGGGGCGACGGCCTGTTCGACGGCGCCGACGGACGCGAGCTCGAAGCCGGCGAAACGCGGCTTCGCTCAGGCGGCGTCGAGGGATCGAACGTCAATGCGATCGTCGAGACCACCGACATGATCGAGATTCTGCGCGCCTATCAGACCAGCCAGCGCATGAACGAGAGCATGACCGAAATGCGCAAGCGCGCGATCGAGAAACTGGGCCGCGTTTCGCCCTGATCTCTCCCTGAACCGAATTCCCACCGGAGGAACTGAAGATGCGTACTCTTTCCATCGCGGCGACGGGCATGCTCGCGCAGCAGACCAACGTCGACGTCATTTCGAACAACATCGCCAACATGAACACCACTGCCTTCAAGCGGCAGCGCGCGGAATTCCAGGACCTGCTCTATCAGCAGGTCGTCCGCCCGGGCTCGGCGACCGGCGAAGGCACGATGGCGCCGGCGGGCATTCAGATCGGTGCCGGCGTTCGCACCGGCGGCGTCTATCGCATTCTCGAACAAGGCGCGCTGACCCAGACCAGCAACCCGCTCGACGTGGCGATCCAGGGGCGCGGCTATTTCCAGATCACGCTGCCGTCGGGCGAGACCGGCTATACGCGCGACGGCTCGTTCCAGCTTTCCGACCAGGGCGAGCTGGTGACGCAGGACGGCTATCCGGTCCAGCCCGGCATCAACATTCCGCAGGAAGCAGTCGATGTCACCATTTCGTCGACCGGGCAGGTCCAGGTGAAGCTCGCCGGCGATCCCGAGCCGCAGAATGTCGGTCAGCTCGAACTCGCCACCTTCATGAACGAAAGCGGACTCGAAGCACAGGGCGGCAACCTGTTCCTCGAGACCGCGGCATCGGGCCAGCCGACGATCGCACCCCCGGGCGAGCCGGGCACGGGCACGCTCACGCAGGGCTTCGTCGAAGCTTCCAACGTCAATCCGGTTGCGGAAATCACGGCGCTGATCACTGCCCAGCGCGCCTATGAGATGAACAGCCGCGTCGTGAAAACGGCAGACGAAATGCTGGCAACGACCAGCCAGCTGCGCTGATGTCGCGCGCGCTTCTTCTCGCCACCGGCCTGGCGCTCGCGCTGCTGCCGCGTCCGGCGGCCGCGCAGGACGGCGAAGTGGCGGTGCTCGACAGGGCGGTCGTGCGCGGCGAGCTGCTTGCCGCCGGCGACTTCTCGTTCGAATCGCTGCCGGCTGCCGCGGCACGCGGTGCGCTAGGCGCCGATGAAGCAGCGGGCATGGAGGCACGCCGCAACCTGCGCGAAGGCGCGGTCGTGCGCCGCAGCGACGTGCAGCCGCCGCAGCTCGTTCGCCGGGGCGAGCCCGTGACGATCCGGGTTGTGCGCGGCGCGATGGTGATCGCCACGAGCGGCCGCGCGCTTTCGAACGGGGGCGAGGGCGATCTCGTCCGCGTGGTGGCGACGTCGACCAACCGCACGCTGGACGGAATCGTCGACGGATCGGGCAGCGTGCGCATCGCCGCGCCCTGAACCGCCGCAACACAGGGATTGAACAGATGAAGAAAGCAATTGCGATCGTGGCGCTCGGCGCCACGCTGTCGGGCTGCGGCGCGGTGGGTCGGCTCAAACAGGTCGGCAGGGCGCCCCAGCTGACTGCGATGGAGCCGGTCGCTGCGCCCGCGTTCGAGCCTTCGCTGGCGGCGCCGGCCGATCGCTCGGGCCGCGCCGTGCCCATCGCCTCGGCGCCAAGCGCATCGTTGTTCCGCACTGGTGCCGGGGGCCTGTTCCGCGACCAGCGCGCGGCGACGGTGGGCGATATTCTCACAATCCGGATCGAGATCGCCGACCAGGCGAATCTGGGCAACAACACCTCGCGGACCCGCGGCGGATCCGAGTCGGGCGGCGTCACGGCGCTGCTGGGACTGGAGACGCCGCTCGCGAACGTGTTGCCGGGCAATGTCGATCCGTCGCAGCTGGTGGAGGCGGAATCGGGTTCGCGCTACGCCGGCGGCGGCACCACCGCGCGCTCGGAAACCGTCAACATGACGATGGCGGCGATCGTCACCCAGGTGCTGCCCAACGGCAATCTGATGGTGCGCGGGCGACAGGAAGTGCGCGTCAACTTCGAGATGCGCGAGCTGATCGTCACGGGCATCGTCCGGCCGCAGGATATCGAGCGCGACAATTCGATCCAGCACAGCAAGATCGCCGAAGCGCGGATCATCTATGGCGGCCGCGGCCAGCTGACCGAGGCGCAGCAGGCGCGCTGGGGGCAGCAGATCTACGACGCGCTTTTCCCGTTCTGACGGGCGGCGCTACGGTCGCAATCTGAGCCGGCTCCGCCACCAGGGCGGGGCCGGCTTTTTTCATTTCGCCGCGTGCGCAGGCACCGGTTCGGACGCGAGCCGAGCAGTGAAAATCAGCTAAACCAGGCAATTTTTGCCGCATCCGTGTTGCCGCTAGGAAAACTTTTCCGGTTCTTCAAGTTAATTGAGAGTATACCGCAAAAAAAAGATGTACTTTGTTTTGTCGCGTCGAAAAGTCTTTCCAGAATGAACTTGCGGATGCGCAAGAGCTTCCGTCGCGGGCCGGCGTCACCGGCTCAGGCCGCAGAAGCGGTCTTATTCCGAGAAGGACAAGAGCATGGGTTTTTCGGTCAACACCAACGTCGGCGCGATGGCGGCTCTCCAGAGCCTCAACCAGACCAATAAGGGCCTCGCCACGACCCAGAGCCGCATCAACACCGGCCTGGCCGTGTCGTCGACGAAGGACGACTCCGCTTCGTACACCATCGCGCAGACCCTGCGTGGTGATGTCGGCAGCCTCAAGGCGGTCAACTCCTCGCTCGCTCGCGCGAAGAGCACCGTCGACGTGGCAGTTGCCGGCGCCGAGGGCGTCTCCGACCTTCTGAACCAGATGAAGGCGAAGGCAACCGAAGCTTCGGACGCGGGTCTCGACACGACGAGCCGCGCGGCGATCGCCAAGGACTTCACCGCGCTCAAGGAGCAGATCACCACGATCATCGACTCCTCCGAGTTCAACGGCACGAACCTGCTGAAGGCTTCGGGCGGCACGGTGGCTGCGCTTCAGTCGACCGACACGGCGGCGGCGACGCTCGACGTGGCGAACCAGGACATGGGCGCAGTGACGACGGCGATCAACGCGTCGAACAGCGGCACCTTCACCACGGCCGCTCAGGCCGAGGCGATGGTCACCGTGATCGACACGCAGGTCACTGCAGTGAACGGCAAGCTCAGCACGCTGGGTGCCGCTTCGAACAAGATCGACGCGCAGATGGAGTTCACGAACAAGCTGTCTGACGTCATCGAAGCCGGCATCGGCAACCTGGTCGACGCCGACCTCGCGAAGGAATCGGCGAACCTCCAGGCGCTGCAGGTCAAGCAGCAGCTGGGCGTGCAGGCTCTGTCGATCGCCAACCAGGCGCCGCAGACGATCACGTCGCTGTTCCGTTAAGGGCGTATCGCGCTTTTCCCTGGAAGCGCGGACACCTCGGGCCGGAGCGGGAAACCGCTCCGGCCCTTTCCTTTGCGCCGCTCCGGCGCCCGCGCCCTCCTCGTCCCCTCTATAATGGGGATAGCCAGGAGGTTCGCTTGTTTCCCCGTATCCGTGAAATCACCGACGCCCTGGGCGATCGTCTGCGCCTGAGCGTCGAAGAGCATCCCTCCGGCGCGCTGATCGTGCTGGAACGGCCCGATCTGCCCGAGTGCTCGCGAGTCCTGCTCGACGGCTACGGCGCCGATGTCCTTGCCGGCTATATCATGTCTGCGCGTCTTTCGGTGCCGCATCCGCTGCCCGACGAGCTCGTCGACGGAGCGTTCGGGATGCAGTTCCATCTGTTGCTCGATCCGTGCGTCGCGCTTGCATTGCGCCAGCCGGGTGAAAGCGAGGCTCTCGAGATCCCGGCTCCGTTCTGGGACCGGCTTTACGCCGAACTCTGCGTGGTGGGGGCGCATGCCCGCGAGCTCAGCCGAAGGGCCGAGGCACGAATTCATTAACCCCGAAGTCGCTTGCGTAGGGATTTCTCCTGAATACGCGTAGAACCGGGGCACGGGCATTGAGCTTGTGAGGGCGCGGGGTTGGCGCCGAAGGGTAAAGGGGGTGGAGAATGGATCCGAACGATTCCGATATCGTACCGGGCACTACGACGCCGATCTACACGGTCACGCTCACGCTGAGCGTCGATGATATGAACGCCCTTTGGGAAGCGGCGGCCGAGCGCGCGCTGCGGGCCCCGGGCATGACGCTCGCGAATGTGCTCGATACGCTTGGTCCGCGTGAGGATCCGTCGATCAGCGACTGCATCGCGATGCTGACCGCCCCCGCGCCGGTCGCAGGTTGCACCGCAAGCGACTTCGTCGTGGAAGAAATTCGGTCCGTCGCCGCCGCCGCCGCCGGGGATGGCCCTGTCGAGGGAGGGCTTCCGTCTGCCGCGCGCGCAATTCTGCTGCGTTCGATCCCGGCGGCCTCGTCGCGCCGCCTGCCGTCCTGGCCGGAGGCCGATGCGATGTCGCTCGGCTAACCGGTAGATCTCGTTGCCAGCGATGCGCCGCGCGCCCAATGGGATGTCGCGGCGTTTTTTTTTGCGTTCCGGGCCTGCCGGTGCAGGGCTTTGGCCGGAATCGCAAACGGCAGGCCGGATGGGGTTCCGGCCTGCCGCGCAATCCTCGATACGAACACGAAACTCAGTATGGAGGCAGAGATACAGAAGTCATCGAGGGGATCGGTTTATGGCCCCTGCATCTCACACCTCAGTATAGAATAGTATCCAAGCCGATACCTACCGTATGAGTGCGGTAGGTGTTCTTACCTAGCCAGCGCGTCGACCGATCAGCCACCGCCGATGCGGACGAGCTTGCCGACAGGAACCTGAAGTCCGTTGATGCCGACCGTGGTGCCCCCGTTGCCGCCGCGCGCATCGGACACGGTGCCGATGCCGTGAATAGCGACAGGGATGGCGTTTCCGCTCGTATCCTCTGCCTTCAGGCTGAGCGTGTAGGTGCCGGCCGGCGCCGTGCCGCCATTCGTCAGCGTGCCGTCCCAGGCGAGCTGTCCGCTGGCGGCTGGATCGATGGCGCGCGTCTCGACCGTGCGTCCGCTCGCATCGGTCAGCGTGGCGACCAGCTTGGCCGGGGCTCGATCGGCGGACCAGCTCCAGGCTGCGGGAGCATCGCCCAGCGCCGCGTCGGGCGAGTCATATTCGACCGTGCTGCCGACCAGTGCCGAAGCCTGAAGCAGATCCTGCGAGCCCATGCCCGCAAGCATCTCCTTCAGCGTGGCGGTCTGCTCGATCGCCTGCTCGACCTGCGAATATTGGACCAGCTGCTCGGTATATTGCGCCGTATCCATCGGATCGAGCGGGTCCTGATTCTGCATCTGCGCGGTCAGCAGCTTCAGGAACATGTCGAAATCGGCATTGAGCTTCCCGATCGACGAGTTGGTCTCGGGCGTAAGGCCTGCACTTGTGGCGGACGAAACGGTCATTGCTAAAGCCTCCTAGGCGAGCAGATCGACGCGGCCGGTGCCGCGCAGGGTGGGACGCGGCGCTTCGGTCGCGCTCGGTTCGGGATCAGCGTTGCGGCCGGTATGGTTCGGCTGGGGCTGGCCCCCCGAGCGACCCTGGCCGCCGTCGCCGGCGCGGCTCTCGAAGCGGAAGCTCTGCGCGTCCGAACGGACCCCTGCCTGGTCGAGCGCGCGGCCGAGATCGGCGGTGTCGCGGCGCAGCAGTTCGAGTGCGGCGGGGCTTTCAGCACGGACCGTCGCGCGCAGGGCGCCGTCCTCGAAGGCAAGGGTCACGTCGATCCGGCCGAGTTCGGCGGGATTGAGCCGCACTCGCACCACATCCTCGCCGCCGGCGACGCCGCGCGCGATCTCTACGCCCAGTTCACGGCCGAACACGCCGGGCCGCGCAGTGACGCTGGGCTCGCGCGCGGGCGCCGGAGCGGCGCTCGCTGGTTGCGGAGCGGGCGAAGTGGGCGTGCTTGCCTCCGTCTGCACCGGCGGCGGAGCCAGCGGCGCGGCGGGGTCGCGCATCCGCGCCACTGCCTCGGGCTGGGGCCGCGAATTGGCGTCACCCGCAGGCAGCTCGGCCTGCGGCATCTCGCCCGCGCTCATGCCGCCCGCTGCCGCATCGGCGGGAGCCGGTGCGGCAGCCGGAAGATCGGTTGCGGCGGCCGGCACCGCAGCACCGCCGGCGGTCGGCGTGGCGGCACTGGTGGCAGGCGGTTGCGCGGGGTCGCGAGGCGGCGGCGCCACCGGCGGCATGGCGAGTGCAGCGGCTTGCGGCACAGGCTGCTCGCCACCGTTGCCAGCAAGTTCTTCAGGCGCTGCTTCGGCCGTGGGGTCGGACAGGGGAGCGGCTTCCTCCGCCGCCGCGTCGATCGGCGCGGCGAGGAGCGTTTCCCCGAGCGGACCGGGAGGCGCGGTTTCGGCTGGCATATCCGAGGTGCCAGGCAGCGAGGGCGAGAGCCCATCCTTTGTCGCTCCAGCGCGAGCCATGGGCGGCTTGCTCGCCATGGGAGCTGAAGCGGGTTGCGCCGTCGGCAGCTTCGATGCGCTTGCGAGGAGTTCCGGCAGCGACGGTGGCGCCGCGGCCTGCGTCGCCGCGCCAGCGACGCGCGCGTCGGGAGCGGCTGCGATCGGCAGGTCGAGGTCGCTTTCGACGGTCCGAGAGGTCGACAGGTTGGGCTCGACAAGGATCGGCGTTCCGTCCGCCGGCTGCGGCGCGGCGGGGGAAGCGCCGGTGCCGGCAGGAACCGTGCTGGGAACCACGGCCGGAACTGCCACCGTGCTTTCGACGGTTGCGATCTGGATCAGGCCGCCGAGTTGCGGACCGGCGATCCCGCCCGTCGGCATCATACCGGGAAGCGGCGTCGGCTGCGCTGTCGGCGGCATGCCCTGCATCCCCACCAGCGCTCCGAAACCCGGTTGGCCGATCGTCGCGGCCGCCGGCATGGGCTTGGAGCCCGGTGCGAAACTCACGTCGGCAATCTGCATGCGGCCCCTCGTTCGCAGTGCCGATGCGGCACTGCCTTTCATTATAGGAGAATTGACGCCTCCGCGGGCGCTCAGGCGATCGAGCCCAGTGCGCGGATCCGCGCGCGCGCATGAATCTCGTTCTGCGAGAGCACCACGGTCGCCGGCCGCACCCGCTCGATGATCGAGCGGACGAAGGGGCGAATCGACGGGCTGGTGAGCAGGCACGGAATCTCGCCGTCCTGCGCCAGCCGGTCATAGGTCTCGCGCACCGAGGCGATGAACTGCTGAAGCGACGATGGGGCCATGGCGAGCTGGCGGTCGTCGCCCGAGCCGACGATGCTCTCGGCGAAGGCTGCGTCCCAGTCTGGCGAGAGAGTGACGATCGGGATCGCCTCGCCGCGCACCTGCGATGCCGAGATCTGGCGAGCGAGGCGCCCGCGCACATGCTCGGTGATCTGGGTGAGGTTGTTGGTCAGCGGCGCCGCTTCGGCGATGCCTTCCAGGATCGTAGGAATGTCGCGAATCGAGATGCCCTCGGCGAGCAGGTTCTGCAGGATCCGCTGGATGCTCGAGATCGACACCTTCGACGGCACGATGTCGGCCACCAGCTTCTCGGATTCCTTGTGGACCTCGGTCAGCAGCTTCTGCGTCTCGGTGTAGGAAAGCAGGTCGGCGATATTGTCCTTCACCAGCTCGGTGAGATGGGTGGTGATGATCGTGCCGCAATCCACCACGGTGAGACCACGGAAACCCGCCTCGTCGCGCAATTCGCGATCGATCCACAGCGCCGGCAGGTTGAACACGGGCTCGCGCGTCTCTTCGCCCGGCAGGCCGGACGGACCGCCGCCGGGATTGATGAGCAGCAGCTTGTCGAGCCGGATTTCGCCGCGTGCCGCTTCGGTCTCCTTGATGTAGAGGACATATTCGTTGGGCTTCAGCCCCATGTTGTCGATGATGCGGACCGACGGCAGCACGAAGCCATATTCGGTGGCCATCTGACGGCGCAGTGCGCGAACCTGATCGTCGAGCCGCGGCTCGCGCTCGGCGTCGTTGATCATCGGCAGCAGCGCATAGCCGATCTCGATGCGCACCGCGTCGATCGCCAGCGTCTGGCCGATCGGCTGTTCGGCGATCGCCTGCTGCTCGGCGGCAACGGCTTCGGCGATTCGTTCCTGCGCCGCATCGGCCTCGGCCTTCTTGCTCATCTTCCAGGCGATCCAGCCGGCCAGCAGCGCAAAGCTGATGAACGGCAGAAAGGGGAGACCGGGCATCAGCGCCAGCGCGCCCATCAGGAAGGCGACCATGCCGAACGCCTTGGGGTGACGGCCGAGCTGATCGCTCAGTGCCTTGCCCGCCTTGCCCTTCATGCCGCCCTTCGAGACGAGCAGGCCCGCGGCGACCGACACGATCAGCGCCGGGATCTGGCTGACCAGTCCGTCGCCGGCGGTGAGGATGGTGTAGGTGGAGAAGGCCTCGCCCAGGGGCACGCCATGCGCGAACACGCCGAGGCCCAGCCCGACCAGGATGTTGACTGCAGTGATGATGAGGCCCGCGATCGCGTCGCCCTTCACGAACTTCGACGCGCCGTCCATCGCGCCGTAGAAGCCGCTTTCGGCTTCGATTTCGGCGCGACGGGTCTTGGCGGTCTCTTCGTCGATCATGCCGGCGTTGAGATCGGCGTCGATCGCCATCTGCTTGCCGGGCATCGAATCGAGGCTGAAGCGCGCCGCGACTTCGGCGATGCGGCCCGCACCCTTGGTGATGACGACGAAGTTGATGATCACGAGGATCATGAAGATGGTGAGTCCGATCACCACCTGGCCGCCCATCAGGAACTCGCCGAACGCGCCGATCACGCCGCCCGCGGCGTCGGGCCCCTCATGGCCGTGGCTGAGGATCAGGCGAGTCGAGGCGATGTTGAGGCCCAGCCGCAGCATCGTCGCGATCAGCAGGATCGTCGGAAAGGACGAAAGCTCAAGGGGCTTGTCGATGAACAGCGCGGTCATCAGGATCATGACCGAGATGGTGATCGAAAATGCCAGGCCGAGGTCCAGAAGCCAGGCCGGCATCGGCAGGATGAGCATCGCGATGATCGCGACGACGCCGATCGCCAGCGCCAGGTCGCGGCTGGCACCCATGCGATCGAAGAACTGTGTGAGGGCGGGAGACATCAGCGGATCTCGAACCTTTTCCAGCCGAACTCACAGAGAGGCCGGAGCGTGGCGATTGGAGGTTTTCGTCAGGCGGCCGGCGACACGGCAATGCCCGCCTCGACGAAGCTCTTGAGCTTGTTGCGCATGGTGCGCACCGAGATGCCCAGGATGCTCGATGCCGAGGTGCGGTTGCCGTGGCAGCGCTCGAGAGTCTGCAGGATCAGCTCGCGCTCGACTTCCTCGACGGTCCGGCCGACGAGATTCTCGACCTGGAGCCGCGAGGCGCCTTCACCGGCGTCGCGCTCCGCGATCCGCGATCCGTCGATCAGCACCAGATCCTCGGGTTCGATCCGTGCGCCGCGGGCGAGCAGCACGGCGCGGTGCACCGCATCCTCGAGCTCACGAACGTTGCCCGGCCAGCTGTAGCGCCGCAGCAGCGCAAGCGCGGCGTCGCTCAGCGGCCGGAACGGAAGCCCGTCGGATACCGCCATCCTTTCGGCGAAATGCTGCGCCAGCAACGCGATATCGTCGCCGCGCGCGCGCAGCGGCGGAACCTCGATGCGCGCGAAACCGAGCCGCGCGAGAAGATCAGCGCGGAAGGCCCCTTCGGCGACGCGCGCTTCCAGATCCATGCCGGTCGAGGCGATGATCCGGGCGCGGAACGGCACGAGCTCGGCGCCGCCGACGCGGCGGAAGCGCTGTTCCTGGAGCACACCGAGCAGCTTCGCCTGTGTGGCCGGTGCCACGGCGCCGACTTCGCGCAGCAGCACCGTGCCTTCACCTGCCTTCTCCAGCCGACCGAGACGACGCGCTATTGCGCCGGGGAAGGCGCCTTCCTCATGGCCGAACAGCTCGGATTCGAGCACTTCGGCGGCGACGCCCGAGCATTCGACGACGAGCAGCGGATCGGGACGGCCCGAGGCGGCGTGGATGGCGCGCGCCATCACTTCCTTGCCGGTGCCTTTCTCCCCGGTGACGAGCACGGGCGCGCCGCTCGGCGCCACTGCGACCGCAAGTTCGGTAGCACGCATGAGGGCGGGGTGTTCGCCCAGGCCGCGCGGCACGCGGCGCGCCACGACCGACGCGATCGCTGCGGCGATCAGTTCGCGCTGCGGCGGCAGCGGCACATAGTCGCGCGCGCCGGCGCGGATCGCCGCGACCGCGCGTTCGGCGGGCGCGTCGACTCCGCACCCCAGCACCGGAACGATGAAGCGTTCGGCGCGAAGCCGCTCGAGAAAGCCGACGATGTCGAGCCCGACATCGAACATCACCAGATCGCAGCCGCTCTCGCGCAGCAGTGCCAGCGCCTCGGCAGGGCCGTCGGCCATCGCGGCCTCGGCACCCGCATCGCGCGCCAGCTCGGCGGCAAGACGGAATTCGCCGCCAGGCGCGCCGACCAGCAGCATACGGATCGGTCCGGCCATCAGCGGTCCGCCCGAACGATTTCGGTGAGCGTCACGCCGAGAGCTCCGTCGATCAGCACAACCTCGCCGCGTGCGATCAGCCGATCGTTGACGAAGATGTCGACCGGTTCACCGACCCGCCGATCGAGTTCGAGTACATGCCCCGGCCCAAGCTGGAGCAGTTCGCCCACCGGCATCCGCGTGCGGCCGAGTACGGCCTGCACCTTCACCGGGACGTCATGAACAGCTTCCAGCTCCTCCGGCGTGCCGGCGCCAGGCGCCTCGCGTTCCGGGGCGGCGTCGAAATCCTCGAGGATCGGCGCACCGGTTTCCTCGGCGGGGGCGGCTTCGGCGGGAATGATATCGTGCGGTTCCACGTACGGGGCTCCTTCAGGCGTTCATCCAGTGGCGGATCACCGACGCGGCCTCGGGGGGGCTCGCGGCGATGGCGTCGCCGATGCGCTTCAGCGCGGAGAGTTTGATGCGGCCGTCGACCTGCGCCATCTCGATCTCCTGATCGAGCATCGGATGCTGGCGGCCGGCTTCGAGTGCGGCGAGCTCCTGCTGCGCTTCGGGATCGCCTTCGGCGGCGCGGCCGGCCAGCGCGATCATCTCGGGGGATTGTTCCTCGATCATCGCCGGTTCGGCCACGGCGGGCGCGATCTTCGGCTTCAGCATTCGCAGAGCGATCAAGCCGGCAGCGGCGATCACGAGCAGCTGAAGCAGCCCGAACACCCGATCCATGGAAAGGAGCGACAGGAAGCTGTTCTCGCCCTCGGCCAGATCCTCGACCGGTGCGAAGGCCATGCTCTCGACGACCACGCTGTCGCCGCGTTCGGCGTCGATGCCGACGGCGTTCTCGACCAGGCGAGTCAGCCGCTGGACCTGTTCGGCGGGCAGGCCCGCTTCGCCGCCATCGACCATCACCGCGACAGTGAGGCGCGTGACCTTGCCCGGCGCGCGCACCGTGACCGTGCGGCGCGAGCTGTTCTGATAGGTCGTGTCCTCGGACGTCTGGTTGCTCGCCGACCGGCGGCTCTCGCCGGGCAGGCCGGCTGCAGCGCCTTCGTTCTCGGGCAGCTGCTCGGCAACGGTGGCGGCAGGAGGCGCGGCGCCGTTCTCCTCGTCCTGGCTGCCGTTCTCGACCGTCACCTGACGGGCGATCACCTGCGTATCCGGATCGAAGATATTCGCTTCCTCGCGCGTGGCATCGCGATCGATCTGGGCGGAAACCTCGGCACGCACCTTGCCCTGGCCGACGATCGGCTCGAGCAGCGATTCGATTTCGTCGCGCATCCGCGTCTCGACCTGCGTCTGGCGTGCGTCGGCGTCGCCGGCAACGGCGGCATCGGGATCGCCGGCGCGAGCGAGCAGCGCGCCCGACTGATCGACGATCGAAACCGACTCGGGCGACAGCTCGGGCACCGAGGACGAAACGAGATAGCGTATCGCGGCGATCGTTTCGGCGGGCAGGCGGCCGCGCGTCTTCACCGTCACGGCGGCCGAGGCCGGCCGCCGCTCGGCGGCGAACATCGCCCGCTCGGGCATGACGATATGGACGCGTGCGCGGGCGATGCTCTCAAGGCTCTCGATCGAGCGGACGAGCTCGCCTTCGATCGCGCGCGTCTCGTTCAGCTTGGCGCGGCTGGCGGAAACGCCGAACGATTCCTCCTGGTCGAGCACGTCATAGCCGATCGCGCCGCCCAGCCGTTCGCCGGCCAGGCTCATGCGCAGCTCGGCGAGTCGGTCCTGCGGCGCCATCACCGAGCTGCCGTCGGCGGAGAGGCGATATTCGACGCCCTGCGCTTCCAGCTTCTCGACGATCGTCTGCGCCGCGCCGGGATCGAGATCGGTGTAGAGAAAGCCCATCTGCGGGTCCGAGCCGCGCGTCGCCACGAATGCGAGCGCCGCCAGCAGCGCCAGTGCGACGCCCCCCATCAGCATCAGCCGCTTGGGCCCGAGCTGCTCCGCGAATTTTCTGATTGCTTCCAAGATCGCCCCGCCATTCGCCGGATACCCTGGGCACGCGGCCCGATAGCTCTCTTATAGGAGGAGCGACGGCGGCAGATTCTGCCGGGTGGGAAATTTTTGCCGGGCTTGGGTCCGGCACATGCCGAACATGGCTCGACCGCGGCGGCACGGGCCGCCGCGGTCGTCCGGGCAGGTCAGGGCTGCCGTCCGCGAAGGGCAGCGGCAGCCGATGAGTAGGGCTAGAGGTCCTTGGGCAGCAGCGTCTCGAGCTCGGCCGCGATTTCCGCGCGCCGCGCTGCGGCATCAAGCACAAGGCCCCCTTGTTCCCAAACGATGTGCGCATCGCCAGGGACCAGCGCCGGATCGGGCACGACGGCCAAATTCAGCCGGCGGCGGTCCTTGCTCTGGCGGTCGGCGATCCGTGCCTCGATCTCGGAAACCAGATCGGGATGGACGCGGATCAGCAGTTCGGTGCCGCGTGCCACCTGTTCTAGCACACGCCCGATCGCACCGTCGATCGCCGCCGCGGGAGCCGCTTCGAGCGCGCGTCCGGCGAGCAGCTCGGCTGCGGCGAGCGCCACATCGGTCGCTTCGCCGGTGAGGCGCTCGGCGGTCTCGGCGAACTGGCCGTCGAGCGCCTCGATCCCCGCCTGCAGCGAATCCACGGCGCTCAGCAATGCGGTGTCGCGTTCGGTGCGGGCGTGGGTCAGCCCTGCCTCGAAGCCGTCGGCCCGTGCCATTGCCAGCGCGCCTTCGTGGTCGGCGCGCAACACCGCCAGCTCCTTGCGCAGCGCCGCGAGCTCGAGCGTGAGATCGCTGCGCGGCGCCTCGCTCTCGGGCATGGCGGCCGTGAAGACCCGATCGAATGCGAAGCGCTGAACGTGCAGACTCATCGCCGACTCCTCAGATGATCATCGCATCGTCGCTCTTGGGATCGACGAGCAGAATCTCGCCGCGATCCGCAAGCGACTTGGCGAGACGGACGAGCGCGGTCTGCGCTTCCTCGCAGTCGCGCGCACGGACGGGGCCCATCGCGGCCATGTCCTCGCGCATCAACTTGGCGGCGCGCTCGGTCATGGCGCCGAAGAAGAGGTTCTTCATCTCTTCCGGGGCGCCCTTGAGCGCCAGCGCCATCTCGCGCTTGTCCGCATTGCGAACGATGACGGCGATCGCGGCCGGCAGCAGATTGCCCAGATCCTCGAAGGTGAACATCAGCGCGCGAATGCGTTCGGCGCTCTCGGGCGCCTTTTCGTCGAGCGCGGTCAGCATCGCCTCTTCGGTCGAGCGATCGAGCGCGTTGAACATCTCGGCCATGGCCTCATGCGGATCGCGCTTGTTGGTGCGCGACAGATTGGTCATGAATTCGGTCTTCAGCGTCTGCTCGACCTGCTGGATGACTTCCTTCTGCACCGTCTCCATGCGCAGCATGCGCATCACGACGTCGGTGGAGAAGTCGCGCGGCAGTTCGGCGATCACGCGTGCGGCATGATCGGCGCGCAGCTTGGAGAGGATCACTGCAACCGTCTGCGGATATTCCTGCTTGAGCGCGCCGGCGAGCACGGTTTCGGATACGTTGGAGAGCTTGTCCCACATCGTCCGGCCGCTCGGCCCACGCAGATCCTCCATGATCTCCTTCACGCGGTCGCCCGGCAGCACGCTGGTAAGCAGCCGCTCGGTCGTCTCGTAGCTGCCGTGCAGCGAGGCCATGCTCGACACTTCGCCGGTGAACTGGACCAGCAGATGCTCCACCACCGCCGCGGGGATGCGGCCCAGCCCGGCGATCACGCCCGAAAGCTCCTTGATTTCGTCTACCGAGAGCTGTTCCCAGATGGGGGCTCCATGGTCCTTGCCCAGCGCCAGCATCAGTGCGGCGGCGCGCTGGGGGCCGGAGAATCGCTTCAGTTCGGGCGGCTCGGCCACCGGCGTCATCACGGTCATGCAACTTCCCTGAAAATTGCGTCCGCGCGCACCCGCATGGGCACGCACCCCTCTATTATAGAAGGGGGGAAAGAGAATGGGCTCGCGGAGATGACGCTAAATTTGTCGAACGGCCTGGTGGGCCTCAGCCTGATGACGGGCGGCAACGCCTTCGCGACGGTGGGCGCGGGAATCGCGTTCGAGAGCCGCGCGGTGCGAACGGCGAAGGCGCAGTTCACAGCCGAGCCGACAACGCCGCCGTGGAAGCAGCCGGCGGACAGGCTGCCCTTCTCGGCGCAGCTTTCCGCGATCAAGGCGATGCGGACGATCATCGACAAGTCCGGCACGGGCGTCGATCTGCTGCCGCCCGATATCCAGACGAGCTTCACTACCTATAAGGCGCTCGATCGCCTGCGCACGCTGGCCGAGGCGGCGGCGTCGACCACTGCCTCGGATGCGCAGCGCAAGTCGATGCAGACTGCCTTCGCCAAGGGCATGACCGATCTCGAGACCTTCCTCTCCAAGGCGCCTTCGGATCAGGTGAACATCGCCTTCGGCCAGCCCAGCCGCTATACGAAGAGCGTCGGCATCGCCGCTCCGGACAAATATGCGATGAAGGGCCCTGTGCTCGTCGAGCAGCGGGCCGATGCGATTCCGGGGCTGACGGGGCAGGAGAGGTTCACCATCGCCCTGTCGAAGCCCGGCGGGAGCGACAGCATCACCGTCGATCTCGCGACCGGTCCCCAGCCGCCGACGCTGGATTCGATCGCCGACGCGTTCAACCAGGCGATCGCCGCGGTGCCGATGCGCAATCCGGACGGCAGCCTATATCTCGATGCGAACGGCGAGACCCAGCCGCGCTGGCTTGTCCGCTTTGTTCCCGAAAAGGGGGAGGACGGCTGGGGCTTCAACATCAAGACGCCGATGGGCGTCGAGCAGGTCGCGATCACCGAAGCGAGCGCCAAGGACAGCCTGATCGTCGCCGCCGGCCAGACCGCGTTGGATGCGCCCACCTCGGCCCAGGTTTTCCGGATCGACGATCCGGCAGGCGCGGCGTCGCGCACGACAATCGCCGGCATCTCCTCGCTCGATCGCGTCGCCACCGAGCGCGCCGAGCTGCTCGCCAAGAACGCGCCGCCGAGCAAGCTCGTCCTGCCGGTCAAGAAGGGCGACGAGCCGCCGCCTCCGCCCAATTATGACGTGAACGCAGATACCGATGCGGCGGCGATCGCCACCGATGCCTATGGCAACAGCTATATCGTCGGCACGACCGCGGGCGATTTCGGCGCGATCCGCTCGGACGGCGACGACAATCTCTTCCTCACCAAAGTCGATTCCCAGGGAAGGGTGCTCTGGCAGCGCGGGCTTGGCGCGGGCGGTTCCTCCGAAGGCGCGGCCGTAACGGTCGGTGCCGACGGCAGCGTCACGGTCGCCGGCACGGTCAACGGCAAGTTCGACGGTGCGAGCACCGACGGGGACATGCTCGTGGCGCGCTTCAGCGCCGACGGAGACGAAGAGTTCGCCACGGTGGTGCGCAACGCCGGCGCCGATGTCGCGCAGGCGCTTGCCGTCGGAAGCGACGGCAGCGTCTATGTGGGTGGCCGCGCCTCCGGGAACGGCGGCGACGCCTATCTCGCCAGGCTCGATGCCTCCGGCCGGATTACCGAGCGGCGGAAGATCGATCTCGGCGGCAGCGAGCGAATCACCTCGCTCGCGGTGGACGGCGACGGCAACCTGCTCGCGTTGATGAACGCCAACGGGGTGGCCTCCGTCCGCAAGATGGATGGCGGTTCGCTGGCGACCGATCTTGCGAGCATCGATCTGGGCACCGCCGATGCGCGGGCGCTGGCAGTGGCCGCGGACGGCAGCATCGCCGTCGGCGGCATGACGTCGGCCGCGCTGGCAGGCACGCAGGTCAACGGCACCGGCGGCGGCCGCGACGGCTTCGTCGCGACGCTGGATGCGGGGCTCGCCTCGGCGCGGGTCACCTATCTCGCGACGGCCGAGGAGGATCAGGTCGACAGCCTGACCTTCCTCGATGGCACGCTTTACGCCGGGGGCCGCACGACGGGCGCGCTCGGCGGCGATCCTCGCCGCGGCGCCGTCGACGGCTTCGTCGCACGGATCGACGCCGCCACCGGCACGGTCGCGGGCGTGACTCAGTTCGGCCAGCCGCAGCTGCGAACCGAGCCGGTGCAGGTCGCCGTGGCAAAGGGCGCCGACAGCGCAGTTTCTGCGCTCGGCTTCGCCGCCGGCCCGATCAATCCGCCGGTTTCCGACAAGCTCGTCGCGCAGACCGCGCTTCGTGCGGGCGATCAGTTCGCCGTGCGCGTGAACGACGGCACGGTGCGCAAGATCACCATCGGCGAAGACGATACGCTAAAGAGCCTCGCCGATCGCCTGCGCACGATCACGGGATCCAAGGTGAAGCTCACGACGCCGCTGGTGGATGGCGAGCGGACGCTGCGGATCGATCCCAAGGCGGGCAATTCGATCGAGCTGATCGCGGGCCCGGAGGGCAGCGACGCGCTTTCCAAGCTGGGCCTCGATGCCCAGCGGATCGTCGTGCCGCCGTCGGTGGACGATGATGCGCCGAAGGTGCGACCGGGCGGCAGCTTCGGTCTCGGCCTGACGCATGCGTTCAACCTCTCGACGCTCGACGACGCCAAGCTGTCGCTCAAGAAATTGAAGGAGGCGGTTTCGATGAGCCAGACCGCCTATCGCTCGCTCTATTGGGACGACACCAAGGCGATGATGGTCGACGGCACGGCGGGCGCGCTTCGCAAGGGCGGTTCCACTGCGCGCCAGCAGTCGCAGCTCGCCAATTATCAGGCCGCGCTCAACCGGCTTGCCACTCCCAACACCAGCTTCGGATTCTGAATCATGCGCGACGTGCCCCCCGTTCTGGCCGGCATCAAGGCCAGCATGCAGCATATGTCGCAGCGCCAGCAGGTGCTCGCACAGAATATCGCGAACAGCGAGACGCCGGGCTATCGCGGGCGCGAGCTCGAGGCACCGGACTTTTCCAGCCTGGTGCAGGGCGCCGGCGGCACGCCGCGCGTCGCCGCGCCGCGCGTAATGCTGACCGACGCGATGCAGGGGCTGGGGGCGGTGCAGCCGGCCGGCGCCAACGGTGTCATCTTCGACACCGACATCGCCGAGACCAAGCCCGACGGCAACAATGTCACGCTGGAAGACCAGCTGCTCCGCATGGGCGAGCTGCAGGCGGATTTCACTGCGATGGCAGGGCTCTACCGCAAGCAGATGGATCTGATGCGCAAGGCGCTCGGCCGCAGCGGCTAAGCCCGGGCGGCACTGCCGGCGCGCTGCTTCCGCTTGCGGCAGGCAAGCGTCGCGGGTGAAGCGGGATCGATACTCAACGCTGATGCAGGCGTCCGCATGCGTGCGGGCGCCTTCGCCACGTCGGTCAGGAGCGGGTGGAAGGCGGCGGGGGCCGCCTCCCAGGTTACAGGCGCGTGTTGATCGAAATGGGTGCGGGCGCGTCGATGCCGCCCAGCGCGCCGCGCGCGCCATAGGTGGCATTGCGCGTGCCGGTGAGGCGCTTCGCCTCGGCGGCGATTGCCTCCATCATCTCCACCGACAGTTCGATCTGCCGCTTCAGCACCTGCGCGTTGACCAGCGATGCGTCGCGCAGCGCCTGGCTGGCATCGGCGAGTTCGGCGCGCAGCTCGTCGTCGAGCGTCTCAATCCAGTCGGGAGTCTCGCGGCCGAGCCGGGCGACTTCGTTCTCGATCTTCCCCGCCAGCCGCAACTTGGCGGACGCGATCTCGGGCAGTTCGGGCACGCGGGCGGAGCGGGCGAGCTGTTCGCTCTCCTCTTCCATCAGCGCCGTCATCGAAACGATTGCATCATGAAGTTCGCGCGTCATTCGCTGCCTGCCTGCTGGAGCTTGAGGATCTGGTCCATGACCGCGGGTGCCAGCCCGATTCCGCCGCGCGAGGCGACTTCGCGCCCCAGCTTCTCGGCCAGCATGCCGCGATAGATGCCTTCGGCGCTGCCGCCGCCGAATTCGCCGGTCTCGACGCTTTCCAGCATCAGCTGCAGCATCTGGCCGAGGAACACGGCTTCGAAATCGCGTGCGGTTTCGTTCGGCGGCGTTGCCGCACTGGCGCCGGGGAGTTGCGGCCCCGCGGCGGGGGGAAGCCCGATCGGTCCGGTCATTGTACGGTGATCTCCGCCTGGAGCGCGCCGGCGCTCTTCACGGCCTGAAGGATCGTGATGAGATCACGGGGCGAGACGCCTAGCGTGTTGAGTCCGCTCACCAGCGACTGCAGCGACGCGCCTTCGACGATCGCGAGCGAGGCGCCGCCGCCGTCGTCCACGCCCACCTGGGTGCGGGGGACGACCACCGTCTCGCCTTGGGCGAGCGGGTTGGGCTGCGACACCATCGGCGTCTCGCTGATCGTGACGGTGAGGCCGCCCTGCGCGATCGCGACGGGGCTGATCTTGACGTCGTTGCTCATGACGACCGTGCCCGAGGCTTCGTTGATGACGATCCGGGCCGGCTGATCGACATCGATCCGCAGCTCTTCGATCTGCGTGACGAGATCGATCACCGAGGCCGGCGAGCCCTGCGCCGGTGCGATCTCGACTGTCGCGGGGTCGAGCATCTGCGCAGTGCCGGGAAAGCGCGCGTTTATCGCGCCTGCGATCCGCTCGGCGGTGGTGAAGTCGGGATTGCGCAGCGCGAGCTTCAGGCTCGTGGCCGAACGGAGCGCGAAGGGCACTTCGCGTTCGACGATCGCGCCGCCCGCGATCCGCGCCGAAGTGGTGACGCCGCGGCTGACGCTGGCCGCCTGGCCGCGCGCCTCGAAGCCCGAAACCGCGACGGGGCCCTGCGCGACTGCATAGATTTCGCCGTCGAGCGCGCGCAACGGCGAGGCGATCAGCGTCCCGCCCTGAAGGCTGCTGGCGTCACCGAGTGCGGAAACCTGCACGTCGACCGCGCTGCCCGACCGCGCGAAGGGCGGCAGCGTGGCGGTGATCGAAACGGCGGCGACATTCTGGGTGCGCATCTGCGTGCCACGCACGTTGACGCCCATCCGTTCGAGCATCGCCTGCATCGATTCCTCGGTGAAGGGTGCGTTGCGCATCCGGTCGCCGGTGCCGGCGAGGCCGACGACGAGGCCATAGCCGACCAGCTGGTTCGGCCGGACGTTCTCGACGTCGACGATGTCCTTGATGCGCGTCTGCGCCGCCACATTGGCGGGCAGCGCGGCCAGCCCGAGGGCCAGCATCGCTGCGAAAATACGGTTCACCGGCAATATCCCTGTAGCCGTGAAAAGTCTCTACAATGCCTTATAGGACGAACGCCGCACGGAGAGGGCAGGGACGGGCAAAAGGTGCAGATCGACGGTCTTCCTCCGATCATGGCGCGATCGCTGCTGGCGGCGCTGCCCAAGGTCCAGCCGAGCTTTCCGATAGGCGAGGCGGAGGGGGCGGGCGTTCGCGCGCAGCCGATGGTGCAGCCGCAGGCCGGCCAGCCGATTCCTTCGGTCGCGATGCTGGTGACGCTCGCGGCAGCCGATCCGGCCGTCGAGCGCCGCCGCAAGCAGGCGGCGCAGGCGGAGCGCGGGCTGGACGCGCTGGAAGCGCTCCAGCGCGAACTGCTCACCGGCACCGCCACGCCCGAGCGGCTGCGCGAGATCGTCGAATGGGCCGCCACGCTCGAGACACCCGACGATCCCGTCCTGGCGCAGATCGCGCGCGACATCGACCTGCGCGTGCGGGTCGAACTCGCCAAATACGACGTACAGGTCTGATCCGGGATAGCGGACGCCGGCCGGCGCCCTTGCAGCGCACCGGCGTGTGAACCGAGCCTCTTTGTCGAACCGCGCGCCTAGCGTCGGCCGCGCGCGATCTTCAGCACATAGCTGATCACTTCGGCCACGGCGGCATAATGCTCCACCGGGATCGGCCGGTCGAGCTCGGCGCTGGCGTGGAGCGCGCGCGCCAGCGGCCGGTTCTCGACGAGCGGAATGCCGTTCGCGGTCGCGATCTCGCGGATCTTCAGCGCAACCGCGTCGACGCCCTTCGCCACCACCACGGGCGCGGCCATCGCGCCATGATCATATTGCAGCGCGACGGCATAATGGGTCGGGTTGGTGATGACGACGCTCGCCTTGGGCACATTTGCCATCATCCGCTGCTTGGCGCGCTGCATCTGGATCGATCGGATACGGCCCTTCACCTTAGGGTCGCCTTCGGACTGTTTGTATTCGTCTTTCACTTCCTGGAGCGACATGCGCATCTTCTCGATGAAGGCGCGGCGCTGCCACACGATGTCGAACAGCGCGAGCGCACCGGCGAGCATCACGACCGGCTTCAGCATCGCCACCACGATGTCGAACGCCGCGCCGCCGATCGCATGCGGGGCGATGCCGACCATGCGGTCGATGCCCGAAGCCGCTGGCCAGGCGATCCACATCGCTACGCCGCCCACCAGCAGCAGCTTGGCGAGCGTCTTGCCGAATTCGACGAGCGCTTGCTTGCCGAGCAGCCGCTTCACGCCCGAGAACGGATTGAGTTTGGACCATTTGGGCTTCATCCGCGCCCAGGCCATCATCGGCCGGCCCTGGATGAGCCCGCCCAGCAAGGCAAAGGCGAACAGGACGGCGATGACCGGCAGCAGCGCGGTTGCGATATGGGCGATCACGCCGGTGATGAAATTGGTCGCGCCCGCAGGCTCCATGCGAAAATCGTCGGCGCTGCCCCAGAGCCGGACCGCCATGGTGCCCAGCGATTGCACGCTATAGGCGCCGACGCCGGCGACGGTCAGCAGCATCGCGCCGAACATCACCGCATGGCGAACCTCGGGCGCGACGGGCGTATCGCCCTTCTTGCGCGCGTCCTCGAGCTTCTTGGGTGTCGGATCCTCGGTCTTCTGATCCTTGTCGGGCGCTTCCGACATGGCTCAGCCCCAGCCGCCCTGCATCGCGTCGCCCATCGCGGTCGCGAAGAAGGTGAGGACGGTGCCGATCGTCACTGCGGTGATCGCGATTCCGAGCAGCAGGTTGAGCGGCTGGCCGATGAAGAAGACCTGGATCGCCGGCGCGACGCGCGCGGCGAGGCCCAGCGCGACGTTGAAGATGATGCCGTAGATCAGCAGCGGCGCGGCGAGGCTCACTGCGAGCGTCATCGAGCGGTTGACCGCCGCGACCGCCAGCTGCGCGAAATCCTGCGCCGGGGGGAGGCCGCCGATCGGGAAGAGTTCGTAGGAATGGACGATCGCGCCCAGCCACAGATGATGCACCTGCATCGCCATGCAGACGAGCGCCGCGGCCACGGTGACGAATTTCGAAAGCAGCGGCACCTGGCCGCCCTGGCTGGGATCGAACAGCATCGCTGCGGACAGGCCGATCTGAAGGCTGATGATCGATCCCGCCATCGAGATTGCGTAGAAGAGGATCTTGACGATCATTCCCATCGCCAGCCCGGTCAGCAGCTCGGCGACGAGAATGGCCGCGAGCCCGCCGCTATCCACCGCCGCCCGTGCGCCGCTGCCCAGCAGGCCCCACAGCGCCAGCGTCATCCCGGCGGCGATCAGCAGCCGGATGCGGCCGGGCACCGCGTCCTCGGAAAAGACGGGGAGCAGCATCAGGACCGCGCCCACCCGCGCGAAGAGGATGAGGAACGCCGTGACGGTCGGTTCGAGTTCAGCCCACATGTACGCGGTCCTGCGGCCGGAGCGGGCGATCGCCCGGCATCAGCCGGTGACGATCAGATCGCTGATCCGCGCCATGAACGTTCCCATCGCCTCGCCGATCGTCGGCAGCATCAGCAGCAGCACGACGCCCATCGCGAGAATCTTGGGAACGAAGGTGAGGGTCATTTCCTGGATCTGGGTCAGCGCCTGCAGCAGGCCGATGACGACGCCGACGATCAGCGCCGTCAGCAGCAACGGGCCGACCAGGGTGAGCACCAGCATCAGCGCCGCTTCGGAAATATCGAGCACCTGGCTGGCGGGCATGGATCAGATCTGCATGCGCATGATTTCGGAATAGGCGCTGACCACGCGGTCGCGCACCGCGACCATCGTGTCGAGCGCCTGCTCGGCGGCGCCGATCGCAGTGACCACGTCGATGAGATCGCCCTGGCCGGCGACCTGCTGGGCCGATGCGTGCTCGGCGGCGCGCAGCTGCTGCGCGGTGCCGGTCACCATTTCCTCGACCATGCTGCCGAAGCCGCCGGCGGCTTCGCCGCCGCCGATCTTCGTTCCCGGCGACGTGCCGCCGCCCAGCCCCAATACGCGGCCATAGGCGGCCGTTGCATCCAATGCTCCGATCGACATCGGTTCGGTTCCTTACTTGAGAAGATCGACGGTGCGCATCGTCAGGCTGCGGGCAGCCTCGATGGCGTTCAGATTGGCTTCGTAGCTGCGCTGCGCCGCCTTCATGTCGGCCATTTCGACCAGACTGTTGACGTTGGGACGCAGTACATAGCCGTCCGCGCCCGCGGCCGGGTTGCCCGGCTCATAGATGCGCCGGAAAGCCGAATTGTCGGTGCGCACGCGATCGACGCTCACGCCGGTGCCGCCGGTCGCCCGGTCGACTTCGGTGCGGAAGCTGACGACGCGGCGCCGATAGGGATCGCCGCCCGGCGTCTGCGACACCGAGTCCTGGTTGGCGAGATTCTCCGAGATCACGCGCATCCGCATCGATTGGGCGCGCAGCCCCGATGCCGAGATGGAGAGCGACGTCTTGAGATCCATGAATTCCTCCGCAAGCGCGCCCCTCTTGGCGCCCACACAACTCTTATAGGCATTTTTTGCCTAGTCGGGCCGGAGGTGCGGAAAAATGATCCTATAAGTTTCTTCGAAAGGAACACGCCATGTCCGTGCTCGAAGGAATTTCGATCGAGCTGTCGATCGTCCTGGGATCCGCCGAAGTGCCGATCCGCCAGCTGTTGCAGATGAGCCGCGGCGCGATGATCCCGCTCGACTGCAGCCAGGACGATCCGACGCATGTCTATGTGAACGGCGAACTGGTGGCGAAGGGCCGCATCCTGGTCGACGGCGATCAGATGTCGCTCGAAGTCGCCGAGCTCGTGCAGAAGCGGCGCCACTGATGGACTTGCTTTCGCTGCTGCGCACTCTGGGTGCGCTGGGAACGGTGCTCGGCCTGCTTGCCGGTGCGCTGTGGCTCGTCCGTCGCTACGACATCAAGCTGCCGGGCCGTGTCTCGGGCGGGTCGCGCAAGCGAGTCGAGATGGTCGAGCGGCTGTCGATCGACGCCAAGCGCTCGGTCGCGCTCATTCGCCGCGACGATGCCGAGCATCTGATCCTGATCGCCCCCGACGGCCATGTCGTCATCGAAACCGGCATCGCCAAACCTGCCGTCGCCGAGCCGGTTGCGGCTGTGGTGGCGGCGCCGGTGCCGGTGACGCCCATCAACGACAATCTTTCCGAACTGCGCCAGGGCTTCGGCCAGCTGGTCGAGCAGGCGCGCACCCGTCTGACGGCGTCGGCGCGTGGCTAGGATCGCTCCGCGTCGAAAGACGCTCTGTACCCGGCTGATGCTGGGAGGAGGCGCGCTGACGGCGCTCCTGTTCCCGGCGATCGCGCATGCCGCGACGGCGGGAACGCAGACGATCGTCACGATCGGCGAGGGTTCGCTCTCGGCGAAGGCGATCCAGCTGGTGCTGATGCTGACGGTGCTCAGCCTCGCGCCGGGCATCCTGATGACGATCACCAGCTTCACGCGCATCGTCGTCGCGCTTTCGCTGCTGCGCACCGGTCTCGGCGCGCCGGGGGTGCCGCCGAACCCGGTCATCATCGCGCTCGCGTTGTTCCTCTCCTTCTTCGTGATGGCGCCGACCTTCGAAAAGGCGTGGGAACAGGGCGTCACGCCCTACACCAACGGCGCGATCACCGAAGAAGTCGCGTTCGAGCGCACTGCCGAGCCGTTCCGCCAGTTCATGCTCAGCCAGGTGCGCGAGAGCGATCTTCAGCTGTTCGCGAGCCTCGGCGGCACGCAGATCGAGGATCGCAGCACCGTGAAGCTCTCCACGCTCGCTCCCGCCTTCATGATTTCGGAGCTGCGCCGCGCGTTCGAGATCGGGTTCCTGCTGCTCCTGCCGTTTCTCGTCATCGATCTCGCCGTTTCGGCGGTGCTGATGGCGATGGGCATGATGATGCTGCCGCCGCCAACGATATCGCTGCCGATGAAGATCATCTTCTTCGTGCTGGTCGACGGCTGGGCGCTGGTCGCAGGGTCGCTGGTCCGAAGCTTCGGTTCCGGCTGAAGCGGCAAGGCCGCTCAGTCGGGATGCGAATAGCGGCGCTCCGCGTCGCAGAGCCAGTCCGAAAGCTCCTGGAACGGCAGCGGCAGGAAAAAGCCGAGCCCGGCCTCTGTCTTTCGCAGCCAGCGCAGCGTCGCGCGCCGGCCGGCGAGTCCCGGGATCCGCAGCACCAGCGTTTCCTCGAGCGTCATCGGCTCGGGCAGCGCCAGCCGGGCGCCGCTCTGCGACAAATTGGTGAGCACGACCGCATGGGTGCGGTCGCCGCTGCACAGCTCGGCGGCGCAGCGCGCGTCGAAGCGCGGCGCGCGCGGCATCGGGCCGCCGGGCCGGGCAGGGCGGTTGAGCGGCACCGAAAGCAGTGCCTCGACATTGACCGGCGCGAGGAACTGCACCCCGGCGCGGCCGCCGTCTGTCCATACGATGCGGCCTTCCAGTGCGCCGCAGTTGCGCAGCTCGAGCCGTACCGTCCGTCCCACGCCCAAGGAGCGCCGGGTTTCGAGCATCATGCCGCCGGCGGAAAGGTTGCGAACGCGGCACAGATCGTCGGCGCCATCGTCCTGATGGACGCGGCCGACCAGCAATGTCGTCACCTGGCGCTGCGCGCGCGGGCGCCAGCCGGCCGTTCGCTCGTGTCCGGCCGCGCCCTGCGCGTCGTGCGATCCTTCGGCCATTCGTTCTTCGTCGAAGGTCATCGGACCATCCCCGTTCACGCCGGAACGGCTTGGGTGATCGCGACGCGCCGGACGATGCCTGCGCCGAATGCGGGCGTGGCCGCTTCCTCGACGACGCTGCGGAAGCCGGCGATGTCCGGCAGCGCGCCGTCGGGGCCGCTCGCCAGCGGCTTCTTAAAGGTGCGCATGTTCACTTCGTGCATCAGCAGCGGCAGCCGCGCCGTGACGAATTCGGCCTTGTCCTCGGGCACTTCGAGCGCGAGGTCGACCTTGACGTAGCCGGCGAGCCGGCCGTCGGGGAAGACAAGCGGCGCGAGCAGGCTTCCGCCCGGGACATAGGCAGCCGCAGCCGCTTCCTCCGGCGCTTCGCCGGCCGGAGCCGGCGGGCCGAGCAGCAGCGAGGTCGCAAAGGCCGCGCCGCCGCCAACGCCCAGCCCCGCGGCCAGCAGCGCCAACGGCATCAGGAGCTTCTTCATTGTCGCCGCTCCTTTCAGAACCGGAAGCTTGGGTCGCTGGGCAGCGCCGAAGCGTCGCCCTTCAGCACGATGGTGATGCGGCGGTTCTCCGCCCGGTCGGGCTGGTCGGGATAGACGGGCTTCGTCGCCCCCATCGCCACTACTTCGGCGAAGCGGTCGGGCGTGAGCCCGGCGCCGATCAGTGCGCTGCGCGCGGCGAGCGCGCGTTCGCCGGAAAGCAGCCAATTGGCGTCACTCTGGCCGCCGGTCCCGTCGGTATGTCCCTCGATCGCGATCTGCGCGCCCGAAGTGGCGAGCTTTTCGGCGACCTGCCGCAGCATCGCGCGGGCATAGGGATTGAGCTCGGCGGTGCCGGGTCGGAACATCGACTGGCCGTCGCTGTCCATCAGCGTGATGCGCAGCCCCTCGCGCGAGGAGTCGATGTCGAGGTTGCTCTTGCCGTCGCGGTCGCGGGGGATGGCATCAATCGCGACCCGCAGCTCGGCGGCCAGGACGCGCAACGACGCATCGGGAATCTGCGCGGTGCCGCCGCGCGAGGCGCCGACGGTCGAGCTTTCGCTGGTCGGCTGGCCGGTGGCGGAGGAGTTCTCGGCCTGGGCGCGGCGGGTGCGTCCGCCGATGCCCGCCTGATCGCCCGGTGAGCTCGCCATCGTCGTGGCGGGGGAGGCGCTGGGCGAGGTGGGGGAGAAATATTCGGCGAGCCCCTTCAGCCGCTCCTGATCGGGATTGGCGATCAGCCACAGCAGCATGAAGAACGCCATCATCGCCGTCACGAAGTCGGCATAGGCCACTTTCCACGCGCCGCCGTGGTGGCCGCCGACGACCTTCTTGACCTTCTTGATGACGATCGGTCGCTGGTTGGCGGCGCGCGCCATGTCAAATCCCCTTCAGCGCGATGCGCAGCCGTTCCTGAACCGCGCCCAGGCGGACATGGCCGATCGCCTCGAGCGAATCCTCGCCTTCGGCGATCCGGTCGAGCAGGCGCGCGCATTCGTCGGCATGCTGGATCACATAGTCGAAGGTCTGGAGCTGCTCGAGATAGCTGCTGGCGAAATGCTCGTCGCACACCAGAACCTCGGCCAGCGTCTCGAGCTTTTCGCGGATCTCGCGGATTTCCTTGGCCATCACCGCATGAAGCACGCCCGCAAAGGGATCATAGCCCGGCAGCGCGCCGGCGGCGGTGGCATCGGAAACAGGCATCGGACACGACATCAGAACAGCTCCAGTTCGCCGCCGCGGGCGGGCTTGGGCATCGGAACGGGGACAGCCTCGGGGACCGCCTGCGACACGGCGGTGCAGCGGCTGCGCCCTTCGTGCGGCATGAATTCCACCTTGCGGGCGCGGGTGCCGCCCAGGTCGCAATGCGCGATGGCGATACCCTCGGTCTCCATGAACCGGCGGGCGAACGCTCCGTTGGACGAGCCGATGGTGCCCAGCCCGGAGATCATGTTCGCGCCACCGTACAGATGTGCGCTCAGCCGGTTGCGCGCCGCGCCCTTGGCCATCAGCCCGTTGATCAGCAGCTCCATGGCGTGAACGCCGTAGCGTTGGCGATCGATCGGGGTGAGCATCTGGTTCGCGCCGGGTTCGCCCAGCAGGAAGTGGTTCATGCCGCCCACCTTCGCGACCGGGTCGTGCAGGCACACGGCGACGCAGCTGCCGAGCAGCGTGGCGATCACCACATGCGGCTCGGCGACGACGGCGTGCTCGCCCTGGACGATGGAGATACGGCGCACAACAGGGACCTCAGGTCAGTTCGCCGAAGACGCGCTCGATCTTCTCCTTGAGCGCGGCCGGGGCGAAGGGCTTCACGACATAGTTGTTGACGCCGAGCGCCGCGGCCTTCTGCACGATCTCCTTGTCCGACGAGCCGGTGAGCATGATGAACACCGTCTTGCCGATCACGGGATCGCCGCGGACCTGCTCGAGAAACTGAAGCCCGTCCATTTCAGGCATGTTGTAGTCGGAAATGACGAGGTGAACCCGATCCGTGCGGATCGCGCTCAGCGCCTCGGGTGCGCTCGCCTTGTCGCGAACGTCCTTGAAGCCCAGGTCTTGCAGCGCGCGACGGATCATCGCCCGCATGCTCGTCTGGTCGTCGACCACCATCACTTTGATCTGCGCAGCCGCAGGCATCAGACGCTCCCAATCTTCTCGTTGCGGCATGCCTTGAGGATCGCCTCGGGCAGTGCCGCCAGACCCAGTTCCTTTTCCACCGCGCCCGCCTCGAAGGCGGCACGCGGCATGCCGTAAACGACACAGCTGTCGCGGCTCTGCCCGAAGGTGCGGGCGCCTGCCCGGCGCATCGCCAGCAGGCCTTCCGCACCGTCCGCCCCCATGCCGGTGAGGATCGCGCCGACGGCCGAACGGCCCATTGCCGCGACCGACCGGAACAGAACGTCCACCGAAGGCCGGTGACCACCGACAGGATCGCCCCGGCGCAGCCGGATGCGGTTTCCAGCGGCCAGCTCCATGTGCCGTTCGCCTCCAGGAGCAATATAGACGGTTCCCGGTGTCACCGGCGCACCGTCCGTCGCTTCGACGACATGGACGCTGCACTCGCCGTCAAGCCGCTCGGCGAAGCTGCGCGTGAAGGTCGCCGGCATGTGCTGCACGATCAGCACCGGCGGGCAATCGGCGGGCAGGGCGGGGAGCAGGCTGAACAGCGCCTCCACGCCTCCCGTCGAAGATCCGATCGCGATGATCGCGTCGCCTGCGGTGCCGTGCATCGGCGTCGTCGCGCGCGGCAGCGGCGTGGGCCCGGCGCGCGGTGCGGCGCGTGCGGCCGCGCGCACCTTGCTGCACAACAGCGCCGCCTCGCGATTGATGTCCTCGGCGCTCCCGCTCGGCTTGGTGATATAGTCCACAGCGCCCAGCCGCAGCGCCTCGATCGTCACGGCGGCGCCGCGGGCGGTCAGCGTCGAACACATCACCACCGGCATCGGCCGAAGCCGCATGATCCGCTCGAGGAACGAAAGGCCGTCCATCCCCGGCATCTCGATGTCGAGCGTCAGCACGTCTGGATCGAGCGTCTTGATCATCTCGCGCGCGGCGAAGGGATCGGGCGCCATGCCGACCACTTCGATCGCCGGGTCGGACGAAAGGATGCGGTTGAGCGCCGCGCGCATGCTCGCGCTGTCATCGACGATCAGGGTGCGCACGGGCGCGTTCATCGGGCAGGATCCTTCACATATATCGTCTGGCCGCAGCCGCGCATCCGCGCCGCCGCCGGACCGATCAGCCGCTCCGAATGGCCGATGTAGAGATGACCGCCGGGCGCCAGCTGCTCGACGAACCGTGCCTCCAGCTCCGCCTTCGCGGCATCGTCGAAATAGATCATCACGTTGCGGCAGAAGATCACGTCATAGGCAGCCTTGAGCGGCCAGGCGGCGAACAGGTTGAGCTCGCGCGCCGTCACCAGCGCGCGTGCCTCGTCCGCCATGACGAAGCCGTTGCCCGACGGACGCATCCAGGTGCTGCGATAGGGTTCGGGTACGGCTGCGGCGATGCTGTCGGAATAGAAGCCGCGTGCCGCCGCCTCGACCACCGGCGGCGCGATGTCGGTCGCCAGCAGGCGCACGTCCGCGTTGCGCAGCCAGGTCGCGGACGTGCGGTCCGGGCCGAGCAGGCACATCGCGATCGTGTACACTTCCTCGCCCGACGAGCATCCGGCGGACCAGATGCGCACCGGCTGTCTGGCGGCCGCCTTGCGCTTCAGTTCGGGCAGCACCTGCGACCGGAAATGGTCGAAATGGTGCGGCTCCCGGAAGAAATGCGTGTGGTTGGTGGTGAGCGCGGTCACCATCCGCGCCCGCTCGACCATGTCCTTCTGCACCAGCGCGACATAGTCGCTGTAGCGCGCGAGGCCGTTTTCGCGCAGCCGCCGCGCGAGCCGCGACTGAACGAGCGTGGTCTTCGCTTCGCTCAGCGCGATGCGCGCGTCGGACTGCATGATCGCGGCGATGGCGGCGAAGTCACGCGGAGTGAGCTCCGCATTCTGCGCTGCTGCGGCCATCGCCGTTCCGCCGCCGGCAAGCGCCGCGGCGGCGCCGCCGGCGGGGCTCATGCCGCGAGGTCCAGGTGGCTGGTGAGCGACAGCGCGTCGAGGTCGAGCAGCAGTACCATCTGCATGTGCTCGCGCTTGCTGCCGTCGGTTCCGCGCGCCGCGATCCGGACGAGGCCGTGGATCACGTGCGGCTCGCCGATTTCGACGTCGGGGGCGGGCTGCACTTCCTGGCTGCCGATGTTGACGATGTCGGTCACTTCATCGACCAGGAAGCCGGCGTGCTTGCCGCCGATCGAAACGACGAGGATGCACGAGCGCGGGTGGATCGCGCTCGGCTCCCAGCCCAGCCGCTCGGCGAGGCCGACGACCGGCACCACGTTGCCGCGCAGGTTGGTCACGCCCTTGATGAAGCTCGGGACGGTCGGGATCGGCGTCGGCTCTTCCCACTCGCGAATCTCGATCAGCGAGCCCATCTCGATGCCGAACATCTGCTTGCCCAGCGTGAAGGTCACGATCTTGCGGTCGACGGCGTCGCCCGACTTGTCCTCGGTGTTCATGCGGCGATTCCTTTCAGTGCGTAGCGGGGGGCGGGCACGGGCGCGGAGACCAGTGCCTCGATGTCGAGGATCAGCGCGATCGAGCCGTCACCCAGGATGGTGGCGCCGCCGAGCCCGCGGATCGGATGGAGATTCTGGTCGAGGCTCTTGATCACCACTTCGCGGCGATCGTCGATGGTATCGACGACGATACCGACATGGCCGGCGGCTTCGCTTTCGACGATCACCACCAGCGAGTCCTCGATCGGCCGATCGTCGTTCAGCCCGAAGATCTCGGTGGCGCGCTTCACCGGCAGGAAGTCGCCGCGATTGTCGATCACCTCGGTCGTGGGCGAGGTACGCTTCACCTGGCCCGACTCGGGCTGGACCGTCTCGATCACATGCGCCAGCGGCAGCACGAAGCGCTGGCCGGCAAGCCGGACGATCATGCCGTCGAGGATCGCGAGCGTCAGCGGCAGGATCATGGTGAAGGTCGTGCCCTGACCCGGGGTCGACTGGATCTCGACCCGGCCGCCCAGCGCCTCCACGTTCGATCGCACCACGTCCATTCCGACCCCGCGGCCGGAAATGTTCGAGATGGTGTCGGCGGTGGAGAAGCCCGGCGCGCAGATGAGCTGGTCGATCTCTTCGTTCGAAAGCTGCGCGTCCGCGGCGACGATGCCCTTCTCGACAGCCTTGGCGAACACCTTCTCGCGATTGATGCCGCGGCCGTCGTCCTTCACGCGGACGAAGATGCGCGCACCGCGCTGTTCGGCCGAAAGATGGATCGTGCCTTCCGGGTTCTTGCCGGCGGCGATGCGTTCCTCGGGGCTTTCGATGCCATGATCCGCGGCGTTGCGGATCATGTGCGTCAGCGGGTCGCCGATCTTCTCGATCACGCCCTTGTCGACTTCGGTCGTCTCGCCCGTCGTCTCGAGGTTGATCGTCTTGCCGGTCTCCGCGCCCAGATCGCGCAGCATGCGCGGCACGCGGCTGAACGCCTGCCGGATCGGCTGGGCGCGCAGCGACATGACATTGTCCTGGATCTGCCGCGTCAGACGCGCCAGTTCGGGCAGTTCGACGCGCTGCTGGTCCGCCGACGAAAGCCGGTCCGACAGGATCGAGTTGCGGATCACCAGCTCGCCGACGAGGTTCAGCAGCAGATCGAGCTTCGCCAGATCGACGCGGATCGTCTGCGAGGCCGCCTCGGGCGCGCGCTCGGCGGCCTTTGCCGGCGCTTCCTCGGGCGCAGGCGCTGCCGGCGCTTCGGTGGTGGCGGCGGCGATCGTCTGCACCATCGACAGCATGGCGTCGAGGTCGTCCACGCCGCTCAGCGTGGCAGCGGCGCCGGTGGGAAGCGGCGCGGCTTCCTCACGCACGATCTCGACCCGCGTGTCGGGCGAAACGAAGTCGAAGCAGTCGGCGATCGACGTCTGCTCGACCGTGCCGGGCACGCGCAGCGTCCACGCGAAATAGCTTTCCTCAGTGTCGAGGTCGCGCAGCGAGGGCAGGGCGCCGGTGTCCACCGCGATGACTTGGCCGCCCAGGCTTTCGACCTCACGGACGACCAGCAGCGGCTCGCCGGCATTGGCGAGGTCGCCGCGCGCCGGAGCGTAACGGACGATCCAGTCGCCCTCGGCCACCGGCTCGGCGGGCGCGTCGAAATCCTCCAGGCTGACGCCGATCGGCTGGAAGCCGAATTCGTCGGCATCGTCGGCGGGCGCAGGGGCGGCCTCGACCGGAGCGGCCGCAACAGGCGCGGCGGCCAAGGGGGCATCGCCATCCTCGGCCACGCCCTTGTCGGCGAGCACCTTGTCGAGCGCCTCGAGCATCGCCGCGTCGGCGGGGCGACCCGCCTGGCCCTGGGCTGCCGCGACATGGTCCGAGAGCAGGTCGAATGCCGAGAGCATGACCTTGATCACGCCGGCCGTCGGCACGATCTTCCCGGCGCGCACTTCGTCGAGCACATTCTCGAAGCGGTGCGCGAAGGCGGTCAGATCGGCATGGCCGAACGCGCCGGCGCCACCCTTGATCGAATGCACGGCGCGGAACACGCCGGCGATCGTCTCGGCGGATACGTCACCCGCCTGCATCGCCGACAGACCTTCCTCGGCCGTCGTCAGTCCCTCGGCGCATTCTTCGAAGAAGATCGCCTGGATGTCGTCCATATCGTCGTTCACGGGCACACCCGGCGGATCGCCGCCCCCAGCTTGGCCGCTTCGAACGGCTTGGTGATCCAACCGGTGGCGCCGGCTTCGCGGGCGCGGGCCTTCTTCTCGTCCGAGAATTCGGTCGACAGCACCAGGATCGGAGTGCCCTTGAAGGCGGGGACGCCGCGCACCGCTTCGATCAGCTCGAAGCCGTCCATCTTGGGCATGTTGATGTCGGTGATCAGCAGGTCGGGCTGCACTTCGTGCATCCGCTCGAGACCGTGCTCGCCGTCATTGGCGCTTTCGATGCGATAGCCCTGGGCTACCAGCGACGTCTTGAGCAGCATGCGCATGCTCGCTGAATCGTCGACGGTGAGAATCAGCTTGGACACGTTTACTCTCCGGTTTGCAGGCCGAGTGCCTGCGTCAGCCGACAGCGCTCGACGCGCTCCACAAAGGCAGGGCTGGGATTATCGATGCGAAAATTCTGGCCGTTGCTCGCCGCTTCGGCGCGCGCGGCGACGAGCAGCTGGAGCACGGCCTGGCCGACGCTCTCCACGTCGGTGGCGTCGACTGCCATCTCGTCGTCGAGATCGGCGGCGAGCACCAGCCGGACGCGCAGGTCTTCCGCGGTGACAGTGGTTCCGTGCGCCGGCAGGCGAAGCGCGCGCTCTTCGGCGAGGGCGTCGATATCGGAGTCAGGCAGGGGCGGCATTGAGTCCATCTTTCGCCTCGTCGAGTGCGGTTTCGAGTTGTTGGAACGTCGGCGCATAGGCGCTGGGGGTCATCCGCCGGGCGATCTCGATCGCGACCTGAACGGGGACTTCCTGCGCATAGGCGACGATGGCGGTCTTCACGATCGCGAAGGGCTTGCAGTCGCCTTCGATCGTTTCCTGAAGCTTGGCGGCGAGCGGCCCGACCACGCAGTAGCTCAGCAGCACGCCCAGGAAGGTGCCGACCAGCGCGCCGCCGATCATTGCGCCCAGGATTTCGGTCGGCTGGTCGATCGAGCCCATGGTCTTGATGACGCCCAGCACCGCGGCGACGATGCCGATCGCGGGCAGACCGTCGGCCATGATCTGCAGCGCGTGCTGCGGACCCATCTCCTCGTGATGGTGTTTCTCGATATCGGCTTCCATCGCCGCTTCGATCTGATGCGGATCCTCGAAGTTCACCGTCATCATCCGCAGATAGTCGGCGATGAACTCGATCAGATGGTGGTCCTTCAGCAGCCGGGGATAGGGCTTGAAGAGAGCGCTTTCCTCGGGATTGTCGAGGTGCGGCTCGATCGCAGTCGCGCCGCCCTTGCGGAACGTCGAGAGCAGCCCGAACAGCAGCGTCAGCAGATCCTGATAGTCGCTCGCCTTCCAGCGCGATCCCTTGAAGGCGCGCCCCAGTCCCGCGCCGGCCTTCTTGACCGTCGCGATCGAATTGCCGACCAGGAAGGCGCCGATCGCGGCGCCGCCGATCGCCATCATCTCATGCGGCAGTGCATGGCTGATGATGTCGAACTTGCCGCCGGCAATCACGAAGCTGCCGAAGACGCATCCGAGTATGATTACGAAGCCGACGACGATGAACATGATGGTTCCAAGTGTTCCCTGGTTATTCTGGAATTATAGGAAGGAATGTGCGGCCGCGGTGGCTCTCAGGAGATTCACGCTGGCGCCGCCCCGCAGGCAGTTCATCGCACGGCTGCGGCTTCGGTCGCCGAAGTCGGAGCGGGACTGGAGGCAGGCTCGCGCGCGACGAGCGGGCGAAAGGCGACGGCGAGCATCGCCGGTCCCTCGAAATTGGTGTGCGGCGGCACCATCAGGAAGGAATCGGCGCCGGTGCATCGAAAGAGGTGCGGCGCGACCTGCTCCATGCCCTCCAGCGTCGGCATCGCCTCAACCGGCTGCGTGTCCGACGGTTTCTCCGCCAGGAAGTCCGCCACCGGCACGAATTCCGCCGAGACGATCTGCAGCCATTCGTAGAGTTTGCCGAACTGGAGGCCGACGGCATATTGTGCCTCCCCGACGGGGATCGTCGCGAGATAATGGCCATTGTGCGTCGGTGTCGCGCGGATGCTCGATGCCGCCACGTCGCGGCCGTCCGCGAGCAGGATCGGAACGTCGATGCCGTGATCGCAGAAGTCCGCGAAGCGCAGGTCCATGCCAAAGCGGCGTTGCGCGAGCAGAGTCAGGTTGAGCGGCAGGCCGTGCCCGCGCAGCTCGGCGGGAAGATACATGCGATCGGCGCCCTTCAGGTAGAAGAGCCCGCGCCGCTCGAGTCCCGCCTTGGCGATCTCCGGGTCGAACAGCTTCACTGTCTCCGAACCGCCCAGGTTCACGTCGTGCTCGAAGCGCGTGAGCACTGCGAGCTCTTCCGGCTGGGGCAGGAACATCAGTCGCGCCAGAGCGGCTGCGGCGCCACTGCGTTCGCATTCGGCGCGGGCGCTGTCGTTCGTCCGGATGATTGCCTGGGCATGATCGCGTGCAAAGGCGATGGCACCGCGCTGGGCCCGTTCGCGCGTCTCGCTCTGGCGTCCCTTGATGCTGTTGCCGGCACGTACCGGGCTGCCGTCGTCGGAATAGTCGATCACCGAGCCCTGGGCCGCGGTGCACAGCTGCTCGAGCACCGCCACGTTGGCGGCAAAGGCTTCCAGCGTATCGGCATCGTGCGTGCTGCCGTCCATGAACCCGCGCTTGTCGAAGCCAGTCGCTGCCTGTTCGCGCAGCAGCAGGTACCGGCCGGCGACATGCACCCCCAGCAGCGCGCGCAGCACCGGCTCGGCATGGTTCTGCACCGTTCCGTTGTAGCCCAGGTCGGCCAGCAACAGCGTGTCGCCCGGCTGCGGATCGCATTCGCGGCGCAGATAGGTGGCGAGGCGTTCGGCGAACGCCTGCGAGCGCCGCTGGATCGCAGCCATGCGGCGTGGCGCGCGCAATGCCTTGGCAAGCGCTCCCAGCTGCGCCTTCTCCGGAAGCGCGTTTACGATCTCCGCGATCTCTTCCGGCGGGAACAGCAGCTGGCGGAGCAGATCCTCGGGCGTGCCGTTGCCGAGCTCGGCCTCGACATAGTCGTGCACCGCCGCCTCGTCGCGGAAGCTCGCGGCGGTCGCGGTGAAGCGGCTGAGCTCGATCGCATGGCCGGCGCGAGCGGGGAAGGCGGCCTCGTGGATGCGGCGCGGCAAATGGCCGTCGCGCATCAGGAACAGCATGTGGACGCGTCCGCCGTTCGTGGCGGCGAGCGCCTCGGCTTCCTGCTCGAGCCAGTTCGCGAACGGCACCAGCACGGGGCCGAGCACATTGTGGCCCAGCGCTTCGGCGGCGTCCTCGATCCGGTGCGCACCCGCGGCGAGCATCGCGCGGTGCGGCTGGAAGACCGCGCCGCCCGCATCCACCATCGCGCCGGTCGCCGCTTCGAGCCGCAGCCGCTGCGCGCAGCCGTCGGTGAACTGGCGCAGATGCAGGGCAGGGATGCCGTGGCGGCGCGCTGCATCATGATCGGCGGCGCAATTGTCGCCGATGTGCAGCACGCGCTCGGGCTTCACCGACGTCTTGCGCAGCATCGTGCCGAGCAGGCCTTCCTTCTTCGAAAGCTTGTGCTCGGAAGACGCGAAGATGGTGTCGATCAGGCCTGCGACTTCGTCGCCCGCCGCGCGGCGGATCAGCTCGCGAAGCTGCTTTCCACTGAGATAGGTGTCGCTGACGATGACGGTCTTGATGCCGCGCTCCCTGGCGGCCTTCATCAGTGCGACGGTGGGGCCGAAGGCAAAGCAATGGCGTGCCTCCGCGTCGATCTCGGCGTCCACCGCTGCCGCGCGCGTCGCCGCATCGGCGTTGGGCAGCAGCTCGGCGTAGATTTCCTCGATCGAAACCTCGTTGCGACTGTGGCGCAGCAGCGCCGATCGCCGCGCACGGGTTTCCGCCCACATCCGCTGTTGCGGCGTCGTTCCGCTCAGCAGGCGGAAGATGTCGCGCGGCGCATGCGTGTCTCGCCACAGCAGCGTGTCGAAACAGTCGAGCGACAGGAGCCTTACCCCCGCGCGGGTTTCGAGTGCGGTGGGAAGCTCATGCGGGAGGATCGTGTCGGCCATCGGCGGCTCCGTTGCGACAGAGTCTCGGGAAAAAGGCGCGCAAGGCGCATTCTTCTTATAGGACGATCGACCCCTCCAGGGTCCGAACGCTCTAAAATGGGTGGGTAAGCCAAGGAGCACGCCTATGACCCTTCAAGCCTATGCCGCTGCCCGCAGTCGGGCCGAAACCCCGCGCGCCACCGAGCATCGCCTGATCGGCGAGATCACCGGCGAAATGATGGATGCACAGAACGCCGGCCTCACCGGCCCGGCGCTCGTCCGTCCGCTGCACCGCAATCGCGAGATGTGGTCGACCTTCGCCACCGACTGTGCGGCCCAGGGCAACGGCCTTCCGGCGGAGCTCCGCGCGCAGATCGTCTCGATCGCCCTGTGGGTCGATCGCCACACCAGCGCAGTGATGGCCGGCCGCGAGTCGATCGGTGACCTGATCGACGTCAATCGCAACATCATGGAAGGGCTGCGCGGCGAGCGTCTCGCCGCCTGATCCATCGTCCGCACGTCGCAGAAGCGTCGCAGCCCACAGGCTGCGGCGCTTTTTTCGTGCGTCTTTCCTGCGCCGGCGCCCTGAGCGGCGGACATACGAAAAGGGCGCCGCGGCAGTGCCGCGGCGCCCCTTCGCGTCGATGGTTCAGCGGATCAGAAGGTCGCCCAGTCGTCCTGTGCGTGGCCGTTCGACATCGCCGCCATCGGCAGAGCCTGTACGGGCGAACTGTAGGCCGCCGCCCGCTTCGGGCTGGTCTTGGCCTGCTGCACGGCTGCTGCGCGAACGTTGCCGGCGGTCTTGCCGGATGCGTCGACCCGGAACCGGGCGGCCTGATCGGCCAGCGTGGTGACTTCGCTCGACAGGTTGCGCGCGGCGGCCGAGGTTTCCTCCACCATCGCGGCGTTCTGCTGGGTCGACTGGTCCATCGTGGTGATCGCGGTCGAGATTTCGCCGATCGCGGTCGACTGCGCCTGGTTGTCGGCAGCCATCTCGTTGAGCAGCGCGTGGACCTCGCTCACGTCGCCGCTGATGTTGGCCAGTGCGCCATCGACCTTCTGCACCATATCCACCGCCGCGACGATGTCGGTCTGGGTGGCGGTCAGCTGGTCGCGAGCGCGGCCGGCTTCTTCCTCGGCACGCATCGCGAGCGCCGAGACGAGATCGGCGACGACCGCGAAGCCGCGTCCCGCCTCGCCGGCACGACCCGCCTCGACAGCGGCGTTCATCGCGAGCACGCGCGTCTGGAACGCGATCTTGTCGAGCCCCTCGATCACACTGTCGATGCCCTTGGCGCTTTCGCTCACACGGCCCATCGCCTGCACCGCCTCGTCGGCGATCGCGCGGCCGCCCGAAACGGTGGCGATGGCGCCGTCGGCGCGCTCGACCGTGCTGGTCGCCGCGGTCGCGGTGGCGCGCAGCCGCTCGTTCATCTGGCTGACCGCAGCGGTGGTCTCCTCAAGGCTGGCGGCATTGGCTTCGGTGCGGCGCGCCAAATCCTCGCTCGCCTGGGCGATCTCGCCCGATCCCGTGCGGATCGCGCTCGTCGATTCCATCACCGAACCGATCAGCTCGCGCAGGCTGGCCAGGGCATTGTTGAAGTTGGTCTTCACTTCGACATAGGTCGGCGAGAAGTCGATGTTGATGTCGGCGGTCAGATCGCCTTCGGACACCTTGGCAAGCGAGCCGCTGAGCGTCTCGACAACCAGCTTCTGCTCGGCGTCGGCGCGCTCCTTCTCGGCCTGCGCGCTCGCCTGGGCGCGGGCATTGTCGCGGAACACCGTTACCGCGCGGGCCATTGCGCCGATCTCGTCGCGGCGTTCTCCGCCCTTAACGTCGAGGTTGTGGTCGCCTCCGGCCAGCCGGTCCATCAGGCCCGTCATCTCCCCCAGCGGCTTGGTGATCTGCCGGCGAACCAGCCACAGGACGACGCTTGCGATCAACACCAGTCCGATGAGCGAGGTCAGGATCAACGCCCAGGTCGCGCTGGTCGCATGCTCGGCGGCAGCCGCGGCACCGGCGTCCAGATCGGCTTCCTGATTCTCGACGATCGCGCTCAGTTCTTCGTTCAGCGTTTCGAACGGCTGCCGCGCGTCATGCTGCAGCACGTCTTCGGCGTCTTCGCGGCGGCCCTGCGCCCACAGCGCCGGAATGCGGTCGGTCGCCGCAGTGTACTCGGCGAGCGCACGCTTGGCCGTTTCGAGGCGCTCTGCGCTCTCTCCGTTGAGCAGCGGACCGAGTTCGGCGAGCTGGGCATCAATGCCGCTGCGCTCGTCCCTGATCTCTTCCATCAGTGCGTCGAAATCGGGCTTGTCGTTCTCGATGGCGACCTGGAACCAGATCTGGTGCTGACGGGTCTTGCGCTCGTTCGCCTCGGCGGCGAGCTGCAGGCTGCGCGCGTCTCCCCGGACCAGACGATCGGTGTCCGCTGAGATGCTGTGCAATTGAACGGTGCCGAACGCGGTGATGAAAACGGCCAGGACGGCGAACAGCGCCAGACCGGACATGATCTTTGCCGCGATCGGCAAATTGGTGAAGTGCTTCACGAGGGGCCTCCGGGAAAAGTGGAACCACGGACTCGCTTTTCCCTGTGGCGGCCCGTTTGCTTCATTATAGTGCAGTCGCGGGGCCCGGATGGTTTACGCGGCGGAAATAGGGGTTTGGCCGGAGGTCGTTTCGGCGCCGACCGGCGCGCCGATGCGAAGCAAAAACGGGCGCCGCGATGTGGCGGCGCCCGTTTCGTTCCAGCGTCAGTCGGCTTCAGAAGGTCGTCCAGTCCTGTCCGCTGGAGTGGCTTGCGGAGCCATTCACCGCCGCTGGCGGCAGCGCCCTGCCGGACATGCCATTGCCCGGCGAAGCTGCCGGCTTGCGCGCGGGCGCGAAGCTGCGCGGGGCCGGAGCGTTGCCGGTGTCGACGCGGAACATCGACGCCTTGTCGGCCAGCGTGGTGACTTCGCTCGACAGGTTGCGCGCGGCGGCCGAGGTTTCCTCCACCATCGCGGCGTTCTGCTGGGTCGACTGGTCCATCGTGGTGATCGCGGTCGAGATTTCGCTGATTGCGGTCGACTGCGCCTGGTTGTCGGCAGCCATCTCGTTGAGCAGCGCGTGGACCTCGCTCACGTCGCCGCTGATGTCGGCCAGTGCGCCATCGACCTTCTGCACCATATCCACCGCCGCGACGATGTCGGTCTGGGTGGCGGTCAGCTGGTCGCGAGCGCGGCCGGCTTCTTCCTCGGCACGCATCGCGAGCGCCGAGACGAGATCGGCGACGACCGCGAAGCCGCGTCCCGCCTCGCCGGCACGACCCGCCTCGACAGCGGCGTTCATCGCGAGCACGCGCGTCTGGAACGCGATCTTGTCGAGCCCCTCGATCACACTGTCGATGCCCTTGGCGCTTTCGCTCACACGGCCCATCGCCTGCACCGCCTCGTCGGCGATCGCGCGGCCGCCCGAAACGGTGGCGATGGCGCCGTCGGCGCGCTCGACCGTGCTGGTCGCCGCGCTGGCGGTGGCGCGCAGCCGCTCGTTCATCTGGCTGACCGCCGCAGTGGTCTCCTCAAGGCTGGCGGCATTGGCTTCGGTCCGGCGCGCGAGATCCTCGCTCGCCTGGGCGATCTCGCCCGATCCCGTGCGGATCGCGCTCGTCGATTCCATCACCGAACCGATCAGCTCGCGCAGGCTCGCCAGGGCGGCGTTGAAGTCGTTCTTGAGCGCGGCATAGGTCGGCGGGAACTCCGTCGTCACCTCTGCGGTCAGGTCGCCGTGTGTCACTGCGGTGAGGCTCCCGGCGAGTGCGCCGACGACCATTTCCTGCTCGGCTGCTGCCTGTTGCTGTGCACGCGCGGTGTCGCGGAAGGTGAACATCGCCCGCGTCATGCGGCCGACGCAGTCGGTATAGTCGGTGAATTCGATCGGCGTATCGAGATCGCCCGCGGCAAGCCCCTCCATCCGGACGACGGTGGCGACATACGGATCGGCGATCGCGCTGCGGAAGCGCATGCCCTGAACGACCGCCACCAGCGTCAGCGCCGCGCCCATCGCCGCAGTGATCCAGGCACCCTGCAGCAGTGCGGCGAGAGCGAGGATGGCAGGCAGCGCCGCCATCGTTCCGAAGGCGATCTTGAGCTTGAGGCGGATCGGCGCAGAAGATCTGAACCAGTGCATGGAGCGCTCCTTGTGATTTGAGGTACACACCAGAACGCGCCGACCCCTGAACCCCTGCGCGATTGGTTGGGACGGCAGCAGTTGCGCTGATGTCCCGGTAGGGCCGTTATAGAAGCGATTGTGCAGATACGTTCGAAAGGGCTTCCGGGGGCAAATCCAGAAACGCGAGAATGTTCGCCCGCGCGCCGGCGCCCCGGGCGCTCTGTCCGCTGGTGTGAGGCACGAAAAAAGGGCGCCACGGCTGAGTGCCGGGCGCCCTTGAAAGTCGTTGAAGCTGAACCGCTTAGAAGGAGGTCCAGTCCTCCTGCGCTGCTGCGTGGCCGTTCGCCTTGCCGTTCGCCATCGCCGCCACCGGCAGCGCCTTGACGGGCGAGGAGTAGCCTGCGGATTTTTTTTCCGCGGAGCTGGTCAGCGGCGCCGCGACCGACCGAACCGAGGTGCGCGAGCGGGCCTCGGCGCCGATCCGGAAGCGTCCCGCATTATCCGCCAGCGTAGTGACTTCGGTCGAAAGGTTGCGCGCGGCGGCCGAGGTCTGTTCGACCATCGCGGCGTTCTGCTGGGTCGACTGGTCCATCGATCCCACTGCGGTCGCGATCTGGCTGATCGCGGCCGACTGCGCCTGGTTGTCCGCAGCCATGTCGTTGAGCAGGGCGTGAACCTCGCTCACGTCGCCGGTGATATTGGCGAGCGCGCCATCGACCTTCTGCACCATGTCCACCGCTGCGACGATGTCGGTCTGGGTGGCGGTCAGCTGGTCGCGGGCGCGGGCCGCTTCCTCTTCGGAACGCATCGCGAGCGCCGAGACGAGATCGGCGACGACCGCGAATCCGCGGCCCGCTTCACCCGCACGACCCGCCTCGACGGCGGCGTTCATCGCCAGAACACGCGTCTGGAACGCGATCTTGTCGAGCCCTTCGATCACGCTGTCGATGCCCTTGGCACCGTCCGCCACGCGCGCCATCGCCTGCACTGCCTCGTCGGCCACCGCGCGGCCGCCCGAAACGGTGGCGATGGCGCCGTCGGCACGCTCCACCGTGCGCACCGCCGCGCCGGCGGTCGCCTTGAGGCGATCGTCCATCTGCGCGACGGCAGCCGAGGTTTCTTCCAGGCTGGCTGCATTGGCTTCGGTGCGACGCGCGAGATCCTCGCTCGCCTGTGCGATCTCGCCCGATCCGGTGCGGATCGCCGCAGTCGATTCCATCACCGATCCGATCAGGTCGCGCAGGCTGGCGAGCGCGGCGTTGAAGTCGCTCTTCAGCCCTGCATAGGCGGTCGGGAACTCCGCCGTCACCTCTGCCGTCAGGTCGCCCTCGGTAAGCGCGGCCAGGCTGCGGGCGAGCGACTGCGTGACGATCTGCTGGTCGGCCGCCTCGCGGGCGGCCGCTTCGGTGCGCGCCACGGCTGCCACGCGGAACTGTTCGACGGCATTGGCGATCTCGCCCAGCTCGTCCTTGCGGTCGCGATAGGGGACTACCGCCTGGCCGCCTTCCGCGAGCGTCTTGGTGGTGTTGGAAACCTGGGCGAGCGGAGCCGCAACGGTGCGCCCGATCAAACGCCAGATTCCGAACAGCACGCCGAACGCCACGACGAGAATGCCTAGCGTCAGATACAGCACGCCCCTCGCCATGGCGTCGCCGGCGGCGTCGTTCCGCGCCGCACGCTCGGCGGCCAGCTCGATGAGCTCCCGCGCGTCTTCCAGCGCCTTGTTGGAAAGGTCGAGTCCTTCGGATTTCATGAGAGGCACAGCGGCTGCGCTTCCGCCAGCCCGGTGGGCGTCGATAATCTGCTCGTTGCCGCGTTCCAGCGTCTCGACATCTTGCACGAGGCGGTCGAACTGAGTCTGATACTCGCCGGCGAGCGGCGCGAACTTGTCGAGCGCCTCGACGAGCGCCTGCTTGCTGTTCGCATAGCGCTGGTCGAGCGAACGGAGTTCCTCCGAAGAGGTGGCGTTCATTCGGGTCCAGAGGATGATCCGATGCTCGCGCAGCTCGGACCGCACGTCGCCGAGCGCGGCCGTCCCGGCGATGCCGCGATCGACGTGCGCGCTCGCGACCGCGCTGAGGCGCTGGGCGCCCATGATCGCGGCGACGCCGAGGATGGAGAAAAGCAGCGCGATTGTGGCGAAGACGGCGAGCATCTTCCGCGCCAACGGCCAGTTGTTGAAGGTTGATAGCATGGGAAGAATCCGGAGTTGTGGACAAGAAGGTCAGGTGCCGCAGCAGGGCGAGCCAAGGCCATTATAGGAGGATGATTCGGCGCGGCGGACCGCGCCGTGCAGAGAAAATCGCATAAGATCATGTTGTTGTTAGCTAGTCTGCGTATCATTACGGAGGCGGACGTTTGTCGAGCGGTGAGATTGTCCTCCTATAAAAAGGCGACACTCACGATCAGGAACACTGCCAATGAACCGCCTTTCGCCGCGCCGCTTCGCTGCCGCCACCGCGTTCGCCGTCGCCGCAGCCATGCCGGCTTCCGCCTTCGCTCAGGACGCGAGTGACTCGCTCCGCTTCAGCATCGAGGGCGATGTGCGGGTGCGCGGCGAAGCGCTGGATGGCCAGTTCCGCGCGAGCGGCCTCGAGGAAGACAGCTTCGTCTCGACACGCACCCGCGTGAAGGCCGAGCTTGCCGCCGGTCCGGTGCGGCTGGTCGGCGAACTGCGCGACGGGCGCAGCCTTTACATGCCCGATGGCGACACTGCCGCACTCAGCACCAGCTCTGTCAACACCATCGAACCGCTTCAGGCCTATGGCGCGTTCGACATCGCCGGCGTCGCCGGCGGCACGCTCACCCTCTCGGGAGGCCGCTTCACGCAGGAGATCGGCTCCGGCCGCCTCGTGGGCATCCCCGGCTTCTCCAACTCGGTCGTGAGCTACGCCGGTGTTCGCGCCGAATGGGAAGGCGCGGGCGATCGCAAGGCGATCTTCTTCTGGACCCGGCCGTTCGACACGCTTCCGAGCGACGACGCCGCGCTGCGCGACAACGAGGTCGAGCTCGACCGCGTCTCGAACACTGTCACCTTCTTCGGCGGCAGCGTCACCACCGGCGTGATCGCCGGCGCGACCGGTGAGGCCTATGTGTATCGCTTCGCCGAAAACGACAGCGTCGCCCGTCCGACCCGAGATCGGAAGCTGGTGACGGTCGGCGGCCGCTTCGCGCGTGATCCCGAAGCAGGCGTCGTCGATTTCGATTTCGAGGCGGCCGGCCAGTTCGGGTCGATCCGTGCAGGAACCGCTCCGACTGCAGGCGAGCTCGACGTCGAAGCGGCGATGCTGCACGCCGAGGCCGGCTACACCTTCGCCACCGGCTGGTCGCCGCGCGTCGCGCTGGCGTTCGATCTCGCCACGGGTGACGGCGCCGACGCGTCCTATGGCCGCTTCGATGCGCTTTACGGCACGCGTCGTTCGGATTTCGGCCCGACCTCGATCTATGGCGCGGTGAAGGGCGCCAACATCGTCTCGCCCGGCATCCGGTTCGACGCCGAGCCGAACGCACGTCTCGATATGTCGCTCTTCGTGCGCGGCCTGTGGCTGGAAAGCAGCACCGATGCCTTCGTCGGCGCGGGTGTTCGCGATGCCAGCGGCAATTCGGGTAGCTATGCCGGCACCCAGGCCGAAGCGCGCGTGCGCTACTGGCTGGTGCCCGGTACCCTGCGACTCGAAGCGGGCGGCGCCTATCTGGCCAAGGGCCGGTTCCTCGAAGAAGCGCCCAATGCGCCCGACACCGGCGACACGCGTTACGGGTATCTCGAGCTTTCGGCGAAGTTCTGATGCTCCACCCGTGCCGTATGCCGGCCTAGGTATAACTCCGGGAGGGAGACGATTTCCCTCCCGGACTATCATGCCGCGCCCGCTGTTTACCGCCTTGACCGGGAGGGCGATGTGCCTGCCAAATCACTGCTGATCGTGCTCCTCGTCCGCGACGCGGGCGTTCGCAGCACGATGGCCGCCCGGCTCTCGATGCATGGTGTCGACGTGCTGACCGCCAGCGAATTTCACGATCCGGTGATGCACCGCACGCGCGGCAGGGCAGTGCTGGTTACCGACGAGGCAATCGCCGCGGAGGATCGCGCCGAATGGGCCGAGGCCCTGCAGGACGAGGCGCGCTGGCTTCGGATCGTGGTGCTCACTGCCGAGCCCCCGGAACCCTCCGGTCCCGACGATCGGCTGGTCTTCGTGCAGCAGCAGCATGCGGCGGCCCAGCTCGTTGCACTGCTGCCGGAATGGACCGATTCGGGTCTTTAGGACGCCTGGACCTCTTCCTTTGGGAACAACCCGGCGGCGAAGGCGATGCGCAAGGCCTCCGAAAGGCTGCGGACCTCGAGCTTCTCCATCAGGTTCGCGCGATAGATCTCCACCGTGCGCGGGCTGATGTCGAGCTCATAGGCGATGATCTTGTTCGAGCGCCCTTCGATCAGCCCCTTCAGCACATCGGTTTCCCGCGGGCTGAGCTTGTCGATCTTCGCCTGCGCTGCGGCGACGCGGGCGGCCTCCTCGCTATCCTCTTCGAGCCGGGAGAAGGCGGCATCGACGATTCGCAGCAGCGTTTCGGCCTCATAGGGCTTTTCTATGAAGTCGAGCGCGCCGGCCTTCATGGCTTTCACGGCCAGATCGACATTGCCCTGGCCAGTCAGGATCACTGCCGCGAAGCGGGGATCGTCCTGAATCGCGAGCAGTACGTCGAGCCCGGTCGAACCCGGCATGTGGAAGTCGAGCAGCAGGACGCCCCGGTCGAGCTCGGCGGATTCGGCAAGGAACGCATCGCCCGTGCGAAAGCCGCGGATCACGAGATCCGATTTCACCGACAACAGGCCGTGGAGCGATGCGCGGACGGGGTCGTCATCATCGACGATGTAGATTGTTCGTGTCACGCTTCCTCCAACTCCCTTACTGCCGGTACGGTGAACCGGAATGTCGCGCCGCCTTCAGGACGGTTCTCCGCTTCCAGCGTACCACCATGCGCCTCAATGATACGCCTGCTGATCGAAAGACCAATACCCATTCCGGCATTCTGTTTCGTCGTAACGAAACGGGTATACAATTGTTTTAGAACCGTATCTTTTATTCCGGGTCCGGTATCGCTCACGCTTACTTCGATGAATTGCTCGTTAAGCTTGCGCGAGGCGATGTGGATGCTGCGCTCGCTCGTCGGCGAATTGCGCAGAACGTCGATCGCGTTGCGCAGCAGATTTACCAGCACCTGCTGGATCTGAATGCGGTCTGCGAAGATCAGCCGAGCGGCAGGATCCAGCGAATAGGTCACGTCGATGTCGAACTGCCCGGTGCCGACGAGAACCAGCTCGGCAGCGTCACGCAGCGTCTGCTCGAGCGATTCCGCTCCGATCTCGACCTCACCCTTGGACATGAACGCCCGCATCCGCCTGATGATCTCGCCGGCGCGCTGGATCTGTTCGTTGGCCATGCGAAGCAGCTCGGAAATGCGATCGGCATCGCCCTGCTGCTCGATCAGGATGCGCGCAGCGGACAGGAAATTTGCGGTCGCGCTCAGTGGCTGGTTCAGTTCGTGCGCGATGTCCGCCGCCAGTTCGCTCATCGCGCTCTGCCGCGAAACATGGGCCAGCTCGGCGTTGAGATCGCTCAGCCGCTCCTCGGCAGCCAGCCGTTCGGAAATGTCGCGGAAGAAGAAAGTGAACAGAACGCCTCCGTCGACCCGCATGACTCCGCCTCTTCCCTCCAGCGGGAAGCGGCGTCCATCGGCATGTTCTCCCACTGCGGTGGCGGCCCGGCTGACGAGATCACTGTCTCCCGCGCGAAGAAATTCTCCCAGCGATGTCATGACCCGCTCGCGCTGGTCCTGTGGAATGAGCAGCGTATAGTCCCTGCCCACGACGTCCCCGGCGCGATAGCCCCACAACGCTTCTGCCGCTGCGCTGAATTCGCGGATCTTGCCCATCTCGTCGACCACCACCATCCCGTCGGGCACGGTCTCGAGCACCGAGCGCAGCTGCGCCTCCCGCGCGCGCAGCGCCATCTCGCGCTCCTCGCGCTCGCTGACGTCCATGATCACTCCGACGGTGCGTACCAGATTGTCCTGGGCATCGTAGAATGCGCGTGACGATCCCTCGACGGCGCGGACGGTGCCGCTCTGCTGAAGGAAACGGTATCGGAAGGTGAAGCGCTCGGCGCGATCGGCGACGGCTCTGGCGATCGTGTCGAGGATTTGCTGGACATCCTCCGGTTCCACCTGTGCCCGCCAGCTTTCGAAGTCGCCGATCGCGTTCGGCGCGAGGCCGAGCCGTTGTTCGGTGCCGGGGGACCAGGTGATCGCTCCCGTCTGCACATCCCATTCGAAAATGCCGAGTTCATGCGCCGACATCGCGATCGCGAGCCGATCCTCGCTCGCCCGGAGCGCGGCCATCGCCTCGGCCTCGCACGAAACGTCGGAGATGTTGCAGATGACCAGCGGCTCGCGCCCCGGTCGCTCCACGCGACGGGTTCGCTCGAGAACGGTGACTTCGCTTCCGTCGCGGCGTTGCTCCACCAGTTGCTGCACATCGGGTCCGGTGCGGCGGGGGAGGCCCGTTTGCCAATCCTGCTCGCATCGGGACCGCAGTAGTTCGTACTTCCGCTTGCCTCGTGCTTCCGCGGCGCTCCAGCCATAGAGTTGTTCGCATCCGCGCGACCAGTGGCTGATTCGCCCGTCCTCGGTCACCAGCACGATGGTCGTGAATTCGAGCGCCTCATTGAAGTCGGTCAGCAGCGCCTGTTCGTGCGCGAGCCTGACGACAGCCCAATACGTGACGACCGCCACGATCGCGATGTTGCCGAACACGACGATCATCTCCCGCGCCAGCGGAGACATCAGATCGGCGTCGGTGAGCGCCACTTCGAGCAGCGAGGGCACGACCGGAAAAAAGAGCACCACCGGCAGCAATCCCGCGATCGCACGCCAATCGACGTGACGGCGGCTCAGAAGGCGGTGCCGGCCGAAGTCGACGTTCCACACGATGCACGCGGTCGACAGCAGCACCGCCATGATTCCGGCGGGAAGCGCACCGGTGAACAGGCCCGACGACTGCTGCGACAGCGAGGAAAAGATCGCAAGCAGCGCCGCGAGGATACCCAGGCCGAGGCTCGCGCTCGCCAGCAGGTTGGCGTGCTCGCCCAAAAGAAAGCGATCCGCCCCGCGCAGCTTTCCGCTGACGCTTACATAGCCGGCGCACGTCAGGAGCAGGATCGAGGCCGCCGAATTCAGCGTTGGCCGGCCCGCCGCGTCGAGCGGATAGTCGCGCAGCGCGTCGGCGAACAGCAACGTGTCGGTGCCGAGGCTGAAGCCGCCCAGAATCTGCGCGATCGAGGCGCCGGCAATGACGAGCGGCGCAATCCAGATCCGGCGCGCGAGGCGTTTGTGCCCGAGCAGGCCCGCCAGATAGCCGAGCGACAGCACGATATAGCCCACCGACGTCCACGGCCAGATCGGGTGGCCTTCGACGCCGAAGCCGCGGAGCCACCGGAGGCCGAGGGACCAGCCGCCTATCAGCTCGACAAGGCCGCACAGAGCCGCGGCGGCGGCGAGATATGCCGCTAGTCGCCGTCTGGCCGGCATCGTTGCCGTTCCTGGCGTCTGCCCGTGCATCGTCACTCGACACGTCCTACGCACCGGGCGCGGAAGGCGCCCGGCAGGAGGAGCATAACGACATGTTTCCATATTGAAAATGTCCGTGCGTCCACGGTGGGCCAGCTTTTCTCGTCGCGCGCGAAGGTTGCGGGTGCGAAATCGTCTTGTCCCTTGCCAAGCGGACGCCGGCCCGCGATCAAGAGCGCGCACACGCGACCCGCGACGACTTGATGGGAGACTGCCGCTTGCTTCGATCGATCCTCATGCTGGGCGCGGCCGTCGCGCTCGCGGGCTGTGCCGCCGCGGGCGCCGGCGGCACTTCCAGCGCCTCGGCATCGTCCGATGCGGACGCGCGGGGGGAGAGCTACTCGCGCGATCCCTACCCCTCGACCTATCGGCCCTATGCGGGGGTGCCGACGCTCGTCACCAACGTCACCATCCTGGACGGCGAGGGTGGCCGGATCGAGAACGGCGCGGTGCTGTTCCGCGACGGGCGGATCGTCGAGGTCGGATCCGATCTCGCGGCCCGCGCCGGCGTGACGGTGATCGACGGGGCGGGCAGCTATCTCACGCCCGGCATCATCGACGTGCACAGCCATCTGGGCGACTATCCTTCGCCCTCGGTGGCGGCGGTCTCCGACGGGAATGAAGCGACCGCGCCCACGACGCCCGAGGTTTGGGCCGAACACAGCGTCTGGCCGCAGGATCCCGGCTTTTCCCGCGCGCTCGCCAATGGCGGAGTGACCACGCTTCAGATCCTGCCCGGCTCGGCGAACCTGATGGGCGGGCGCTCGGTCACGGTGAAGAATGTCTATGCGCGGACGGTGCAGGGCATGCGCTTCCCGGGCGCCCCCTATGGGCTCAAGATGGCGTGCGGCGAAAACCCGAAGCGCGTCTATGGCTCGCGCAACCGGATGCCTTCGACGCGGATGGGCAATCTCGCGGTCAATCGCCAGACCTGGGCGGAGGCGCAGGCATATGATCGCAAGTGGGACAAATATGAGGCCGAGGGCGGGGATCCGCCCGCGCGCGATATCGGCATGGATACCCTGCGCGGCGTGCTCGACGGCGAAATCCTGATCCAGAACCATTGCTACCGCGCCGACGAGATGGCGGTGGTCCTCGATATGGCGCGTGAGTTCGGCTATCGCGTCACTGCGTTCCACCACGCGGTCGAAGCCTATAAGATCGCCGATCTGCTCCGCGAAAGCGATACATGCGCAGCGGTCTGGGCCGATTGGTGGGGTTTCAAGCTCGAAGCCTATGACGAAACCGACGCCAATCTCGCGATCCTCGACGATCAGGGTGCCTGCGCACTGATCCATTCGGACGATGCCAACGGCATCCAGCGGCTCAATCAGGAAGTCGCCAAGGCACGTGCCGCCGGCATCCGCGCCGGAATGGACATCAGCGAGGAACATGCCTGGCGCTGGCTCGGAATCAATCCTGCGCGCGTGCTCGGCATCGCGGACCAGACCGGCAGCATCCGCGCCGGCAAGATGGCCGATCTCGTGCTGTGGAACGGCAATCCGTTCAGCGTTTACACGCGCCCGCAGATGGTGTGGGTCGATGGCGCTCTATTGTACGACATGAACAATCCCGAGTTGCGGCCGGTGTCGGACTTCGAGCTCGGCCAGCCGGGGCAGGGGATGTGACGATGAAGCGCATGATGCTTTCCGCGACCGCGATCGCAGCGGTTTTCGCCGCCGCGATTCCCGCCGCTGCGCAGGATGTCGCCATCACCAACGCGCGGCTCGTGATCGGTGACGGCTCGGCGCCAGTGGAGGGTGGCACGGTCGTGATCCGCGACGGCCGTGTCGTCGCCGCCGGTACGAACGTCGCCGTTCCCGCGGGGCTCCGCACCGTCGATGCGCAGGGCAAATGGGTGTCGCCCGGCATCGTTGCAGGGTTCAGTCGGCTTGGCATTGTCGAGATTTCCGGCGTCTCCGAAACGAACGATACCAGCGCCGACGATTCGCCCTTTCACGCCGCGCTGGATGTCGCCCCGGCGGTCAATCCGCTCGCCAGCGCGATCGCGCTGAACCGGGCCGAAGGCGTCACCCGCGCGGTCGTCGCTCCCGGCACCGGCGAGTCGATTTTCGCCGGCCAGGGCGCGGTGATCGACCTTGGAGCGGACATGGACGCGGTCACCGCGCCGCGCGCGTTCCAGTACATGGAATATGGCGAAGCCGGCGCCCGCACGGCGGGCGGCAGCCGCCCGGCCGCGCTCGCGATGCTGCGCAACGCGCTGATGGAGGCACGCGACTATGCGCGCGATCCGGCGGCCTTCGCCGATCGCGGCCGCGACGCGTTCCTCACGCGGCTCGATGCCGCGGCGCTGGCGCCGGTGGTGCAGGGGCGCGTGCCGCTGCTGGTCCATGTCGAGCGCGGATCGGACATTCTGACCGTCCTCGATCTCACGAGCGAGTTTCCCGATCTCGATCTCGTCCTGGTCGGTGCGACCGAGGGCTGGACGGTCGCTCCGCGCATTGCGGCAGCCGGCGTGCCGGTGATCGCCGCCGCGCTCAACGATCTGCCGGCCTCGTTCGAACAGCTCGCCGCCACCCAGTCGAACCTCGGCCGGATGCGCGCGGCCGGAGTGAAAATCGCGATCGGCCTGTTCAACGACGAGGCCCATCAGGTGCGCTGGGTGAAGCAATATGCCGGCAATCTGGTCGGGCTTTCGCGGGTTCCGGGCGAGACCGGACTCGATTGGGGCGCTGCCTTCGCGGCGATCAGTTCGGGTCCGGCAGAGGCACTCGGCATGGGCGGCGAGATCGGCTCGCTGCGTCCGGGCCGCCGCGGCGATGTGGTGATCTGGGACGGCGATCCGCTCGAGGTCGGGACGGCGGCGACGATGGTGTTCGTCGACGGCGTCGAGCAGCCGCTCGAAACCCGTCAGCAGCGGCTGCGCGATCGTTATCTCACCCCGCCGGACGGGCGTCTGCCGAACGCCTATCGGCATTGATCGGCGGTTCCGCCCGGAACTTCCGGGACGGCTGCGGCATTGCCGGGGGAGGCTTCGCACGCGCTGCGATCGGGTGACGAAGCGTTCTGGAGCTGAGGAGGAGCGACGAACATGAGCAAGTGGATCATTGCGGCCGGCGTGGCCGCGCTCGCGCTAGCGGGCTGCACCGAGGCGCCGGAATCGGATCAGACCGTCCAGCCGGCCGAGCCCGTGGTCGAGGACGGCGGCAATCTCGTCGCCACCAACGTTCAGGCGGCGATGTTCGAAATGGGTGAGTCCGAGCGTAACGTCGTCTTCATTCGCGCGATTCGCGACGCCGGGCTCCAGTGCCAGAACGTCACTGCGTCCGAACGGGTCGACGATGTTCAGAACCTGCCCACCTGGCGCGCGACCTGCCAGGACGGGACTGCCCATCTGATTTCGATCACCGTGGACGGTACCGCCAACATCATCAGCCGCACCGACACCTGATCCGAAGCGCGGCCGGTGCGCCGCGCTTCGCACGGGGTCCACGAAAAAGGGGGAGGCCGCGCGAGCGACCTCCCCTCCTCGTTGCGCGTGCGATCGATCAGAGCGCGATCACGCCGCCGTCGTTCTTGGTGATCGCGACCACCGCCGAGCGCGGCCGCGTGCCGGCCGGGGCGGCGCCGTTCTGATTGGCAGGCCAGTTGGAGGTCGGCGCGGCAGGAGTGCCGTCCTCGCCGGGATGCTGGATGCCGACGAACAGCGTGCGGCCGTCCGGCGTGCTGTCGACGCCGGTGATCTCGCACTCGACCGGGCCGATCAGGAAGCGCTTCACCGTCGCGTCCGTCGCCGGCTTGCCGACGCGAGTCGCCTGGGTTGCGGTCGCGCCGTTCGCACCCGTGTTGGTGATGGTTCGCGCACCGCCGTCGCCGACGCGGCCGGGCATCGCGGCGAGCATCTGGTTGTTGGTGACGTCGGTGTAGGCGCCGTCGTCGGTCTGGATCCACAGCACCGGGTTCACCAGGCCCGCCGGGTTCGTCGGTCGCGAGAACCAGATCCCGTCCGGGCTCGAGAAGTCATTGCCGGCGGTGAGGCCCGAGACGTTGATGTTGTTCGGATCGAGGTCCGAACCCGCACCGAACAGATAGATGTCCCAGGTAAAGCCCGCTGCGGCCGGATCGTCCCCATTTTCGCGGATGCGGATGATATGGCCGTTGGGATTGCCGCGCTGGGCCGAAGTGCCCTTCGGATCGTTGTAGTGGCGCGGGTTGGCGGCGTTCGTTCCGTTCAGCGGGCGCACCGTCGCATTGTTGTTGGTGAGGGTGAGATAGACCTCGCCGTTCACCATGTTGGTCGCGGTCCATTCCGGACGGTCCATGCCCGTCGCACCCACGGCGTCCGCGGCGAGGCGGGCGTTGACGAGGATGTCGGCCTGATCGGCGAAGACATATTCCGGATCCGCGCCGGCGGCCGGACGGTTCGGAACCTGCCCGAACGTCAGCGGGAGCCACTGGCCGGTGCCGTCGGCGTTGAACCGCGCGACGTGGAGCGTGCCCTGGTCGAGATATTTGTCGCCCATGGCGAGGCGGTTGGCCGAAGTCGCGTCCGCCGCGTCCCAGCTCGCGTTCGACACATATTTGTAGAAATATTCGCCGCGCGAATCGTCGCCCATATAGACGGCGAGCTTTTTGCCGGCTTCCGCACGGCTCAGCCAGGCACCTTCATGCCCCATGCGGCCGAGCGCGGTGCGCTTCCGCGGCGCCGCATTCTTGTCATAGGGATCATGTTCGACGACCCAGCCATATTGGAAGGGTTCGTTGCGGAAGTCGCTGGTGGGCGTTCCGGCCGTGGCGCGCGCATCCCACTTGCGGAAGATGGTGCTGCTGGCGTCCGCCGGCGTCACCGTCGACCACAGATAGTTGCCGCTGCTGCTGGTCACGCCATAGCGGCGCAGCGACGTCAGTTCCTTGGCGCTGCGCAGCGCATCGTCGCCGCTGCGACGGAAATAGCCCGCCCAATTCTCTTCGCACGTCAGGTTCGTGCCCCAGGGGGTGTGGCCGTTGGCGCAGTTGTTGATCGTGCCGCGGCCGGCGACACCGGTCGGCGAATAGGCAGTGACCACCCAGCTGGTGCCGCGCACCGGACCGTGCAGCACGGTAGGCGTGTTCGGCGTGATGCGGCGGTTGAATGCGCTGTCCTGCACATAAGCCCAGGCGCCGTTCGTCCGGCGATATTCGGTGACGCTGACGCCGTGCGCCTCGATCTCCTTGATCGCCTCGGCTTCCGGGCGGACGCCGCCGGGCGCGGTCGGGCCGGCGGGGTGGAGATACTGGACGTTGAGGTTCTCGTGGTTCTGCACCAGCAGCCCGCGCGTCGAGCTGTTGTCGTCACGCGTGCCCGAGCTGCTCAGGCCGTACCAGTAGAGCGCGTCGCCATGATCGCCGATGCGGTTGGCATAATCGGTATCGGAGCCGTCGTTCCTGAACGCCGGCACGCCCGCAGCCAGCGGATCGCCCAGCGCGGTCATCACGGTCACCGTATAGCCTTCAGGCACGGTGACGATGTCATTGCGGTTCTTGGGGACTGCGGTGAAGCCGAGCACCGCCGGGCTGACCGTGACGGTCGTGGTCGCGCTCGTCGTCTGCGCGTTTTCATCAGCGGCAGTGAAGCGGAAGGTGAGGGTGGTCGGCTCGGCCACGCTGGGCGCCAGGAAGGTCGTGGTGTTGGCGTTCGGGCTGCTGAGCGTCACGGTCGGGCCGCCGGTCTGCGCCCAGGCCACCGCGCCGACCGTCCCGTTGTCGGATGCCGTGCCGGTGAGCGTCACCATCCGTCCCGCCGTCGTCGCGCCGCTCGATCCTGCGGTCACGGTCGGCGGTGCATCGGAGCTCGTGGTGGCTTCGTCGCAGGCGGTCAGCACTGTGCCGCCGAACACCGCGACCGCCGCGGCCGAGGCGCCGCTGCGCAGCGTCTGACGGCGCGAGAGGCGCTGGTCGACCAGCGAGTTCAGCGAGATGGCGCCGGTGTTGTTGGTGTCGATGTCGCCGTCGGTATAGCCGAGGCTCAGGTCGGTCTGGTCGGTCATCGCGGATACCCCCAAAGCCCGAGTCGCAACGGGCGACTCGGTTCGAGAGCGAGCTGTGGCGATCCTGCTTTACGCGGTGATGGACGGCTGATGGCGAAGCGGTGACACATGTGCGTCAGCTTTGTGTCTGCGCCCCGCTGAAGCTATGCGGAGCCCCCCGCACTGGAGTATCGGCGGCGCCGATGGACTTGCCCAAGCCCGATCCTGTCGATCCGCCGCCCGCGCGCGCCAGCAGCTTGGCCGATCGGATAGGTGCGGCCTGGCGCGGCGGCTTGCCGGCTGTGTCGGCGCGCCTGGCGCGTCCCATGCCGCCGCGCGTCGCCTCGCGCGCGGAATGGATTGGGGCCGGAATGCTCGCATTGCTGCTCGCGGCCGGTCCCCTTGCCACGCTGCTGCTCGCGAACCGCCTGACCGCTCGCGCCGAGGCAGCCACGGCGGTGCTCCGCGAACGTGTCGCGCCGCGCCGGGCGGCCGAGGCGGCCCGGCTGGCCGCGCGGGCCGAATTGGCGGCGATGCTCGCCCGCCCCGGCCCGAGCGCCACGATCGAAGCGCTTGCCCGCGCCTTGCCCGAGGATGCGGTGCTCCGCCGGGTCGCGCGCGGGGGGGATGGTGCACTCGCCGTCGAAGTGTTCGCGCCCGATCCGGATCGGCTGCGTGCTGCGCTGCGCCGCGCGCCGGAGCTTGCCGGTCTGCGGGAGACCGGCCAGGCCGGCGACGAATCCGGGTTGCGCGTCCGTTTCGAGGAACGCGGCGAATGATGCGCCTGCCTCCGCTCGCGATCGGCGGTCTCGCGGGGCTTGTTCTCGCGCTGCTGCTCGCCCCAGCGACCGGGGCCGCTCTCGGGAGGCTCGCCGAGGCGCGTGCCGAGCGCGCGCGGCTGGCATTGCTTGCCGATGCGCCTGCGGCCGTCGCGCCGCCGCTCGTCGCGCCTGCCTCGGCGATCGAGGCGCCCGATGCGATGGCGGCGCGCAGGCAGCTCGCCCGTCGCATCCGTGCGGCGGCGGGGCAGGGGGGCCTGCTGGTCGAGGAGCTTTCCCTCGCCCGGGCGCCGGTGGGGCTCGTCGCGGTGAAGCTGCGGCTCTCCGGCCCGGAAAAATCAGTGCTAGCGCTGGCGGATGCGCTGGAACGCGGGTCGCCGCTCGTTCGCCTGCGCGGTTGGGCGCTCGCGCCGCTCCCCGAAGGCGGCATCCGGCTGGAAGGCGAGGCAGTGGCGGCATGGCGCTGATCTCGCGTCCGCTGCGGGCGGCGCTGGTCGCCGCCGCCCTCGCGGCCGTCGCACAGCCGCTGCTGTTGCTGCGAGCGCCCGCGCCAGTGCCGGCGGAACCGGCGCCCGCACCTGGGCCGCTTGCAGTGCCGAAGGCTCCGCCGCCACTCGACGCGGCCTATGCACGCCCGCTCTTCGGAGCGGCTTCCGGCGAAATCGCGCTTCCCGCCGATGCGCCGCGACTCACCGGCATCGTCGGTCGGATCGGGCGCGATGCCGTCGCCTTTGCCGAAACCGCGCAGGGCGAAAGCCGCACGCTGGCGCTTGGCGAGAGCATCGATGGCTGGCGGCTCGAATCGCTCGCGATCGACGCGGCCTATTTCTCGCGCGGTACCGCCCGGGTGCGCGTGCCGCTGCCCGCCGGCGAGGATCAGTAGATCCCGTCGATCTCCACTGTCAGCCGGGGCGTCGGCGGCTTGAGCAACAGACTCTCGCGCTCGATGCTCTCCAGTTCGTCGGCACGCAGCCGGTTGTAGCGGTCCTGTGCCACCGCCGCCGCGTCGGCGCCGTCGCGCAGGATGGTGGGGCGGATGAAGATGAACAGGGTCCGTTTCAACCGCCGTTCCGATCGCGACTTGAACAGCTCGCCCAGGATCGGAATGTCACCCAGCACCGGCACTTGCCGGCGCGAGTCGGTATAGTCGTCGGAAATCAGACCGCCGAGGACATAGGTGCTGCCGTTGTCGGCAAGGACGGTGTTGATTACCGAGCGCTGGTTGGTGATGATATCCGCCGCGCCCTGCACCTGGATCGGCGCGATCGACGAGGCTTCGACGCTCACCTCGAGCCGGATCGTATCGCCGGCGTTGATCCGCGGCAGGACGCGCAGCGTGAGGCCCACGTTCTTGCGCTCGATCGACGTATAGGGCGCGACGTCGGTGTTGCCGGTGAGGATCGATCCGGTGACGAACGGAACCTCCTGCGCCACCACGATCTCGGCGGGCGTGTTGTCCACCGCCATCGTCTGCGGCGCCGACAGCAGGTTCGCACGCTCCGACACGCCGATCGCGCGCAGCAGGACCGAGAAATCGTCGCCGAACGCGATATTGCCCGTGAGTCCCTCGCCAAGCAGCTGACCCGCCGGCACGCCGAGCGCCGTCAGGATCGTTCCCAGCGACGGCCCCGGATTGCCGAACGAGGTGCCGATGCCTTCCACCTGGTCGAGCACCGCGCCGCTGGTGCCGATCTGCATCGCCAGCGTTTCGGCGTCGTCGCCCTGGATCTCGGCGATGATTGCTTCGATCAGCACCTGCGGGCGGCGCACGTCGAGTTCGGTGATCAGTGCCTCGATCGATGCGACTGCGGTGGGCGTGCCGCGCACCACCACGGCGTTGATGTCCGGCGCGGGCTGCACCGTGACCTCGGGCGTCGAAAAGCCCTGTGCCGGCTGGCCCTCGTTGCCGCCGCTCGTCAGCGGCGTGCGTTCGGTCTGCCCGCCCGCTACCGCTGCGGCGGCAGTGGCGGCATTGCCGGAGGTCAGCTCGCTCAGCGCCCGGGTGGGCGAGGGGCGCAGGCTCTGGCTGCTGCGGCTCGAGAGGCTGCGCGCCACCGGATTGGTTGCTTCCGCCTCGATCCCCAAAACGCCCTGCAGCACGGCGGTCACCGATTCAGCGTCGGCGTAGTTCAGGCGGAACACGCGAGTCATCGCGGTCGTGCCGCCCGGCGTGTCGAGCGCCGCGGCGATCCGGCGGGCCTCCGCGACGGCGGAGGGCGTGCCCCGCACGATCACCGTGTTCGAACGCGCGTCGGCGGCGATGCGCGTGGCGCCCACGGTCGCCGGGTCTGCGGCGAGCACGCCCTGGAGCGCCTGCGCCACTTCGGCGGCATTGCCATATTGCAGATTGATCGTGGCGAAAGTCGATCCGCTGCCGCCGTCCAGCGACCGAGCGATCGCTTCGATGCGGCGGACATTGTCGGCATAGTCGGTGACGACGATCGCATTGGGGCTGGTCAGCGGCTCGACGCTGCCGAAATTCGCGACCAGCGGCCGTACGACGCGCGCGACTTCGCCCGACGGGACGTTCGCCAGCCGGATCATCCGCGTGGTCAGTTCCTGCCCGGAAACGCCGCGGCCCGGCACGCCGCCGTCGCGCACCGCATTCGCCTGCGGAACGATGCGCCACGCCCGCCCCGAACGGACCGCGGCGAAACCATTGGCGCGCAGCACCGAAAGGAACAGCTCCCACACGCCCGAAGGCGTGAGCGGCGTGGCCGAAGTCACTGTCACCTTGCCCTGCACTGCCGGGTCGAGGATCAGCGTGCGGCCGGTGATCCGCGAGATCTGGTCCGCGACGTCGGTGATCTCGACGCCGCGCATATTGACGACCACGTCGGCGGGCGGCCCGGCCGGCGCGTCCTGCACCGGCGGCGGAACGGTCTGGGCCAGCAGCGGGATCGGCTGCAGCGCGGTCGCGCCGAGCGCAAGCGTGGCGACGATGGATCGGAGCGAAGTCACGGGGCGGTCTTCCTAGCGGAGCGGGACGGTCAGCAGCACGCGCTGCCCGTCGCGAACGAGAGTGATCTGGGCGGAGCCGTTCGCCTGCGCGGCCTGGAGCGCGGCGGCGGCGGCCGTGGGGTCGCTGAGCGGCGTGCCGTTCACTGCCTGCAGCACATCCCCCTGCCGCAGCCCGGGCGGGCCGTTCTCGCCGATGCGCAGCCCTCCCTCGACAGGTGACGCATCGAGCCGCTGGAGCAGCGATCCGGCGTTCTGCGCGGAAAGGGGAGGCGCGGCGGCAGCGGCAGCGGCGGGTGCGGCGGGCGCTGCCGACGGTGCGGCCGCCTGTTGCTGCTGTGCGGCGGCGCGCTGTTCGGGCGTCAGGGAGGAATCGGGAAACGCGAGATGCTCGATCTGGCCGCCGTTGCTCAGCACCACGCGATCGCGCAGGATGCCCTGGATCGTCGCGCCGTTTACCGTGTCGCCGATCCGGAACGGCGCTGCCTCCGCGCCCTCGACCGAAATGAAGGCAGTGGAAAGCGTCGCCGGCTGCGCGGCGAAAACGCCCTTCAATTCCAGCGGCAGCGATGTCGGCTGCGTGGCTTCGCTCACGCTTGCCTTGCCGAACGGTGCCAGCGCCAGCGCCGGGGAGATGTCCTGCCGCACCGCAGGGCCGCTGCGGCCGCTCGGGACGGTGATCGCGCCGGTTCCGGCATGACCCGCGATCCGCCAGGTCAGCCCCGCCAACGCCCAGGCGATCGAGATCACCACGCCTGCCGTCAGCAGGTCGAGCGCGGTGCGGATCTGCCGCGGCGAAAGCGAATACCCCCCGGTCATCGCGGCCTCCCGTCTACGAAGCCGTCAAGCGTTGCAAGCGCCGACTGTTCGCCGCTTGGGAACACCTCGATGCGCACGCGTGCGATTTCGGGATCGTCGGTCGAGCTGCGGTCCACGGCGACCCGCCAGTCATAGCCCAGCATCGCCACCTCATCGGCTCCGGGCGCTGCGCCGCCGCCCGCCAGCGACAGCTCGGCAAGCCGATTCTCGGCGACCCACATCGCGGCGGCGCGGCGCTCCATCGCCCGCGTCGAATCGATGTGCGATTCGACCGTGCCGATCAGCCCCACCGTCGCGATCGCCAGCACCGCGAGCGCCACCAGCGCCTCGATCAGGGAGAAGCCCTGTGCATCGCCCTGCTTCATGCCTCCGGCTCCAGCCCCGGAATCGCCGTCGCGGTCATGCCGTCATAGGCGACGACCCAGCGCTGCCCGCCGCTTTCGATCGTAGCGGTCAGCGGACGTCCGCCGCCCTCGGTGCCGAGCAGGATCGGCGGCGTTGCGCTCAGCGTCATCACCATCCCGCCCGGGAGGCGGTGAAAGTCGAGCTGGCGCGAAATCGGTTCTGACAGCCCCTGCGGCGTATAGGCCGTGAAGCCATAGCCGTCTTCCTCGACCGTGAACGCGACCATCCGATCGCCCAGCATCGCATCGTCGGCGGCCGCCTGCAGCCGCGTCGCGAGCTGCCGCGCCTCGGCTTCCACGCTGGGCGCGCGCGTCACGCTGCCGATGCCGAGCGAGACTGCGCCGGCACCCACCGCGATGATCGCCAGCACGACGAGCATCTCGACGAGCGTCAGCCCCGCCTCGTGGGGGCGGGCGCGGAAATCGCGCATGTGGCGATGGCGGTCGGCCATGGTTCGCTCGAACATCCCCCCGGCGGACGGCACGGCGCCCGACTCGTTGCTTTCTACCAGAAGGCGCGGTCCGCCGTCGATCCGCCTGCGGTCAGCGCCGCGCCTCGATATCGGCGTTCAGCGCTTCGCCGCCCGGCTGCCCATTGGCTCCCAGCGACTTCAGCTCGATGCTGCCGCCGTTGTTCGCATAGACATAGGGATTGCCCCACGGGTCGATCGGCTGGCCCTGGTCGTTGGTCTGGAGACCGGTCAGATAGCCGCCCTGCGCCCAGTTGGCGGGCACCGGCGGCACCGACGGCCGCTCGACCAGCGCCTTCAACCCCTGCTGAGTCGAGGGATAGTCGCCATTGTCGAGGCGGTACATCGTCAGCGCCTGCGAGATAGTGGCGAGGTTCGAGGTGGCGGTGGTCACGCGTGCCTGGTCGGGCCGGCCGATCACGTTCGGCACGATCAGCGCGGCGACCAGTGCGATGATCACCAGCACCACCATCATCTCGACGAGCGTGAGCCCGGCCTCGCTCTGCGAAGCCGCACGACGCTTGCGTGCCCGCGCCGCTGATGCCACGCTGTCACGGAACTGTTTCATTCTTATGCGCATCGGCTCCCCATGCGTTCGATCCATGAAAGCAATGTGACAAGCGATTCGGCCAGACGCCAGCCGCCCGTTGCGCCCGAGGCTCCGGGCGGCGGTATCGGCACCCTGGCGGGTGGCGGGTTCGTGGCGCTTGCGCCCGACGGGCCGGCGACTCTGCTGGTGCCGACCGAATCGGTGCTGTTGCTCGCCGTCGATCTGCCGCTCGCCACGCGCGCCAAGCGGCTCGAGGCGCTGCCCTTCGCAATCGAGGACCGGATCGCCGAGCCGATCGAATCGGTGCATCTCGCGCTCGGCGCGGAGATCGGCGAGAAGCGCTATCTCGTCGGTGTCGTCCGCCACGATCGCATGGCGGCCTGGATCGACGCGGCCGAGGCGGCGGGCATGGGCCGTGCCGCGATGGTGCCCGATGCGCTTGCCCTGCCGGTGCCGCCGCCCGGCTGTTGGTCGGTCGATCTCGACGGCAGCCGCGCCGTGGTGCGGGCGAGCGACGGCACGGGCTTTGCCTGCGCCGCGTCGATGCTCCCTGCCGCGTGGGCATCGGCGGGCCGTCCGCCCGCGATCGCCTGGGGTGCGCCGCTGCCGCCCGAGATGCGCGCAGAGACCGAGCGCGGCGACGCGGCTCCGCTTGCCGAGCGTCTCGCCGCGCCCGCGCTCGATCTGCGTCAGGGCGTCTATGCCCGCCGCCGAGGCCCCAGCGGCGGCGTGTGGCGGCGACTCGGCTGGATCGCCGTGCTCGGCGCCACAGCGCACGGCCTCATCGCCGCCGCCGACACGCTGATGCTGCGTGCGATCGCCGAGCGCCGCGCGGACGAGACGCGCGAGCTGGTAGCGCTCGCCGCGCCCGGAATCGCGCTCGGCGACGATATGGTCGCCACCGTCACCAATCTGCTGCCGCCGCCGGGCAGCGGCGCTCCACAGACCTTCCTGCCGCTGATGTCGCGCGTTTCGGGCGCGCTGGCGCCGCTCGCCGGCAACCTCTCGACTCGCGCCATCGCGTTCGACGCGAACACGCTGACTCTGGACCTGGCCGCGGCCGAACCGGGCCTCGCCGCGCGGATCGGCGCCGCGTTGCGCGCCGCGCAGGTGCAGGCGACCGTCGCCGAATCGCCTGATGGCACGATCCGCGTTACGGCGGCGGCGGCATGATCGTCGTGATTCGCGAACGCCTTCCGGCCCTCGACGCCGCGCTCACCCGCTTCGACGGCTGGTGGAGCGGCCTGTCGCAGCGCGAGCGGCTGTTGCTCTCGGTCATGGCCGTGCTGCTGTTTCTCGCGGTCGCGGTGTTCGGCGTCGTGAAGCCGCTCCAGGCCGCCCGCGCGCAGGCGCTGGCCGATATCCGCACCTATGAGACGCTCAACGCGCGCATCCGTGCGGCAGGCGGCACGCTCGGCGCGACGGCGGCCCCGCAGCGCAACGGACCCCCGCTTCAGATCGTCACCGATTCGGCACCGTCGTTCGGCCTCGCGGTCACTGCCACGCCGACTGCCGAGGGGGTTCGCGCCGAGATCGCCGACGGCAGCTACGATTCGATCCTCGCCTGGACGGCGGATCTCGCCGCCACCAGCCCGCTCGTGCTGCGTCGCGCCAGCTTCGCGCCCGGCCCCGCGTCGGGCCGTGTCCGGGCGACGCTGGAGTTCGGCCAGTGAACGAGGCTCTGGTGCTGACCGATGCCGCTGCCGAGCCGCGCACGCTTCCCTATGGCTATGCCCGTCGCCATGGCGTGCTGCTCCGCCCCGGCGCGCAGGGTATCGAGTGCCTGCACCGCTCCGCCGTAGCACTCGACGCGCTGCTCGAGGTCCAGCGCATCGCCCCGGGGGTGCGCTTCGTCGCAGTGTCGGACGAAGCCTTTGATGCCGCGCTCGGCGGTGCCTATGGCGACAGCGCGGGCGCCGCTGCCGATTTCGACATCGGCGACATGGATCTCGCCACGCTGGCCGATTCGGCCGCCGCGGTCGACGATCTGCTCGACACGCGCGACGATGCGCCGGTGATCCGCCTGATCAACGCGCTGCTGCTCGAGGCGATCAAGGAAGGCGCGTCGGACGTCCATATCGAAACGCAGGAAAAGCGCCTTGTCGTCCGCTTCCGGATCGATGGCGTGCTGCGCGACATGATCGAGCCGCCGCGCGCGCTCGCGCCGCTGCTCGTCAGCCGCATCAAGGTGATGGCGAAGCTCGACATCGCCGAAAAGCGCGTGCCGCAGGACGGCCGCGTCACGCTGCGCATCGGCGGCCACGATGTCGACGCGCGCGTCTCGACCATCCCGACCCAGCATGGCGAGCGAGTCGTGCTCCGCCTGCTCGAGCGCGGCAGCATGAAGCTCGAACTCGGCGGCCTCGGGATGAGCGAGCGCGATCGTGCGGTGTTCTCGCGCCTGCTCGAGCGGCCGCACGGCATCCTGCTCGTCACCGGCCCCACCGGATCGGGCAAGACGACCACGCTCTACACCGCGCTCACGCGGCTCAACGACCGCAAGCGCAATGTGATGACGGTCGAGGATCCGATCGAATATGAACTCGCCGGCATCGCCCAGACCCAGGTCAATCCGCGCACCGACATGACCTTCGCACGTGGGCTGCGCGCGATTCTGCGCCAGGATCCCGATGTCATCATGGTCGGCGAGATCCGCGATCACGAAACCGCGCAGGTCGCCGTCCGTTCGGCGATGACCGGCCATTTCGTGCTCTCGACGCTGCACACCAACACTGCCGTGGGATCGGTCACTCGGCTGATCGACATGGGGGTCGAGCGCTATCTGCTCGCGCCGATGGTCGTCGGCCTCGCCGCGCAGCGCCTCGTCCGCCGCCTATGTCCCGAATGCCGCCGCGCCGATGTCGCGAGCGAGGCCGATGCGCTGCTCCTCGGCGGAGGCTTGCGCGCCGGCGATCCGGTCTGGCGCGCGCAGGGCTGCGACCAGTGCCACGGCGATGGCTATCGCGGCCGCGCCGGCCTCTACGAAGTCATCGCCGTCGACGATGTCTTCCAGGGCATGATCCACGACGGCGCGAGCGAAGCCGAGCTCGAACGCCACGCCCGTGGGGACAATCCCAGCCTGCTCGACGATGGCGTCGCGAAGGTGCGCGACGGGATCACCACGGTCGAGGAAGTGGCACGCGTCGTTCGCGACGAGAGCTGAACCGCCAGACGTTCCGAATGCCGAACGCGGCGCCGGAAGTACCGCCGCCGGGACATTCGCGCGCCCTTCTGCCGCGCTTAATGGCGGATTAGTCAGACAAGTTGGGCCTGTGCTGAGGTGCGCTAAACTCATGAAGGAGCATCAAAAATCTGTGAGCTCTGCCACTGTAAATGAAGAATCCGTTTGAAACTCAGACAAATACCTGCATTCTCTGGACCGCGCCGCGAGAGCGCCAGCAACTGGAGAGGATATGAACGCTCATCAACGGAGCGCGCAGGTGCGCGCCTGGCCGCTGCTGTCGGCCGCACTTCTGCTTGCGTCCTGCGGCGGCAATGGTGGCGGGAGCGGGACCGTCGTGACCCCTGCGCCGACGCCGACGCCGACGCCGACCGCATCGCCCACGCCCGCAGGTCCAGAGGCCGGTACGATCGTCTCCATCAGCGACGCCGCAGCGCTCGAAATCCGCAGCGCGGGAAGCAACGCCTTGCTGACGATCGAAGGCGCCAGCCAGACGGCGGGCGCGCGGATCGCTCGGACCGACAGCGGAAGCGGTACGGCAGCCGTCCGCTGGCATGCGCTGCCCATGGGGAACAACCGCTACAACATCGAAAGCCTGCTGACTCATCAGGTCATGGGGATCGAAGCCGCCTCGACTGCCGAGGGGGCACTCGCCGTTCAATGGGCGGACAACGGCACCGACGACCATCTCTGGTCCTTCTATCGGCTATCCAACGGCAATTATCTGATCCGCAACGTCAACAGCGGATTATATCTCCAAGTCGGCGCTGGCGGCGCGATCACGCAGGGCGCGCGAGCGACGAGCGGCCAGGAATGGGCGATCACGGTCACCGGCGACCGTGCCTATCCCGAGCCGGCAGTGCTCGCCGGAGCGGGCATCGACGTTCACGATCCGGATCTCCTTCAGGACGCGAGCGGAACCATCTGGCTCTATGGCACGCATAACACGCTGGCGCGTTCGACCGACGGCGCCCTGTTCCTCGCGGAAACCCGACCGATCATCTCGCCCGATTTCAGCTGGTGGGCGAGCAAGAACACCACTTGGCAGGGCCGTACCGACATCTGGGCGCCGTCGATCCTGCACGCGAACGGCACCTATTATCTCTATTACTCGATCCCGATCTACAACACGCCCTCGCAGGCGGGAACCAACAACGGCGCACAGGCACTGATCGCCTTGGCGACGAGCACCAGCCCGAACGGCCCCTGGACCGATGCGGGCACGATCATCGAATCCTGCGGCAACATGCCGGGCTGCACCACTACCTTCAATGCGATCGATCCGGCACCGTTCATTGGTGCCGACGGCCGTTGGTGGATGGCGTTCGGCTCGTGGGAAGACGGGATCCATGTCCTCGAACTCGATCCGGCGACCGGGCTGCGGCTGCAATCGAACAGTGCGCTTCCGGTGATCGCCTTTCGCGGCGCGGGCCAGGAGGGGCCCTTCGTCCTGCCGCGCGTGGTGAACGGCCAGCAATGGTATTATTATTTCGGCTCGAACAATCCCTGCTGCTCGGCGAGCAGCACCTATCGGGTGGTGGTCGGACGATCGGCGAGTCCGACGGGACCGTTCCTCGATCGGGGCGGACTCGATCTGCGCGACGGCGGCGGCACGATCCTCCTGGGCACCCACGGCTATGTCGTCGGACCGGGCGGGCAGAGCGTGCGCGAGATCGGTGGGCAGCTCAAGCTGGTGTATCATTTCTACGATAGCCGCGCGAACGGCGCTCCCAAGCTCGGACTCAACACCATCGCGTTCGATGCCGAGGGCTGGCCGTACCTTCAGTAGCAGGCTGCGGTTCCGGGCCCGCGGCTTGAACGGCGCGGGCCACTCTTCGCTGTCCTAGGCTTCGCGCTTGTGCTTATGCATAGCTCGCGTGCGCAACCGTTTCTCGTCTGATGGCCGCCGAGCGCGGAGCTGGCGGCAAGCGGGGGCGCCGAGCCTTCAGGAACTAGCGCCGAGCCGAGACGCCGATGCCCGCCTATGCCTATCGCGCCGCTGACCGCACGGGTGCCTCGAAAAAGGGGCTGATCGAGGCTTCGTCGCCCGCCGCGGCGCGGGCGATGCTGCGCGATCAGTCATTGCTGCCGCTGTCGGTCGAATCGGCGGGCGAGCGGCGCAATCTCGGTGCCACCAGTATCCGTCTGCCGCGAATCGGCGGCCGGAGCGTCTCGTCCAAGCAGCTCGCGACGCTCACGCGCCAGATCGCTACGCTGGTCGGCTCGGACATTCCGGTCGAGGAGTCGCTCCGCCTCGTCGCCGTCCAGTCCGAATCGCAGAGCGTGAGTGCGCTGCTGCTCGGAGTGCGCGGCGCGATCCTCGACGGGCGCAGCTTCGCCGCGGCGCTGGCTCAGCATCCCAAGGCGTTTCCCGAATTCTACCGCGCCTCGGTCGCCGCGGGCGAGGCATCGGGCAAGCTTTCGAGCGTGCTCGAGCATCTCGCCGCCTTCGTCGAAACGCGTCAGGCGAACAGTCAGAAGCTGGGCCTTGCTTTGCTCTATCCGGCGCTGCTTGCGCTGGTCTCGCTCGGCATGGTCGTGCTGCTGATGATCTATGTCGTGCCCGATATCGTGCGCGTGTTCGTCTCGCGCGGTGCCGATCTGCCGTTCCTCACCCGGGCGCTGATCGCAGTGAGCTGGTTTCTCCAGAGCTTCGGCCTGTATCTGCTGATCGGGGCGGGCGCCGCGTTCCTGCTGTTCGGCCGCTGGTCGCGCGTGCCTGCGAACCGGCTGCGGCTGCACCGCTGGTTCGCCGTCCGCTCGCCGCTCAAGCGGTTCAGCCGTCAGCTCAATGCGGCACGCTTCGCGGGCAGCCTCGCCACCCTCGTCGGCAGCGCGGTCCCGCTGGTCGAGGCGCTGCACGCCGCCGCGGCCGTCACCCCCAATCTTCACGTCCGCGAAAAGGCGATGGGCGTCGCCCAGCGCGTGCGCGAGGGCGTCAGCCTGCGGGCGGCGATGCAGGAAGCGGGCGTGTTCCCGACGATGCTCGTCGCGATCGTCGCCTCGGGCGAATCGAGCGGCAAGCTGGCTCCCGCGCTCGCCCGCGCCTCGGGCGAGCTCGAACGCGAGCTCGACGCGCTGGTGGCGACGCTCGTCTCGCTGGTCGAGCCATTGGTGCTACTGGTGATGGGCGGGCTGGTGCTCACCATGGTGCTCGCGATCCTGCTGCCTATCATCAATCTGAACGAGCTGGTCACGCTGTGATTTGCTTCGATCCCTGCCTCGGCGGGCGAAGCATCGAAGCGCCGTCACATCTGTCCCTGCACGCGCATTCCGCCCGGCACGCCGAGGAACGGCAGCACTCTCGCTCCGTCCTGCGTCACGCCGACGTCGATCGTGCCGTCCTCGGTCAGCGTCGCTTCGACCAGCGTCTGGCGGCGCTGCGCGGCCGGCGTCAGGCGGATACGGGTTTCGTCGCCGATATGCTGTGCGGTCAGCAGCAGTGCCGGCACGGGAGTCGCCGCGCCGCCGCCGCGCGGAGTGCAGCTGCCGGGATCGGTCACGATCGTGCCCTGCAGCATCTGCTCGCCGCCGCCCGCCACGATCCGGTCCATGTCCACCTGCATCGTGAAGTCGCAGCTGAACGGCAGATTGGGCTGGAGCGCCTGCAACAGCGTCGCATCGGCCGATCCGCTCACCGTGTCGAGCGTGACGCCGGAAAAGCCGATCAGCAAGCGGCCGCCCAGGTCGGTATCGTTGCCGGCCGCGGTCCAGTCGGCGGCGAAGCCCAGACTGGTGAGCGAGCGGAGCGGCGCCCAGTTCCACGAAAGGATGCTGCCGCCGGCGATCCCAACTTCGCCGTTCCACACGGTTCCCGCGATGCCGGTGCGCCACGGCCGGTTCTTCAGGAACACGCTGGCCGGCATGGTGAAGACCATCGCCAGTGCATATGCGGCTATGCCGATTGCGGCGAAAACGATAAGACGCCGCCGTGCGACGAACCCTGTATCCTGAGGCGGCGATGAATCGGCGGAGCCTGCTGAAGTCCCTGCAAACCGGAGTGGTGGCAGCAACGGCATGCTATGCGTTCCCTTCGTTCGCATCGGTGGGCCGCCGCGGTGATCCTGCCACCGGGCTGCTCCTTCCGCTCACCGGCGAGCGGGCGCGGCTGGGCAATAGCATGCGTCAGGCGGCCTTGCTCGCCGAAAGTGGCGAGTTCCTCAAGATCCACGATACGGGCGATACGGCGGCCGGTGCGGCCGCTGCCGCCACTGCGGCGCTGCGCGAGGGTGCGGCGCTGCTGCTGGGGCCGCTGCTCGCCGAGCAGGTGCCGGCGGTCGGCAGTACCGCGGCGGGCCGCGTGCCCGTCATCGCCTTCAGCAACGATGCCGTGCTGCGCCAACCGGGCACCTATATCTTCGGCATCACCGCGGGCCAGGTTACGAGCGCTATCCTGCGCTATGCCCGCAGCCGCGGCGTCCGCTCGGTAGCGGTGATCGACGATCGCAGCCCCTGGTCCGCCGCCGCCGCGCTCGCGGCAGGACGGACGGAGACCGAGCTCGGCCTGCGCGTCCGCATCCTCGAAGTCGTTCCCGGCCAGCCGCTCCCCGATCCGGGCGAGGCGCCCGATGCGGTGCTGCTTCCGGGGAGCGGTGAGGCGGTACTGGCGGCGGCGCGGACGCTGAAGGACAGCGGCATCCAGCTGCTCGGCACCCTGCAGGCGCTCGACCATCGGCCCGCGGCGCTAGACGTGCTCGACGGCGCCTGGCTGGCAAGCCCGAGCCCGGACGAGTTCGGCCGCTTCGCCGCCGAGTTCGAAGCGCGCAACGGTGGCGGCGCAGGCGCGATCACTGCGCTCGCCTATGACGCCGCCTCGATTGCCAAGACGCTGCGCGAGGCGGAAAAGCTGGGGACGCAGGGCCTGCTCGAAAGTCCGGGCTTCCGCTGCGTCACCGGTCCGGTGCGTTTCCGAACCGACGGCAGCGTCGCGCGCGACTTCGCGATCCTCGTCGCCTCGCCCTCGGGCTATCAGGCCGTGGCGGTGAGCTCCGGATCGTGACTCGGGCGCCGTCCGGAGCGGCGGGCGAGCACGGCTTCACGCTTCTCGAACTGATGATCTCGCTGGCGCTGTTCGCACTGATCGCAGTCGCGGGGCTGGCGCTGGTGCAGAGCATCATGGGGGTGCAGGGACGCACCGAGGCGCGGCTCGACCGAGTCCAGCAGCTCCAGCGCAGCATGTATGTTCTCACCAGCGACTTCGATCAGATCGCTCGTGGCCGGCTTTCGGGGGAAGGGGCGGGCATCTCGTTCACACGTGCCGCGCCGGGCCTCGGCGGTCCGCCGGTGCCGATGCGCTACGATGCCTCGGGCGGCGCGCTGGTGCGCAGCATCGGGCCGGTGCCGCAACTTCTTCTGCCGGGAGTGACGGCGGCGCGATGGCGCTTCTGGAATGGCGAGTGGGTCGATCGCTGGCCGGCCGACGATACCCAGCCGGATGCATGGCCGCGCGCGGTCGAAGTCGAGATGCAGGTCGCGACGCCGGGCGGGCCGGGCGGCGTGCTCCGCCGTGTCATCGTCCTGCCCGAACGGCCCGAGGAGCCTGCGGCATGAAGCGTCGGCCCGAGCCCGACGAGGCGGGCATGATCCTCGTCAACGTGCTCATGTTCGTTGCGATCGCCAGCGCCATGGTGCTGCTGATGATCAATCGCGAGGCGCTCGCGCTCGATGGAGCGGTGCGGATGCGCGAGGCGTCGCGGGCGCTCGCAATCGCCCGGGGGGGCGAGCTTTCCGTGCTGGTCGCGCTCCGCCGCGACGCGGAGGAGGCGCCCGACAGCGATCATCGCGGCGAGGCCTGGGCCAACCTGGGCGAGCGCGGTGTCGCGATCGAGGGCGGCAGCTTCGACCTTGCCGTTTCGGACGCGCAGGGCCGCTTCAACATCAATCTGGTGCGCTCGGGCGATGCGGCCCCGCTGATCCTCTTCCAGACGATTGCCCAGGAGGCGGGCGCAAGCCGCGAGCAGATCCTGAAGCTGGTCGAGCTGGTGCGGCTCACCGGCCCTGTGACCGACATTCGCCCGCTGCGCGCCGCCGGCCTCGATGCCGAGCTCGCCGCGCGGCTCGAGCGGCTGGTGACGGCGCTGCCCGGCCGCACGTCGATCAATCTCAACGCGGCCGATCAGGAAATGCTGCGCATTCTCTTTCGCGACGCGGTCGTGGCGGAGCGGCTCGCAGCGGTGCGCGACCGGCAGGGCTATCTCACGCCGGAGGATCTCGCGGAGCAGAATGTCACCATGCCGTTCGGCACGGGGTTTCGCTCCGAAACCTTCTGGGTGCGGACCCGCGCCACGATCGGCGACACCAGCCAGGAAATCGCCACGCTCGTCCAGCGGCGAAGGAGCGATGGGGTCGCGGAGGCGATGCCGGTCGAGCGGTGGCGCGGCGCGGCGGTCCCGCCCGGTGCGCCGCCGCTCGCGCAAGCCGATTGAAGCGCGGCCAAGGCGCGCATCGGCACCGTTTCGCCTCAAGCGCAGAAATTTGGTCGGGGAGAGAGGATTCGAACCTCCGGCCCCTGCCTCCCGAAGGCAGTGCTCTACCAGGCTGAGCTACTCCCCGACCGTACTGGCCGAGGCCAGCGGACGACAGAGGCGGCTCTATACGGAGGGCTTTCGGGGAGTTCAAGCGGCGTTTCGCATCCCGCATCATGAAGTGCGCGCGTCCAGCATTCGTTCGATCGTCGTGAACTTCTCGCGTGGGGCGCCCGCGCGCGCGGCGGCGATCTCGGCGGTGTCGATCTTCTGCCAGTCGCGGAAGGTGACGAGGTCGACCCCGCGTTCGGCGAGCAGCGAATCGAGGCCCGGGCGGCCCGGCTTGCCGCTGTCGCCCGGCATGTCCGCGGCGATCTTCTCGGCGATCGCGAAGCCGTCTGGCCGGTTGGTGCCGATCGTGCCGGTCGGGCCGCGCCGCGCCCAGCCGACGGCATAGAGACCGGGCAATACGCGCCCTTCGTCATTGGCGAAGCGGCCGGCGCGATCGTCATAGGGGACGCCCTCGATCGGCGGCGTGCGATAGCCGATGCAGCTCACGACGAGCGATGCGGGGATCGCATAGGTTTCGCCGGTGCCCTGCGCCCGGCCGCTGGCATCGAGCCGCGTGCGCTCGACGAGCACGCGCTCGGCGCGATCTTCGCCTTCGATCGCAACCGGCTGGGCGAAGAAATCGAAGACGATGCGGATCGGCTTGCTTGCGTCTGCGCCTCCGGCCGCGAATGCGCGCAGATGACCGACGGACTTGCGCTGGCCCGGATCGAGTGCTGCGTCGGCGTCCGGCGGCGGCAGATCGGCCGAGTCGACGATCGGCGCGGCGCGGGCGAGCTCGCCCAGTTCGCCGAGCTCCTTGGGAGTCATCGCGATCTGATGCGGACCGCGGCGGCCGAGGATGGTGATCGTCTCGATCCCGGAGCCGCGGAGCTCGGCGAGCGCATGGGCAACGATATCGGCTCCCTCGAACTCGCTTTCATCCTTGGCAAGGATGCGCGCGACATCGAGCGCGACATTGCCGTTGCCGATCACGACTGCCCCTGGGCCATCGAGCGGCGGGGCGAGATCGGCGAAATCCGGATGGCCGTTGTACCAGCCGACGAACGCCGCCGATCCGACCACGCCGGGCAGGGCGGCTCCCGGAACGTCGAGCGGACGGTCGTTGGGGGCGCCGGTCGCCAGCACTACCGCGTCGTAGAGGCCGCGCAGTTCCTCGACGCTCACGTCGGCGCCGATCGTGACGTTGCCGACGAAGCGGACGCTGTCGGTGAGGGCGACCTTCTCATAGCGTCGCGAAACGCCCTTGATCGACTGGTGATCGGGCGCGACGCCGGAGCGGATCAGGCCGAAGGGGACGGGCAGGCGATCGAGGATATCGACCCGGCACTCCTCGCCGAATTGCTTCTGACAGGCCTCGGCGGTGTAATAGCCGGCGGGGCCGGATCCGATCACGGCAATATGGCGCATGGGCTCTTCTCTGGGCAGCGGATGCAGCGTCGATGGACGGCGGCGGGAATGGCGGATTTGCGTCGAAGGTCACACAAAGGTCGCACCTCAACGCGCGTGCGCGCCCCCGCGCGCAGGCGAGGATCGCAATGTGCGACCCGATGCGCAGCCCGTCCGGGTGGCGAAAGCGAGGTGCGGGGGGCGAAGTGCGCCATGCGCAGGAGCTTGGCAGATTCGCGGCGTGTAGGACAGGGGCGGCGCGCCGCGGCGGAGTCCGCCGTCAGCAGGCGCCATCGCCGCGATCCTGGCGCCTTCCGCGCCGGTCGTGCGGCGCCCGGCAGCTCGACAAGGCGGTTGTCGCGCCCGGAGATGAGCGACTAAGCCGGGAAAACACTGAGGGGAGAGCATGGCGATGGACGCTTCGGGCTTCGGCTGGATTCAGGACGGCGGCGCGTCTCGCCGCGGCGCGGGCGATTGGGCATGAGCGGACGGCCGCCCCTGCGCTCGCTGCTGTTCATTCCGGGCGACAGCGAGAAGAAGCTGGCGAAGGTCGACGGCTGCGGCGCCGACGCCGTGATCCTCGACCTTGAGGATGCGGTCGCACCGGCCAACAAGCCCGCCGCGCGGCGGCTGGTCGCCGAATTCCTCGCGGCGCGGCCGCGCGAAGGGCGCTCGCTCCGGATCTGGGTGCGGGTCAATCCGTTCGATACCGGGCTGACGCTCGAGGATCTGGCGGCGGTCGCGGGCGGCGCGCCCGACGGGATCATGCAGCCGAAGACCGACGGCCCGGCCGACGTCGCGCGGCTTTCGCATTATCTCGACGCGTTCGAGGCGGCGAACGGCACCGCCGCCGGATCGACCGGGATCATCCCGGTGGCGACCGAGACGGCGCGCGCGCCCTTCCACCTCGGCGCGTTCGCCACGGCTGGGCTCGCGCGGCTCGCCGGGCTGACCTGGGGGGCGGAGGATCTGGCCGCGGCGGTGGGCGCGAGCACCAATCGCGGCGCCGACGGCGAATGGGCCTTCACCTACAAGATGGCGCGCTCGCTGTGCCTGCTCGCCGCGCACGCCGCCGGAGTGCCGGCGATCGAGACGCTGCATGGCGATTTTCGCGACGAGGAAGGGCTGCGCGCATCGTGCCGCGCCGCGCGCAGCGAAGGCTTCACCGGGCGGCTCGCGATCCACCCGGCGCAGGTCGCCGCGATCAACGAGAGCTTCCTGCCATCCGAAGCGGAAATCGCCTTTGCGCGGCGGGTGCAGGCGGCGTTTGCCGCCGCTCCGGGGACCGGGACGGTGGGGCTCGACGGCAAGATGCTCGACATTCCGCACCTGAAGGCGGCGCAGCGGGTGCTGGCACAGGCCGAGGCGTTCGGCGTCGGCTGAGCCGCGGCTAGAGCGCGCGGAAGCTGAAGTTGCGGAACCGCGCCGTGCCCTCGCCGGCCGAATAGAGGCCCGGCCGCAGCATCAGGAATCCGCCGCGAACATTGTGGTGGTAGCCCGAGACTTCCATGCCGCGATCGAAGCGGCGCCAGGTCCGGCCGCCGTCCCCGCTGGTGTCATACGTGACGATGTGGCGATCGTTGGTGACTCGCATCCGCATCGCGCGCCCGTGCGGGTTCGCGGGTCGGGCGCGCTCGATGCCATATTGGTGCGTGACGAAGCGCGCGCTGTCGAAGCCCAGCCCGCAATAGAGCCTGTCGTCGTAGAACAGGATCAGCCCGGCGACGCCGCCCGGATCGATTTCGATGTCGCATTCGAAGCAATAGCCGAGATCGCCCGCGACCAGCAGCAGCGGAGACGAACTGCTCGGCGCCGTCCCGCGCGCCGCGAGGTGCAGCGTGTTGTCGGCGATGCCGATGCGACTGCGCTCGTCCGCGGCGGGGCGGAAGAAATTCCATTTGGTACCGAGCGCGAGCGTGGCGAAATCGTCCGACAGCGGCTGGCCGTGCGGAACGGGCACGCCGCCCGCAGGCTTGGCGATCGGCTGCGACAGGTCGCCGCCGGTCATGCGGAACCAGCCGTCGGGGGTCCATTCGACCGGATCGAGCAACGTCTGCCGTCCCAACGTCCAGAAGCCGTTCTCATAGCCGTGATAGACCGACCACCAGCCGCCGTCCGGCCCCTCGACCAGCGTGGCATGGCCGCGCGACCACCAGCGCTCGTCGACGCTGGTGGTGCGGACCAGCGGGTTGTGCGGGCAATGTTCCCACGGGCCGTGCAGCGATCGTGCGCGTGCGGCGATCACCATATGGCCGGTGGGCGGCCCGGCAGTCCCGCCGACGGCGGTGATCAGATAGAAATAGTCGCCGTGGCGCGTGATCTTCGGCCCCTCGGGCGCGAAGCCCTCGACCACCCAGTCGGCCGGATAGCGCCAGGGGTCATAGACATGTTCGACCGGACCGGCGGTGGCCAGGCCGTCGGGGGTGAGCGGCACGCGATCGCCGCCCGACAGGAAGAGCCAGCGCGACCCGTCCTCGGCGACGGCGTGGCCCGGATCGATATGGTCGGGCAGATGCAGGTCGATCGGATCGCTCCACGGGCCGCGAATATCGTCGGCCCAGGCGACATAGCTCGACCGGTAGCTGGCGGTGCGCGCCGGGATGTAGAGGAAATAGCGGCCGTCATGCTTGCAGAGTTCGGGCGCCCAGACCGAACCGATGTCTTTCGTCAGCGCCGCCGTGACCGGTTGCCAGTTCACCAGGTCGCGCGAGTGCCAGATGACCAGGCCGGGATAGGATTCGAAGGTGGAGAAGGTCATGTAATAATCGGCACCGTCCTTCAGGATCGAAGGATCGGGATGGTCGCCCGACATCAGCGGATTGAGGAAGGTGCCGTCGCCGCGATCGGCGACCCGCTGATTATCGAAACCGCGGCGCCACTGCGGCGATTCCGCCAGGCACTCCTCGGGAGCGCGGGCGAAGGCGGGGAAGGGCATGCCGGCGGCGATGGCGGCCAGCAGCGCGTCGCGGCGATGCAGCTTCATGACACCGGTTTCTCGCACGGTTTTCGGGGCACGCCAAGCCACCAAAGGTGCTGCGCCGCAGCACGTTTCGCGCGATGCGATGCTGTCCCGATGCTGAACAGCGGTTAACCATGGATGGGGGTGGCGCGAACCGTAAACGAGCCCTTAACCTTGCCGGCATGCACCACCAGCTTCGCCTCGCCGATCAGCGCCACGGGCATCCGTTCCGTGCGACGCTGCGCACCGCCGCCCTAGAGCGCCGCCGCGCGGCGGAAGACAGCGACGTCAAGTTGTTCGTGCTCAGCTTCACTGCCTTCTTCGTCTGCTTCTACACCTTCATCGCCTGAAGGCGGCTGCCGCTCAGCTGTGCGGCACGGCCCCCGCGCGGTGGAGCAGCCAGGCCGACCAGGCCGAGGCGAGGCACAGCGCGAAGATCACCCACATCGCGCCGAGCACGCTCAGCCCCAGCTGAGTCGCGCCGTAGATGCCGACCGAACCCGCCACCATCGCGCCCGAACTGACGATGTTGTTCGCCGCCACCGTGCGTGACGTCTGTGATTTTTCGACCGTGGTGGTGAGGAAGGCATAGAGCGGCACGACGAACATGCCGCCGGTGATCGCGATCATCCCCAGATCGAGCAGGATGCGCCAGGTGCTGGGCAGCGCGAGGAACGCGCCGGTGTTGAGCAGCGGCCCGGCGCGCTCAGGCCAGCCGCTGGCGGCGAAGTAGAAATCGGCGACGAACCCTGCCATCACCAGCACCGAGACGGTGCCGTAGCGCGCCGAAACCTCGCCCCTGAGCAGCCGGTTGATGATCACCGATCCGATCGCGATGCCGACCGAGAAGATGGCGAGGAACACGCTCGCCACATCCTTTTGCGCGTGGAAGACGTTCTTCACCAGCGGCGGAAACAGCACGCCGAGGATCGCGGCGATGCTCCAGAAGATGCTCATCGCCACGATCGCGAGCGCGACGCGCCGGATCCGCATCACGGCGCCGACCAGCCGGATCGAGGCGCGGACGATGTTGTAATCGACCTTCAATGTCGTCAGCGGCGGCGCGGGCGGGATCTTGAGCGACGCCAGCCAGCCCGCGATGGCGATCAGCAGCACGGCGACCGCGGCAACATGCGCGCTCAGCAGCCCGCCGGCGATTGTGCCGCCCAGGATCGCGATATAGGTGCCCGCTTCCACCAGCCCGGTGCCGCCGAGCACTTCCTCGTCCGCCAGATGCTGCGGCAGCACCGAATATTTGATCGGCCCGAAGAAGGCCGAATGGACTCCCATGCCGAACAGCGCGAGCAGCATCAGCTCGATATGCGCGGTGAAGATGCCGATCGCGCCCACGGCCATGATGCCGATCTCGGCGGCCTTGATGATCCGCATGATCCGCGCCTTGTCATATCCGTCGGCGAACTGGCCGGCGAGCGCGGAGAACAGGAAATAGGGCAGGATGAAGATGCCCGTCGCGATCGCGCTGAACCGGGTCTCCGCCTCGATCGAATTGTAGATCTGATAGGTGGCGAAGAAGACGAGCGCGTTCTTGAACAGATTGTCGTTGAACGCGCCCAACGACTGAGCGACGAACAAGGGCAGAAACCGCCGCTTCGTGAGCAGCCCGACGAACTGGATCATGCGGAGAAGCGGTCCTTCGTCCCACCGGCAGGAAACCGGCCCATAGCCGAGCCCGGCGCGGCGCTTCAATCGGTTAATCGCCTCGCCCCTTCCCGTGGCGCGGCACGGAGTGGTAGGACAGGCGCATGTGGAGCCTGCCCAACATCCTCACCCTTTCGCGAATCGTGCTGCTGCCGCTGCTCATCTGGCTGCTGTGGTGGCCGGAATGGCAGGGCGGGTTCGCGGCCGCCTTCGCCCTCTATGTGCTGCTGGCGGTCACCGACTATGTCGACGGGGTGCTCGCCCGCGCGCGCGGCGTCGCCTCGAAGCTCGGCGCGTTCCTCGATCCGATCGCCGACAAGATCATGGTGGCTGGCGTGCTGCTGATGCTGGTTGCGCACGACTTCATCTTCGGCGTCCACGTGATCGCCGCGATCCTGATCCTCATGCGCGAGATCCTGGTGTCGGGGCTGCGCGAGTTCCTGGGCGGACTGCCCCAGTCGGTCGCGCTGCCGGTGTCGAAGCTCGCCAAGTGGAAGACGATGGTGCAGATGGTGGCGCTCGGCGCGCTGATCCTGGCGGGCGCGCTGCCCGACGTGCCGGCGGTGCTCACGCTGGGGCTGGCGGCGCTGTGGGGCGCGGCGCTGCTGACGACGATCACCGGCTGGGACTATCTGCGGGTCGGCCTGCGCCATATGGACACCTGATGCCGGTCACGATCCTCTACTTCGCCTGGGTGCGCGAGGCGGTGGGGGCCGGCGAGGAGCAGGTCGAGGTGCCGGAGGCGGTGCGGACCGTCGCTGAGCTGATCGACTGGCTGGCGGCGCGAAGCGATGGCCATGCGCAGGCGCTGAGAGAGCCGGCACGGCTGCGCGCCGCGCTGGACCAGCGGTTCGTGCCGCTCGACACGCCGCTGGGCGATGCGCGCGAAGTGGCGCTCTTTCCGCCGGTGACGGGCGGATGATCCGAGTTTCGGTCCAGCCCGCGCCGATCGAACTCGCGGTCGAAGTGGCGGCGCTCGAGGAGCGCGGGGCCGGCGGCGTCGCGACCTTCACCGGCGTGGTGCGCGGCGACGACGGAGTCACCGAACTGTTGCTCGAACATTATCCGGGCATGACCGAGGCGGCGCTGGTCGCGCTGGCCGAGCAGGCGACGCAGCGCTGGGGCCTGCTCGGCGTCACACTCGTCCACCGCATCGGCGCGATGGCGCCGGACGACCGGATCGTCTTCGTCGGCACCGCCGCGGCGCATCGCCGCGAAGCACTTGAGGCGTGCGCCTATCTGATCGACCGGCTCAAGACCGACGCCCCCTTCTGGAAGCGCGAGCGCCGCGGCGGCGACACGCGCTGGGTGGAGGCGCGGACAAGCGACGCGGAGGCCGCCGAACGATGGCGGTGACCGCGGCGGTGGGGCGGCCCACCCGTGCTGCCGCGAACGGCGTGCAGGACGAGCGCCTCGCGCGGCCGGTGTGACGCCACATTGACTGGGTCAGCGGCGCTCGCTTGCCCCCAGCACCTCCGCGAGCAGCCGGAAATCGCGCTCTCTGGGGCTCGCCTTGCGCCATACCAGCGCGATCTTGCGGGCGGGGTTGTCGGCTTCCAGCGGCCGGGCAGTGACTCGCGTGTTGTCGAGGATGCCGGCATCGACCGCCATCTGCGGCAGCATGGTGACGCCCAGGCCATTGTCGACCATCTGCACCATCGTGTGCAGCGAGGTGCCGAGCATCGTCGCCTCGGCGCGCAGCTCGGGCCGGTTGCATGCGGCGAGCGCGTGATCCTTGAGGCAGTGGCCGTCCTCGAGTAGCAGCAGCCGCCCCTCGGCGATCTGCGACGGATCGATCGCCGAGGGGGTCGGCGGCAGGATCTCGCCCTCGGGAAAGGCGACGTAGAGCCGATCCTCGAACAGCAGCTGCGTTTCCACTTCGCCACAGGCATAGGGCAGCGCCAGAAGCACGCAATCGGTGCGCCCCTGGTGCAGGCTCTCGCAGGCATGGTGGCTGGTTTCCTCGCGCAGGAACAGCTTGAGGTCCGGATAGTCGGTGCGCAGCCGGGGCAGGATCCGCGGCAGCAGGAACGGCGCGATGGTGGGGATCACGCTCATCCGCATCTCGCCCGATAGCGGGTGGCCCGCAGCGCGGGCGAGATCGCCCAGCTCGTCGGCCTCGCGCAGTACCTTACGCGCCTTGGCGACGATCTGTTCGCCCAGCGGCGTGAAGCGGACGACGCGGCGGGTGCGCTCGACCAGCGTGACGCCGATCAGCGTCTCGAGCTCGCGAATTCCCGCCGACAGAGTCGATTGGGTGACGAAACACGCCTCCGCCGCCCGGCCGAAATGGCCGGAATCGTGCAGCGCCACCAGATATTGGAGCTGCTTGAGCGTCGGAAGATAGGTCGCGGCCAGTGATCGTCTCCGTCGATTACCGGGGATCACATAGGGGGTTTTCGCGCATGAGGAAGGGGTGGGGCCTTCGGCCGGAGCCTTTCTGGGGGGCGGGGCCTTTCGGTCGGCGCCTTGGGCGGGTGGGCCCCCTTCTAGACGGAACCTCCGCCGTGCTCGATCTCCTCCTCAGGGGAACGGGTGGGGGCGCAGGTTTTCCGATCCGTTGGAGTGCGCGTTCGGAGGCCGCGGGTCGCAGGGCCCGAGGGGCGGCCGCCTGCCCGAGGAGAGGGGAGGGGAGGCAGGCGGCCTTGGGGTCAGGCTGCTTCGAGTTGCTGGGCTTCCTCGGGCAGCCGGATCAGATAGTCGAACGCCGAGAGCGCCGCGGTGGATCCCGCGCCCATCGCGATCACGATCTGCTTGTACGGCACGGTGGTGGCGTCGCCGGCGGCGAAGATGCCGGGCTGGCTCGTCTCGCCGCGATGATCGATCTCGATCTCGCCATGCGGCGTCAGCGCCACCGCGCCCTTCAGCCACTCGGTGTTCGGCACCAGCCCGATCTGGACGAAGATGCCTTCCAGCTCGACCTGGTGCAGGCTGCCGTCATTGCGGTCCTTGTAGGTGAGGCCGGTCACCTTGTCGCCGTCGCCCAGCACTTCGGTGGTCAGCGCCGACGTGATGATCTTGACGTTGGGCAGGCTGGCGAGCTTGCGCTGGAGCACTGCGTCGGCGCGCAGATCGCTGGCATATTCGATCAGCGTGACGTGCGCGACGATGCCGGCCAGGTCGATCGCCGCCTCGACGCCCGAATTGCCGCCGCCGATCACCGCGACTCGCTTGCCCTTGTAGAAGGGGCCGTCGCAATGCGGGCAATAGGCCACGCCCTTGTTCTTGTACGCGTCCTCTCCGGGAACGTTCATCTGGCGCCAGCGTGCTCCGGTCGACAGGATCAGCGTGCGCGCCTTCAGCGAGGCGCCGTTCTTCAGCTTCACTTCGTGTAGCCCGCCCTCCGCGCGCGCGGGGACCAGCGCCTCGGCGGTCTGCAGGTTCATCACGTCGACGTCATATTCCTTGACGTGCTGCTCGAGATGCGCGGCGAGCTTGGGCCCTTCGGTGTGCGGGACCGAAATGAAATTCTCGATCGCCATGGTGTCGAGCACCTGGCCGCCGAACCGCTCGGCGACCACGCCGGTGCGGATGCCCTTGCGCGCGGCATAGATCGCCGCTGACGCGCCGGCGGGACCGCCGCCGACGACGAGCACGTCGAACGCGTCCTTCGCCGCGATCTTCTCGGCGGCTTTGGCTTCGGCGCCGGTGTCGAGCTTCGCGACGATCTGTTCGACGTCCATGCGGCCCTGGGCGAAGGGTTCGCCGTTCAGGAAGATCTGCGGCACCGACATCACCTTGCGGCGGTCGACCTCTTCCTTGAACAGCGCGCCGTCGATCGCGGTGTGGGTGATGCGCGGGTTGAGCACTGCCATCAGGTTCAGCGCCTGCACCACATCGGGGCAGTTCTGGCACGACAGCGAGAAATAGGTTTCGAAGGCATAGTCGCCGTCGAGTGCCTGCACCGCTTCGATCACATCCTGCGATGCCTTGGGCGGATGCCCGCCGACCTGGAGCAGCGCCAGCACCAGCGAGGTGAATTCATGCCCCATCGGCAGCCCGGCGAAGCGGACCGCGACCTCGTGCGCGCCAGCGCGGCGGATCAGGAAGCTGGGGGTGCGTTCGTCGGCGCCCTCGACGACCTCGATCAGGTCGGAAAGCGCGGCGATCTCGTTCAGGAGGTCGCGCATCTCGCGGCTCTTCGCGCCGTCGTCCAGGCTGGCGACGAGCTCGATCGGCTGCTTCAGATTGCCGAGATAGGTCTTGAGCTGCTGCGTCAGATTGGCGTCGAGCATTGCGGAACTCCTGTTCTTCTATTCTGTCGGGAAAGCCCGGCCCCGGGCGAGGTGCCCGGAGCCGGTTTTCGGTCGCGTCGGCGCGACTTAGATCTTGCCGACGAGGTCGAGCGAGGGAGCGAGCGTCTCTTCGCCCTCTTCCCACTTGGCGGGGCAGACTTCGCCCGGATGCGCGGCGATATACTGCGCGGCCTTCACCTTGCGGAGCAGCTCGGCGGCGTTGCGACCGACGCCTTCGCTGGTGATCTCGACCAGCTGGATCACGCCCTCGGGATCGACGACGAAGGTGCCGCGATCGGCCAGTCCCTGGCCTTCGCGCAGCACGTCGAAGTTCGTGCTGATGCTGTGGTTTTGGTCACCCAGCATGTAGAAGTCGATCTTGCCGATCGCGGGCGAGGTGTCGTGCCACGCCTTGTGGCTGAAGTGGGTGTCGGTCGACACCGAATAGACTTCGACGCCCATGTCCTGGAGCTTGGGATAGATGCCGGCGAGATCTTCCAGCTCGGTCGGGCACACGAAGGTGAAGTCGGCGGGATAGAAGAAAAAGACCGCCCACTTGCCCTTCACGTCCTCGTCGGTGACGGTGACGAACTTGCCCTGCTTATAGGCCTGGGTCGTGAACGGTTTGATCGTGCTGCCGATAAGCGCCATATTGGTTCCTCCGATGGGCGATTGGTGCGGTGCAGCATATATCTGCTGCGCCGCCGTTCCTGTAATGAGTAGCCTCACTCGATGTGATCGGCGAAACCGATCACTCGCCCTCCAATTATCGAAGGTGTCGAACGAAATTCAAGGGCGCGAGGTCGCTTGGTGCAGTGCAAAAACTGCAACCATATCGGTGTGCCGGTGCAACTGTACGGCGCACCTGCGGTGAGCCGGGGCGGGCTTCAGGCGAGCGCGCGATAGAGGCTGTAGAGGCTGGTAAGCGTCAGCACGATCCCGACCAGCATCAGCAATGCCCGCGTCGGCACACGCTTGGCGAAATAGCCGCCGAAGGGCGCTGCCAGCACGCCGCCGATCAGCAGGCCGAGCACCGGGTGGAGGAACTCGTGGCTCAGCCCCTCGATGCCGATCTGCACCAGGAAGGCGGCGGAGATGGTGATGGTGAGGAAGAATTCCACCGTGTTCACCGTCCCGATCGTGGTGCGCGGAAGCGCACCCTGGACCAGCAGGTTCGACGTGACGACCGGCCCCCAGCCGCCGCCGCCCGCCGCGTCGAGGAAGCCGCCGGCGAGCCCGAGCGGCTCGACGATGCGGGGATCGCGCGGCGGCGGCGGAAAGCGCAGCGCGCGGAACAGCAGATAGACGCCGATCAGCGCCAGATAGCCCATCACGAACGGCCGCGTCACCGAGGCCTCGAGCGACGTGAGCACATAGGCGCCCAGCACGCCGCCGATCATGCCGGGGATCAACAGCCGCAGGAACAGGCGCCAGTTGACGTTGCGATGGAGCGCGTGGCTGATGCCCGAAACGCCGGTGGTGAAGCTTTCGACGATGTGGACGCCGGCCGAGGCTGTCGCCGGGGGAACGCCGAGCACGCTCACCAGCAAGGTGCTGGAGATCACGCCGAATGCCATGCCGAGCGCGCCGTCCACCATCTGCGCCGCGAAGCCCACGGCGAGATAGGGGAGGAGGGCGCTCAAATCCAATCCGTCGAGCATTCGGGCCTTTCGCGAGCTATGCTGCATCCACGGGATGGCGCGCGGCCGCAGGGGCGGCAAGACAGTTCGTGTTTAGCCCTGCCAAGCCGCGACACCGGGCCTTCTGGCAATCGCGCAGCGGCTTCCCTAGATTGGAGCGCAGAACGAAGAGGGGGCCAGGCCCATGTTCCAGCGTCTCAAAACCTATCTCGATTCGATCAAGGCGCGCGATCCCGCGCCGAGATCGCGGCTGGAGATCCTCACCTATCCGGGGGTGTGGGCGCTCTTCTACCATCGCATCGCGCATCGCTTCTATCGCAACGGCTGGTTCCTGGCGGCGCGCTTCGTCAACCACTGGTCGCGCTGGATGACGGCGATCGACATTCACCCCGGGGCGACGATCGGGCGCAATTTCTTCATCGATCACGGCTTCACCGTGATCGGCGAGACCGCGCACATCGGCGACAATGTGACCATCTATCAGAACGTCACGCTGGGCGGCACCAGCCCGGACAACGGCGTCGCCGGCAAGCGGCATCCCACGGTGCAGGACGGCGCGATCATCGGGTCGGGCGCGCAGGTGCTGGGGCCGATCACGCTGGGTCCGCGCGCGCGGGTGGGCGCCAATGCGGTCGTCACCAAGGACGTGACCGAGGGCGCGGTGGTGGTCGGCATTCCGGCGCGGCCCACACTGGTCGAAGCGGAGACCTGGCAGCGCGATTTCGTGCCCTATGGCACGTCGTGCAGCGAGATGTTCGATCCGGCGACGCAGAAGCTCGAGATCATGCGCTGCGAGATCGAAACGCTGCGCAAGCGGCTCGACGAATTGCTCGCCGAGCGCGAGGAGCACCGCGACCGCGCCTGATGGGTACTGTAACGCCGCTTCCGCTTCGCCATCCCGCGCAGGTCGGGTTCGACCGCGCCGAGCTTGCCCGGATCCTCGATCTCTACGGCCGAATGGTCGCGGCGGGGCACTGGAAGGATTATGCGATCGACTTGGGGCGCGACGCGGCGGTTTTCTCGGCGTTCCGCCGGACCGCCGAGAACCCCGAATTCCGGGTCGAGAAGCGGCCCGCGCTGCGCAGCCGCCAGGGAATGTGGGCGCTCGTCAACGAAGCCGGGCTGGTGCTGAAACGGGGCCACGAACTGGGCCCCGTTCTCGCGCCGGTCGAGCGCCGGCTGATGAAGCTGGTCGCGGAGTAGCACTCGCCTCCCGCGAAGGAAGGCGAGTGCTCCCCCTCCGGTCAGGCGTATTCGGGCCGGTGGACCGGCGGCAGCCGCGCGTCGAGCCCGCCGAGCAGACTCACCACGCCGCGCCGCATCGGCTGCCAGAAGGCGGACAGCGTCAGCAGCGCCGATCCGATCACCAGCGCGGTGAGCGCCGCACTCAGTTCGACTGCGCCCGACTGGTTGAACAGCGTGTACATCGCGTAGAGCACATAGATCAGCGACGAGACGAGCAGCGCGCGCCGATCGACCGCCAGCGCCACGAAGGCGAAGGCGACGTAGAGCGCCACCACCAGCAGCGCCATGCCGACCGGGATCGCGCCGTCGAACACGCCGAGCATGTGGAACACCGGATGCGCGATCAGCGGCGCGGCGGCGAGGTGCAGCCAGAAGGCGACGTCCGAACGGCGGGTCCGCCGCTCGAGATCAGACATGTCCCAGCGCATCGCGAGCAGGAACACGAGCACGCCCGCAACCAGCAGCAGCGGGTTCAGCCAGCGATCTGCGCCGGGCACGAAGCCCAGGATCAGCGCGACCACCACCGCGACCAGCGCGGCGGCGCCGGCGGCGACGGTGATCGGCACCACGAACCGCTTCCAGTGCAGCCAGGCGGCGATGCTGGTCAGCAGCGCGACGATCGCAGCGATCGACGCGGCGAGCTGGCGTTCCTCCACTTCGCCCGAAACGTCGAGCGCGACCTTGAGATTCTCGCCGTTCATCACGCCGATGCCGCTCAGCCCGATGAAGGTGCCGCCGACGAAGGCGAGCAGCAGCAGGATGCTGGGGAGCGCCATGCGGCGCTTGCGGGTGAAATATTCGGCGAGCAGCCAGGCAAGCGCCGCAACGGCGAGGCCGCCGCCGGTGAAGGCGAGGCCGACCTGTTGCGGCGTATCCCCGCCGGCGCCGGGCAGCGTTCCCATCAGCGCGCCGATCCGCGCCGCCGCGACCAGCATCAGCGTCGCCGCGATCGCGACGAAGATGTCGTTGAAGCCGGAAAGCAGCCGGAAATGTTCTTCATCGACCGCCGGCGCCGAGCGGCCGGCGGCGACATGGTCGCGGAACGCTGCGGCGGCCTCGGGGGAGAGCACTCCCGCCTCGACCGCCTGGGCGATGTCGCTTTCGCTGTACATGGCATTCCTCCCTGTTGCCGGGGGAGGATAGCATTACTGTATTGCATCGGCAATACAGTTGCGGTCAACCCTGCAGCTTGCCCATGATGAGCATCGACTGTTCGGTGCCCGAATTGGGGACGATCTCGCCCGAACGGTCGGTGATCTGCGCCCAGTGCGCCGCCACGCCCTCGGGAGACAGTTCCTCGCCGGTGAGGCGGACGCCGGGCGTCAGCGTGACGTAAGAAGCCTGGAACACGCCCGCTCCGGCGCCCACGATGGCATTCGAGGGGGCATCCTCCGACACGAGATACAGTGCGGCGGGGGCGACATTCTCCGGTGCGAACAGCTTGAACGCTTCTTCGGGCAGGATGTCTTCGGTCATGCGCGTGCCGGCGACCGGCGCCAGCGTGTTGACGCGGATGTTGTACTTGGCGCCTTCGAGATAGAGCGTCTTGGTGAGGCCCGCGAGGCCGAGCTTGGCCGCGCCGTAATTGGCCTGACCGAAGTTTCCGAACAGGCCGGTCGAGGATGCGGTCATCAGAATGCGGCCATAGGCCTGCTCGCGCATCGTCTCCCACACCGCCTTGGTGACGTTGGCCGATCCGTTGAGATGCACGTCGACGACGAAGCGGAAATCCTCCGGCTCCATCTTGGCGAAGCTCTTGTCGCGCAGCACGCCGGCGTTGTTGATCAGGATGTGAACGCCGCCCCAGGCTTCCTTGGCCTTGGCGACCATTTCGACCATCTGGTCATATTCGGTCACGCTGCCGCCGTTCGACATCGCCTCGCCGCCGACGGCCTTGATCTCTTCGACGACCTGGAGCGCGGCGTCCGAATGGCCGGTGCCGTCGCGCGCGCCGCCCAGATCATTGACCACTACTTTGGCGCCACGCTTCGCCAGCTCGAGCGCATAGGCACGGCCGAGCCCGCCTCCTGCGCCGGTGACGATGGCGACTTTGTCGTCGAAGCGGATGGTCATTGCAGGGCGCTCCTCATGCTGGATTCGAGTCGCGCCTTGCTACCGTTTCGTGTGAGATGCGCAATGCGCGTCCCGCGGAGCCGGGCTCCGCGGGACGCAGGCAGCCTCAGCGCTGCATGCAGTTGTCATATTGGTTGGGGCCGCAGGGCGGATAGCTCGCCAGCGGCTGCGGCGGCGGAAACGCCTGATCGGGCGTCATCGTGGAAGGGCGGAATATGACCCGCGTCTGCGGCGTGACCGGCCCGCTGTAGAGCGGCGTCGTCGGCATGTAGCCCGCCATGTTCTCCGCGTCGAGCGGCTGGGGCGCAGTGTTGCTCCCCGGCTGCTGTTTCGGCACATCCTGGTTCATGGGCGCGGTCTGGGCGGCAGCGGGAGCCGCCAGCGCGAACGCTGCTGCAAGAGCAATCAGCTTCATTGACCTTCTCCTGTTGGTTTCGACGATGAGCGATATGCTCCCCTGGCCAACGCGGAAGGCGGCGAAAGTCTCCAAGCCCGGTGCGACGCTCGTTCAGCTGCCCGAATCGAGCGCGTAGCCGGCGGAGCGCACGGTCCGGATGATATCCGGCTTGTCGCCCGCGTTGATCGCCTTGCGCAGCCGCCGGATGTGGACGTCGACAGTGCGGCTCTCGATGTCGCTGTCATGGCCCCAGACCGCGTCGAGCAGCCGCTCGCGCGAGAAGACCCAGCCGGGATGCTCGAGAAAATGCTTGAGCAGGCGGAACTCGGTGGGGCCGAGCGGCACGACCTCGCCGCCGCGGCGCACCTTGTGGCCCACCGTGTCCATTTCGATGTCCGCATAGGTGAGCTGCTCCCCGGCGAGCGCGGGGCGCACGCGCCGCAGCACCGCGCCGACCCGCGCGACCAGCTCGCGCGGGCTGAACGGCTTGGTCACATAATCGTCGGCGCCGGTTTCCAGCCCGCGCACGCGATCCTCTTCCTCGCCGCGCGCGGTGAGCATGATGATCGGCACGTTCGCCGTCTCGGGCATGCGGCGCAGGCGGCGGCACACTTCGATGCCCGACAGCCCTTCGACCATCCAGTCGAGCAGGACGATGTCGGGCGTGGCCTCCTTGGCGAGCAGCAGCGCTTCCTCGCCGTCCGGGGTATGCTTGACCTCGAAGTCCTCGCGCTTGAAATGGTAAATGAGGAGTTCGGCCAGCGCCGCATCGTCCTCGACCAGCAGCATCTTCACGCGCGCCATTTCCCGTCCCCGATAGCTCAGTCGGTCAGCGGACTATCGCCGCGCTCGCGCTCGCCCATATGGCTCCCGGTCGCAGCATAATAGACCATCTCGGCAACATTGGTCGCCTGATCGCCGATCCGCTCGAGATTCTTGGCGACGAACAGCAGATGCGCCGCCTGTGTGATGCTCTTGGGGTTTTCCATCATGAACGTGACGAGCGCCCGGAAGATCGAATTGTAGAAATCGTCGACCGCCTTGTCGCGTTCGCAGATCTCCACCGCGACCGCCGAATCGCGCGCGGCGAAGGCATCGAGCACGTCGTGCAGCATGTCGCTGGCCATGCCCGCCATCGCGGGCAGCACCGACAGCGGCTCGATCTCGCCGTGATCCTCGATGATCGCCACGCGCCGCGCGATGTTCTTGGCATGGTCGCCGACCCGCTCCAGCACGCCCGCGATCTTGAGCGCGGCGACCACTTCGCGCAGGTCGTCGGCGAGGGGAGCACGCAGCGCAATGAGGCGGATCGCCAGCCGCTCGATCTCGTTCTCGAGCGCGTCGATCTTCTTGTCGCCCGCGGCGACGCTGGCGGCGCCTTCGAGGTCGTGCCGCCGCAGCGCCTCGATCGCGCCGGTGATCGCCTGTTCGGCGAGGCCGCCCATCTGGGCGACGAGGCCGCGAAGCTCGCTCAGCTCGTCGTCGAAAGCCTTCACGGTATGTTCGGTCATGGTACGCATTACGTTTCCTTAGCCGTAACGTCCGGTGATGTAATCAGTCGTCCGTTCTTCCTTGGGATTGGTGAAGATATCGGATGTCACACCGTATTCGACCAGATGCCCGAGGTGAAAGAAGGCGGTGCGCTGCGAAACGCGTGCCGCCTGCTGCATGTTGTGGGTCACGATCACGATGGCATAGCGGCCGCGCAGCTCGCCGATCAGTTCTTCGATCTTTGCCGTGGCGATCGGATCGAGTGCCGAGCAGGGTTCGTCCATCAGGATCACTTCGGGATCGACCGCGATCGCGCGCGCGATGCACAGTCGCTGCTGCTGACCGCCCGACAGCGCGGTGCCGCTGTCGGAAAGCCGGTCCTTCACTTCCTCCCAAAGGCCGGCGCGGCGCAGCGAGCGCTCGACGATCTCGTCCATGTCGCGCTTCGACGCCGCAAGCCCGTGGATGCGCGGGCCATAGGCGACATTCTCGTAGATCGACTTGGGGAAGGGGTTCGGCTTCTGGAACACCATGCCGACCCGCGCGCGCAGCTGCACCACGTCCATCTCGGGCGAATAGATATCCTCGCCGTCGAGCGTGATGAGCCCCTCGACCCGCGCGATCGGAATCGTGTCGTTCATCCGGTTGAGCGTGCGCAGGAAGGTCGACTTGCCGCATCCCGACGGACCGATGAAGGCAGTCACATTCTCCATGTCGATGTCGATCGACACGCCCTTGATCGCTTCGTTGCTGCCGTAGAAAACGTGCACGTCCCGCGTCGAAAGCTTGGTCTCGCCGGGCGAGGTGGCCTCGGCGCGCGCGGTTTCGATGGCCTCTCGGCTCACGTCCATATTGGTCATCTCAATCACCAGCGGGTTTCGAATCGGTTGCGAAGATAGATGGCGAGGCTGTTCATCGCGAGCAGGAAGGCCAGCAGCACGATGATCGCGGCAGACGTCTTTTCGACAAAGCCGCGGCTCACTTCGTCCGACCAGAGGAAGATCTGGACGGGCAGTACCGTCGCCGGATCGGTCAGCGTGTCCGGCGGATTGACGATGAAGGCGCGCATCCCGATCAGCAGCAGCGGCGCCGTCTCGCCGAGCGCGCGGGCCATGCCGATGATCGTGCCGGTGAGGATGCCCGGCAGCGCGAGCGGCAGCACGTGATGGAACACCACCTGCACTCGGCTTGCGCCGATGCCCAGCGCCGCGTCGCGGATCGACGGAGGCACCGCCTTGATCGCATTTCGGCTGGCGATGACGATCACCGGCATGATCATCAGTGCGAGCGTTAGCCCGCCGACCAGCGCCGCCGAACGCGGCAGCAGCGGCCCGACCTGGGTGCCGAACAGGTTCCAGGTGCCGAGAAACACCGCGAGGCCGAGCAGGCCGAAGATGATCGACGGCACCGCGGCCAGATTGTTGATCGACACTTCGATGAGGTCGGTCCACCGGTTCCGCGGCGCATATTCCTCGAGGTAGATCGCCGAGAGCACGCCGACGGGGAAGGCGATCAGGAACGTCACCAGCATCGTCAGCAGCGATCCCTTGAGCGCGCCCCAGATGCCGACCTGCGTGGGATCGGTCGAATCCGATTCGGTCAGGAAGCCCCAGTTGAAGCCGCGGTTCAGCGCGCCCGCCGCCTCCAGCCGCTCGACCGCGGCCAGCGCCTCGGGCGTTCCCTGGCCGCTCACGGCCAGGTCGATGTCGGTCGAGGCGGGAACATCGATCACCGGCCGGCCGTCGAGGATCGAGGGATCGTCCTTCACTGCCTGGCGGACATGGGTCCAGGCGCTCTGTGCGATATAGCTCTCGCCTTCTTCGCCGAACGCCGCCACTGCTGCCGCGCGCGTGACGTTCTCGAGCCCGGCGCCCGCCAGCGCCAGATCGGCGCCGGGCGCGTCGAGCGCGGCTCGATCGACTTCGAAGCCGGCGCCGGCGAAATCGATCGGCAACGCGATCTCGGTCCGGGTGAAGCCGCGCGCGCCCTGGGCGATCATCGTCACCAGCAGGAAGGCGAGGAAGGCGGCCGAAAGCACCACCGCCGCCAGCCCGAGCAGCCGAAAGCGCCGCTCGCGTGCATAGCGTTTGCGGATGCGCGCCTGCATCGCATCGGTGCGCCAGTCGGTCGGCTGGCGGGCCGCCGGCTCCTTGGGCGAGAGCGTCGGCGTCTCGGGGACGAGGGACTCACTCATAGGCTTCGCGATACCGTTTGACGACGCGCAGCGCGACGATGTTGAGAAGGAGCGTGACCAGGAACAGCGTAAGCCCGAGCGCGAAGGCGGCGAGCGTCTTCGGGCTGTCGAACTCCGCCTCGCCGGTCAGCAGATCGACGATCTGCTTGGTCACGGTGGTCGTGCTCTCGAACGGATTGAGCGTGATGTTGGCCGCGCCGGATGCGGCCATCACCACGATCATCGTCTCGCCGATCGCGCGGCTGACGGCGAGCAGGATGCCCGCCATCACGCCGGGCAGTGCCGCGGGCAGCAGCACGCGGCGAATCGTTTCCGATGTCGTCGCGCCCATCGCCAGGCTGCCGTCGCGCATCGCGCTGGGCACTGCGGCGATCGAATCGTCGGCCATCGACGAGACGAACGGGATGATCATCACCCCCATTACAACGCCGGCCGCCAGCGCGCTTTCCGACGAGGCATAGGTATAGCCAAGCGACACCGCGAGATCGCGCACCGCCGGCGCGACGGTGAGCGCGGCGAAATAGCCGTAGACGACCGTGGGCACGCCGGCGAGGATCTCCAGGATCGGCTTCATCCAGCGGCGCACCCGCGGTGCGGCATATTGGGTGAGATAGATCGCGCTCATCAGCCCGAACGGGATGGCGACGATCATCGCGATCACCGCGCCGATGAAGAAGGTGCCCCAGAACAGCGGAACCGCGCCCAGCGTCTCGCCCGGATCGGCGGGGTCGATCACCTGCGGACTCCACAGCGTGCCCAGCAGGAAATCGGTGATCGGTACGATCGAGAAGAAGCGCAGCGATTCCCACAGCAGCGACAGGAAGATGCCGACAGTCGTCAGGATCGCGATCAGCGAGGCGATCAGCAGCAGCAGCATCACCGAGCGCTCGACGCGCGAGCGCGCCTTGAAGCCCGCCTGAACCCGTGTGTACGCGAAGGCGCCGCCGGCGAAGGCGAGCACGATCGCCAGCGCGGTGCCGATCCAGGCATAGCGCGTCTGCGCCGCCGCCATCACCGGGGCAAGCTGCTCGGCAAGCGGGTTGAACGCACCCGCATCGGGATTGGCGGCGAGGCGCGAGGCTTCGCTCAGCACGGCGTCGCGCTCGAAGGCGAAAGCGGGAAGCTCGGCCGCGGCGGGATGCTGCATCACCGCCTCGCTCACGAGTCCGGTGCTGACGACGCTCCAGATGCCGAGGAAGATCAGCGGCGGCACGATCGTCCAGATCGCGACGTACCAGCCGTGCTGCGAGGGCAGTGAATGCAGCCGCTTCTGCCGGCCGCGATCGAAGCCGGCGGCGCGGGTGCGCGCCGTCAGCCAGCCGATCAGGCCCAGGCCGCCGATCAGGATCAGCAGGAGGTAAAAGTTCACGGCAGCGTCGACTCGAGCAAGAGTTGGATGCGTGGGCGAATGGCGGCGACCATGGTCACTGCAGTTCGGCGGGATCGAGCGGGATGCGCTGTTCGATGATCTCGGCAGAACGCTGCCGGACCTCGGCGGGGGCGGCGATCATGCCGCGGCGGACGAGCTCGCCGTCGGGGCCCCACATGGTCGAGAACAGCCGCAGATATTCCGGAAGGCCCGGAACCGCGTTCATGTGCTTGTCCTTGACGTAGAGGAACAGCGGGCGCGCGCCCGGATATTCGCGCGCGGCGATCGTGTCGTAGCTTGGCTCGACGCCGTCGATCGGCACGCCGCGCAGGCGATCCTGATTCTCCTCCAGATAGCTGTAGCCGAAGATGCCGATGGCATTGGGGTTCGCGGCGAGCTTCTGGACGATCAGATTGTCGTTCTCGCCCGAATCGATGTAGGCGGCGTCGCTGCGTACCCGGATGCAGACATTCTCCTGCTGCTCGTCCTCGAGCTGCTCGGCTTCCGAATATGCCTCCAGGCAGCCCGGCTCCATGATCAGCTCCGCCAGCGCATCGCGCGTGCCGCTGGTCGACGGCGGGCCGTAGACCGCGATCGGCACGTCGGGCAGCGAGGGGTTCACGTCGCGCCAGGTGCGCGCGGTGTTCGGCTGGCCGCGCGGATTGGCGGCCAGGGCGAGATAGACGTCCTTCTTGGTGAGCTGCATCTGCGGCCCCTGAAGCGACTCGGCGAGCGCCACGCCGTCCATGCCGATCTGCACTTCCATGATATTGCCGACGGCGTTGGCCTGGCAGCGGGCATATTCGCTCGCCTTGATGCGGCGCGAGGCGTTCGCGATGTCGGGGAAATCCGGCCCGATGCCGTCGCAGAAGCGATCGATGCCGCCGCCGGTGCCGATCGATTCGATGACCGGCGCGGACCGGCTGGGGTCCTGATTGACATACGCCTCGGCGACGGCAGTCGTGAACGGATAGACCGTGGACGAGCCGACTGCCTTGATCTGGTCGCGCACGCCGCCGCTGTCGCCGCACGCCGACAGCGCCACCGCCGCCGTTGCGATAATAGCCAGCCTGCCGAGCATCACTGTCTCCTGGAATTGGGAAGCAAGGTGGAGCGCCGCATGGGGATGGCACTCGTTCGCGCCCGCCTCTGTTGCAGCACGGTTACGTCTTCATGACACCCCATGCGGAGGCAGTAGCACAGATACGGTCGTTCCCTTGCCCGTCTCGCTGCTAATGTCCATTCGGCCGCGGTGGCGCTCGACGATGTGCTTGACGATCGAAAGGCCCAATCCGGTGCCGCCCATGGCGCGACTCCGGCCCGAATCGACTCGGTAGAAGCGCTCGGTGAGCCGCGGGATATGCTCGAGCGCGATTCCCTCGCCTTCGTCGGTGACGGTGATCGTCACCATCGACGGCGTCTCCTGGCGCAGCGTGACCGTGACGGGCGTGCCTTCCCGGCCGTATTTCATGGCATTTCCGACGATGTTGTGCAGCACCTGGCTCAGCTGCGCGCGATCCCCGCGAACCGGAGGAACGTCATGAATGACGGTGCACAGGTCGGTCGCGCGCGCGTCGGCGGTGGCGGAAAGCTCGGCGCGGACCTCCTCGATCAGCCCCGCGAGATCGACCGACTGGTCGGGCGCGCGATATTTCTCCGCTTCGATTCGCGACAGCGACATCAAGTCGTCGATCAGCCGCTGCATGCGCTTGGCTTCGTCGTGCATGATTCGCAGGAAACGGTTGCGCACCGCCGGATCGTCGCCCGCTTCCTCGCCCAACGTCTCGATATAGCCGAGCAGGGAGGCCAGCGGAGTGCGCAGCTCGTGGCTGGCATTGGCGACAAAATCGACTCGGATGCGGTCGGCGGCATAGCTGCCGGTGCGGTCGATCAGATGCACGATCCGCTGGCCGAAGCCGACATTGCGCACCCGCATCTCCCACCGCTGCTCGCGCGTGCCCAGGCCGACGAGGTGGATCGGCGCACCCGGGGTCTGGTCGTCGGGCTTCAGCAGGCGCTCGGCCGCCGCCGGGTGGCGGATCGCCAGCCGGACGTCCTGATCGAGAATATGTCGGCCGAGCAGCGCACGGGCGGCGCGGTTCGCCGAAACCACTCGATTTTCCACCACGATCAGAACGGGCTCGGCGATCGCCTCGATCACTTCGGTCATCGGCGGCGCTGGAAGCGCTTCGGCAGGAGGCGGCGCCGCCCGCGCGGTCCGGTTTTCCGATTCGGGTGTTCCCAGCGCCACGAGCGCGGCCACAACCGCGCACACCAGCACGATCATGCTGGCCTCGACATTGGCCGTGACGACAAAGCTCATCAGCGCCGCGAGCCCGGCGATCGCCAGTGCCGTCAGTCCACGCAATCCTCGGGGGGTCACCATCGCGTCTCCTCTAGCCGAAGTTTTCGCGGTCGCGGTAGGCGCTTCGATGCTTTACCTTTGCGAAAGACCGATCGGGCACAAGGACAGCGATGGCGGACGAAGCACCTCCCGAACCGCAAGGCACCACACGCCGCCGCGCGCTGATGCTGGGCGCCGCGGGGGCGACGGCGATCGTCTCGATTCGCCCGGCACTCGCGCAGACCAGCGCCTCGGTGATGAACTGCGAGATTCCCGTCCCCGATCCGGGCCGCGCGGGCAATTATATCGCGCCCGACGGATCGCTGGTGCCGCCGGGCACGCCGGGCGCGTTTCCGCCCACCGGCATGTCGTTCAAGGGCGAGGACGTGAAGCGGGCGCTGTCGGGCGGCACGCTGCCGGGCACCACCTATGAGCAGAGCCGCGCCTATACCAACTACATCCGCCGGCTTCAGTCGGGCACCAGCGGCTTCACTTGCTTCGCTTCGCTGCAGATGCCGCGCGGCTGAGGCGCCTGGGCTTTCCGCATTGCTCGGTTGAAGTGAAGGGCAGTGCCTCATCCGGCTCGGCACGAAGGGGGAAGGAGCCGTGACCGCCATTCGCTATCGCGCTGCCGATGCCGCGACGCTGCGGATCGTGCCGCTCGACGCGCTGACTTTGGTGTTCCACCGCGCTTCCGGCATCACGCATGTCGTCGACTCGCCTGTTCCCGAGATCCTCGAGGCGCTGGGAGAGGAGGTGCTGACCGCGCCCGATCTTCTGGGTCGTCTGACCGCCCGCTACGAGCTGAGCGACGCCGATCCGGTCGCGCTGGCGGTGCGGCTGGACGAACTGGCTGCGGCCGGGCTGGTGGAGCGGCTGTGAGGCACGCGGCATCGCTTCGAATCGGCCCGATCGGCTTTCGGATCGGCAGCGATTGGCGCGGTCCGGTCGCCGCCGTGCGCGCGCTCTATTCCGACTATCCGCAGCCCGACGACGATATCCCCGATTTCAACGTCCATCTTTTCGCGGCGCGGCCGTGGCGGCGGGTGCTGCGCCCGTCGGTCCAGATCGGCGGCGACTTCGTCATTCCCGATGCCGCCCCGCTGCCGCTGGCGCAGGGGCTGCTCGCCGCCGAGATGGGGATGAACCTCCAGATGGCGCTCGGCCAGCGGCGCTATCTGCTGCTCCATGCGGCCACTGCCGAGCGCGAGGGGCGGGCGATCCTGATGACCGGCATCTCGGGCGCGGGTAAATCGACGCTGGCGGCGCTGCTGATGGCGCGCGGCTGGCGGCTGATGGGTGACGAGTTCGCGCTCGTCGATCCGGCGACCGGCCGTGTCCACGCCTTTCCCCGGCTGGTCAGCCTGAAGAACGAAGGCATTGCCGTGGCCGAGGCGGCGCTGCCGCAGGCGCGCTTCGGTCCGCGGCTGGAGGGTACGCCCAAAGGCGCGATCCGCCATCTCGTGCCCGATGCGCGCGCGATCGCCGCAATGGCCGAGCCGGCCGATCCCGCGCTGATCCTGTTCCCGCGCTTCGGCTTCGAGGTGGCCGAGCGGCCGGTGCTGCCGAGCGAGACCTTCGTTCGGCTGACTCAGGCGTCGACCAACTATACCGCGCTCGGCGAACGCGGGTTCGAATCGCTCACTCGGCTGGTGCGCGACGTGCCCGCGCGGGCGATCGACTATCCCGACGCGCAGACCGCGCTCGCCCACATCGAGCGCATCTGGAGCGTCTTGTGAGGCACGACGGCCGCCTCCTCGCCGCCGCGCTGCGCGATCCCGGCTCGACCGCCGCGCTCGATTTCGCCGGCTGGACCGCATTGCTTGCCATCGCGCGCGCCGAGCAGCTGCTCGGCACGCTCGCGCATCGGCTCGAAGGATTGCCGATTCCCGAGGCGGTTCGCCGCATCCTTGCCGACGCGCGCGCTTCGGCCGAGCAGGGGCGCGTCGTCGCGCTGTGGGAAGCGGAGATGGCGCGTCGCGCGCTGGCGCCGAGCGGAATGCCGGTGATGCTGCTCAAGGGTACCGCCTTCGTCGCGGCGGGCCTTTCGGCAGGGCGCGGGCGCCAGATCGGCGACCTCGACATATTGGTGCCGCGCGACCGGATCGACGAAGCCGAAACCGCGCTGATCGCGGCGGGATGGGAATGGGTGAAGCCCGATCCCTATGATGACGCCTATTACCGGCGCTGGATGCACGAGTTGCCGCCGCTGATTCATCGCGAGCGTGACCGGATGATCGACGTGCATCACACGATCCTGCCGCTCACTGCGCGGATCACGCCCGATGCCGCCGCGATGCTGGCCGATGCGCGCCCGCTGGCGAACGGACTGCGCATCCCTTCGCCCGAGGATCTGCTGTGCCACGCCGCCGCGCATCTCTTCGCCGACGGCGATCTGGCGGGTGGCATGCGCAATCTGTGGGACATCCACTGCCTGCTCGACGAGTTCGACGGCTCGGGCTTTGCCGAGCGGCTGGAAGCGCGCGCCAGGCTGCATGGGCTGGAGGCGGAGATGGCCCGCGCGCTGCGGCTGCGGGCGGCCCTCTATACCGGCGAGCGGTCGAGGCTGGTCGGGGCGGATCGTCTCTATCTGCGCCGGTTGACTGCGCGCGATGGATGGGGACGCCAGATCCGGAAGGCCACTCGCCTCGGCTTCTACATCCGGTCGCACTGGCTGCGGATGCCGCCGCATCTGCTGGCGCGGCATCTCTGGACCAAGTTCAGGAAGGGCCATTCGCCAGGCTGAGCAGCGTCGGGACCAGCTCGTCGAAGTGATCGATCACTGCGTCCGCGCGCAGATCCTCGACCGGGCCGAGCAGAAAGCCGAAGCTGACTGCGATCGCCGGAACGCCTGCGTTCCGCGCCGCGCCCATGTCGTAGATCGAATCGCCCACGAACGCCGCGCGGCCGCCGCCGCAGCGGCGGATCATCTCGTCGATCGGAGCGCGATGCGGCTTGGCGAAGCCCTTGCCCATCGTGTCGCCGCCGATCAGGCAGGCGAAGCGCTCGCGCAGGCCGAGCGCGCCGAGCAGCTTTTCGGCGAAGCCTTCGAACTTGTTGGTGACGACGGCGGTGGTCACGCCCAGCGCGTCGAGCCGGTCGAGTGCGTCGATCATGCCCGGAAAGGGCCGAGTGCCGTCGGCGATATGCTCCTCATAATGGCCGAGCAGCAGCTTGTAGAGGCGGCGGAACTCGTCGTCCGGGCATCCGCCGGTCGCATCGAGCGCCTGGCGCAGCATGTTCTTCGCGCCGCCGCCCACCATCGGCACCACGTCGGCGGACGTCAGCAGCGGGCGCTCCGCCGCGGCGAGCGCATGGTTCACGGCGGCGGTCAGGTCGGCGCTGGTGTCCAGCAGGGTTCCGTCCAGATCGAAGCCGACGATGTCGAAGGGGAAGGATGCCATGGCGGCGCTGGTGCCAGCATCGCTATGGAATTGGCAAGGAGATCATGGCAGGGGCAGGGCTTCAGGAGGCTTGCATGACCACGCCGGTAGCCGCCGTGATCCTTGCCGCGGGCAAGGGGACGCGGATGAAATCCGATCTCCACAAGGTGCTCCATCCGATCGCCGGACGGCCGATGCTGCTGCATCTCGTCGCCAGCGTGGGCGCGCTGGCACCCGAGCGGACGATCGTCGTCGTCGGCGCCGGGCGCGAGCAGGTCGAGGCGGCGGTACACCCGCATGGCGCCGAGACGGTGCACCAGGCCGAACAGCTCGGCACCGGCCATGCCGTCGCGCAGGCGGAAGCACCGCTCGCCGGTTTCGCGGGCGACGTCCTGATCCTCTATGGCGATGTGCCGCTGGTGACGCCCGCCACGATGCGGCGGATGCTCGATCGGCTGCACGGCGACGATGCGCCCGCCGCCGTCGTGCTCGGCTTTCGCCCCGCGGATCCGGGCGCCTATGGCCGCGTGATCGCCGATCCCGACGGGCGGATCGCGAAGATGGTCGAGTTCAAGGACGCGACCGCGCAGGAGCGCGCGGAGACGCTCTGCAACTCGGGACTGATGGCGGTTCGTTCCGCAGACCTGTTTGCACTGCTTAAGCGGGTAGGCAACGACAACGCCGCCGGCGAGTATTATCTGCCCGATATCGTCCTGCTCGCCGCTGCCGACGGCCGCCACAGCGCTGTGATCGAAACCGACGCGCGGGAAGTGGCGGGTGTGAACAGCCGCGGCGAGCTGGCGGCGCTCGAATCCGAATGGCAGTCGGCCCGCCGCGCGCGCGCGATGGCCGAGGGCGCCACCTTGACTGCGCCCGAAACCGTGTGGTTCGCGCACGATACGGCGATCGGCCGCGACGTGACGATCGGGCCCAATGTGGTGTTCGGACCCGGCGTGGCGATCGCCGACGGTGCGACGATCCACGCCTTCTGCCACATCGAAGGCGCGACGATCGGGTCGGGCGCATCGGTCGGCCCCTTCGCGCGGCTGCGCCCCGGCACGCAGCTGGGCGAGGGCGCGCGGATCGGCAATTTCGTCGAGACGAAGAAAGCGGTTCTCGGCAAGGGTGCGAAGGCGAACCACCTCACCTATCTGGGCGATGCGGCGATCGGCGCCGGCGCCAACATCGGCGCCGGGACGATCACCTGCAACTATGACGGGTTCGGCAAATACGGCACGGAGATAGGGGCGGGGGCCTTCGTCGGATCGAACACTGCGCTTGTCGCCCCCGTCTCGGTGGGCGCGGGCGCGATGATCGGTGCCGGGTCGGTGATCACCGCGAATGTCGAAGCCGATGCGCTGGCCGTGGCGCGCGGCACGCAGGAGGCGCGGCCCGGCTGGGCCCGACGCTTCCGCGAGCGCATGGCCGCACGGAAAGGAAGCACATGACCGATCGTTACGAAGGCAAGCCGTTCCTCAAGCTCCTCGACAGCTACGTCCTCGATGCGATCGACGCGCTCGACACCACCGCCGAGGCGGCGCTGACCGCGATCGAGCCGCAGCTGCGCGACAGCTATGGCGTGCAGGGAAGCTGGCGCGAGATCGTGGTGCGCGAGATGCAGTTTCCCGAAGGGATGCAGGGTGCGATCCGCGAAGTCTGGGAGAAGGGCCGGGTGCGGTTCGTCCAGACGGTCGGCAAGGAGCCCGATCCGGTCGAATTCGCCCGCACCTTCGTCGACACCAATTTCCCCCGCTGACCGAAAAGGAACGCCAAGCGCATGTGCGGTATTGTCGGTATTCTGGGCGCGGAAGACGTCGCCGGTCGCTTGTTCGACGGGCTGAAACGGCTCGAATATCGCGGCTATGACTCGGCCGGAATCGCGACGCTGCACGACGGCGCGATCCTGCGCCGCCGCGCCGAGGGCAAGCTGGCGAAGCTGGGCGCGCGGCTGGCGGAGGATCCGCTGCCCGGCACGATCGGCATCGCGCACACTCGCTGGGCGACGCACGGCGCGCCGACCGAGGACAATGCGCACCCGCACATCGTCGGCGACGTCACGATCGTTCACAACGGCATCATAGAGAATTTCAAACCGCTGCGCGACGAACTCATCGCCGACGGGCGCACGTTCAACAGCCAGACCGACACCGAAGTGGTCGCGCATCTGGTGGACCGTGAACTCAAGGCGGGCAAGTCGCCGCAGGACGCTGTCGCCGCGGTGCTGCCGCGCCTGCACGGCGCGTTCGCCATTGCCTTTCTGTTCGCGAACCAGCCCGATCTGCTGATCGCCGCGCGGCAGGGCGCGCCGCTGACCGTCGGCTATGGCGAGGGCGAGAATTACCTCGGTTCGGACGCGCATGCGCTGGCGGGGCTGACCCAGCGCATCGCCTATCTCGACGAAGGCGACTGGGCGGTGCTGACGCGCACCGACATCGAGGTGTATGACCGCGACAATCGCCCGGTCACGCGCGCGATCGTGCCGTCGGGCGTGTCCCCGGCGATGATCGACAAGGGCAATCACCGCCACTTCATGCTGAAGGAAATCTTCGAGCAGCCGGTGGTGGTGGCGCAGACGCTCGCGTCGTACGTCCGGCCCGTCGAGCAGCGCGTGGCGCTGCCCGACATGGCGTTCGATCTGGCGGGCACCGAGCGCGTGGCGATCGTCGCCTGCGGCACCGCCAGCTATGTCGGGATGATCGGCAAATACTGGATCGAGCGGTTCGCGCGGCTCCCGGTCGAAATCGATGTCGCGTCCGAGTTCCGCTATCGCGATCCGGTGCTGCTGCCGAACACGCTCGGCGTCGTCGTCAGCCAGTCGGGCGAGACCGCCGACACGCTGGCGGCGCTGCGCCACATGAAGGCGAACGGCGTGACCACCGCCGGCATCATCAACGTGCCGACCAGCTCGATGGCGCGTGAGGTCGATCTGCTGCTGTCGACGCATGCCGGGCCGGAAATCGGCGTCGCCTCGACCAAGGCGTTCACCTGCCAGCTCGCGGTCATGGCCGCGCTCGCGGTCAATCTCGCTCGGGCCAGGGGGCTGTTGTCGGAAGGCGAAGAGCGCGAGATCGTCCGCCATCTGCTCGAGGCGCCCGCCGCGATCAACGCCGCGCTCCAGCACGATGCCGAGATCGAGGCGATGGCGCATACCATCGCCGGTGCCCGCGACGTGCTGTATCTGGGCCGCGGTCCGGAATATCCGATGGCGCTCGAAGGCGCGCTGAAGCTCAAGGAAATCAGCTACATCCATGCCGAGGGCTATGCCTCGGGCGAGATGAAGCACGGGCCGATCGCGTTGATCGACGATTCCGTGCCGCTGATCGTGCTGGCGCCGTCGGGGCCGCTGTTCGACAAGACCGTCTCGAACATGCAGGAGGCGCAGGCGCGCGGCGCGCAGGTGGTGCTCATCAGCGATGCCGAGGGGCTCGCCCAGGCCGGCGAGGACGCGATGGCGACGATCGAAATGCCCAAGGTGCATCCGCTGATCGCGCCGCTGGTCTATGCGGTGCCGGTCCAGCTGCTCGCCTATCATGTCGCGGTCGCCAAGGGCACTGACGTCGACCAGCCGCGCAACCTAGCCAAATCCGTCACCGTCGAATAGCGCGGGCTAGGCCAGCACGCGCTCCAGCGCCGCCGCCAGATCGGCTTCGCGATAGGGTTTGCCGAGCAACGGCACGCCTTCTTCGAAGCCCGCGGGTGCATTGCCGTAGCCGCTGGCGAAGACGAACGGGATGCCGCGCGCCCGCAGCGCCGCGGCGATCGTGTCGCTGCGTTCGCCCGCCAGGTTGATGTCGAGAACGGCGGCGTCCGCCTGCGCGTCGCGGGCGAGCGCCAGTCCCTCGGCGAGCCGTCCGGCGGGGCCGATCACGCTGCACCCAAGCGCCATCAGCATGTCTTCGAGGCACATTGCGACGACCGGCTCGTCCTCGACGATCAGCACGCGGATTCCGGCAAGGCGGCTCATGCGGCCGCGCTCGGGATCGGCGCTTCGACGGTGCAGCGCAGCCCCTCCGGATCGAAGTGGATCGTGACGCTGCCGCTCAGCTCGGCGGCCAGTCCGCGCTCGATCATCCGCGTGCCGAAACCGCGGCGTTCGGGGTGGCGCACGGGCGGTCCGCCGCGCTCGGTCCATTCGAGCAGCAGTCGGTCCGCGTCGCGGCTCCAGCGGATCGTCACCGCTCCCTCGGCCACCGAAAGCGCACCGTGCTTGACGGCGTTGGTCGCCAGTTCGTGCACCGCAAGCGCCAGCGAGATCGCGGTCTTGGGGGCGAGCGCCAGGTCCGGCCCGTCGAGCAGGAAGCGGCCTTCGCCGCCGCCGTGCGGCGCGACCGCGTCGCTGATGATCCGCGCCATCGAAACCGGCGACCAGTGTTCGCGCGTGAGCAGGTTGTGCGCTTCGGACAGCGCCGCCAGCCGCCCCTCGAACGCGGCGCGCGCCGCCGCCATGTCTTCCTCGTTGCGGAAGGTCTGCTGCGCAATGCCCTGGACGATCGCCAGCGTGTTCTTCACCCGGTGGTTGAGTTCGTCGATCAGCAGCCGCTGATGCGCCTCGAACCGCTTGGCTTCGGTCACGTCGCGCGCGATCGCGTGCAGCCCGGTCACGGTGCCGTCCTCTTCGTCGGACGTGAGCTGTGAATTGACTTCCCAGACCAGCTCGCGCCCGTCGCTCGAGCGCACGCGGATCGTGTGCCGCGTGGTCCCGCCCTCGATCAGCTTGCGCCGGAGCATCTCGCGGCTTTGGGCGAACTGGTCCGCGTCCATGAAATCGCCGATCGAGCGGCCGACGAGCTGATCCTCGGCATAGCCGAGTGCGGCGAGCAGGGCGGGGTTCACCGACGTGATCCGGTGATCGAGATCGCAGGTGATCAGATAATCGTTCGCCTGTTCGAAGATCGTGCGGAAGCGCGCCTCGCTGGCGCGCAATTCCTGTTCGGCGCGCTTGCGCGTGGTGACGTCGAACGACACGCCCACGAACCGCCGGGCGCGCTCCTCGCCCTGCTCGATGCAGCTTCCATGGCTCTGCAGCCAGCGCTCCTCGCCCGTATCGGCCCGGTGGATCCGATATTCGATCGTGAAGGGGCTCGAATCGTCGAAGCAGCCGAAGGCAGCCGCGCGCACCGCTTCGCGATCGTCGGGGTGGACGCGCGCCAGCCAGTCGTCGACCGAGCCCTCTCCGGCCGGATGGCGCTCGAGTCCAAGAAGATCAAACCGGTTTGCGGACCAGACTCCGCTCATCGAGGCGAGATCGAGTTCCCAGGTCGCCATGCCCGCACATTCGACGGCGAGGCGGATGCTCTCCTCGCTCTTGCGCAGCGCCATCTCGTTCGCGCGCCGATCGGTGACGTCGATCGTCACCGCCAGAACGCCATAGGGTTCGCCGGTCTCGCGGCGGAGGACCGCAACCGAATTGTTCACCCACACGATCTCGCCGTCGCTGCGGACATAGCGCTTCTCGAGCACGAACGGCACGCGCTCGCGAATGGCGCGATCGAACAGCTTCTGGTTCCTGCCGAGGTCGTCCGGATGCGTGATCGACTGCATCGTCCGGTTGAGCAGCTCCGCGCGCGTCCAGCCGGAGATCGCGCAGAAGCGGTCGTTCACCAGCGTGAACCGGCCGCTCAGATCGGTCTGGGCGAAGCCTGCCGTCGCCTGATTGACGAAGGCGGAAAGTTGCGCCTCGCGCTCGCGCAGCGCGAGTTCGGCTTCCTTCGCCTCGGTCACGTCGTGGGCGACGCCGATGAAGCCGATATGCCGTCCCCGCGCGTCGCGTCGCGGCTGCGATACCGACCGCAGCCAGCGCCAGCTGCCGTCGCCGCGGCGATAGCGGCCCTCGAGCGTAAAGGTCTGCAGACCGGCTTCGCCGGCAATCGACTCCGCGACGATACGATCCCGATCGTCGGGGTGAATGATCGTGCGCCAATCGAACACCAGTGCCGCGGGATAGTCGACGCCGAGGAAATCCAGATAGGCACGGTTCACGAAGCTGCGGGTCCGGTCGAGGCGAGTCACCCAGATCGGCACCGGTGCGCTGTCGGCGATCAGGCGAAATTCGTCCTCGCCGCTGGGCCGCGGCTCATCCCCCGGCAGGGGATCGGCAGCAGGCTCTTCACTATACTCCGAACTGGCCATCGTCCCGGTGGTAGTGCGGTTCCGCGATGAATCAATCATTAGGTCGCGTTCATGCCGACGCAAGCGACCTGGATCGGGGCGGGCACCTGCCGCTCGTGCGGGGAACCCAAGGGTGCGTCCCGCCATTCAAGTTCCGGGACCCGGATGGATAGGAGCTAGCATTGGCAGAACTGTTGGACGACGCACCCGCGTCACGCCGCCGCCGCAAGAAGATCGCGCTCACGTTGCTCGCCCTGTTCGTCCTGCTGCTGATCGCGACGATCCTGTGGTGGACCAGCCTGCCGAACGACGATGACGTGCTCGTCGGGCAGCCGGTCGCACCGGTCACGCTGACGGGCGGCGACCTGATCGCGGCCTATGAGGCGGATCCGGGGCTGCGCGATCTTCCGGCAGGGCCGCATCGCGTGATCGCTCCTCTGGTCGCGCCGCCCACGGGTACCACCGTGCTGCTCCGCACGGCCGACCCGCTCCTCAGCATCGCGGCCCGGATCTCGCCGACCGACGCTTCGAGACTTGCCGGGCTGGAGCGCGGCGCCGAGGTGGTGCTGCTGTGCGACCGGATCGTGGCGGGGATGCGAGCGCCGGCGCTCGAGGGTTGCACGGTGGCGATGCCGCCCGCGTAATTCGGCGAAAGTGAGCCCGCGTCGGGGACGACGGTCGCGGATACGCTCCCCTCCTGCGGCGCCAGCTTTTACTGCGCCTTAACCCTGCCCGGTTACGCCATGGCAAGGCTGTTGCAGGGGATCATCGGCAGTGCGCATTCTGATCGTGGACGACGAACCGGCGATGCACCAATCGTATCGCCAGGTGTTCGGATCCGGCGCCGCCGGCGCGGGGAGCAGTGCCGCGCTTTCGGCGATGGCGGCCGAGCTGTTCGGCGACGATGAAGGCGCCGGTGATGCGCCCGATGCCCCGTCGGCGAACGATTCCATCGTCTTCGACTGCAATCACCAGAGTCAGGGCCTCGATGCGGTCGCCGAAGTGGAGGCCAGCATCGCGAGCGGCGAGCGGTTCGCGGTCGCCTTCATCGACGTGCGCATGCCCCCCGGTATCGACGGCAAGGAGACCGCCAGGCGGATTCGTGCGCTCGATCCCGACATCAATCTGGTGATCGTTACCGGCTATTCCGATTTCTCGCCGCTCGACATCAGCCGCGCGGCGGGTCCCGCGGACAAGATCTTCTACATCGCCAAGCCGTTCCAGGCCGAGGAAGTGCTCCAGACCGCGAGCGCGCTGGCGCACCGCTGGCAGGTGGACCGCGAACTCGCGCAGGCGCGCGAGGCGCTCGCCGCCAAGATCGACGAGCTCGAGGAACAGAAGCTCGAGCTTGCGGCAAACGAATCCAGGGCCGTTCACTTGGCCAATCACGATCCGCTGACCGATGCGCCGAACAGGCTCGCTTTTCTCCGCGCGCTTACCGAGCATGTTCGCGGCCGGGATTGCTTCGCGATGGCGATGATGGACCTCGATCGGTTCAAGCTCGTCAACGATACGCTGGGCCATCTCGCGGGCGACGAGCTGATCCGCATGGTTTGCGAGCTGCTTCAGCGCACCGTGCCCGAGGGGAGTCTGGTCGCGCGGCTGGGTGGCGACGAATTCGCGGTGCTGATGAGGGTGATCGGCGAGGACGAGGCGGCGATGTGCTGCGAAAAGCTCATCAAGGCCGTATCGACGAGCTTCAAGGTGTTCGGCCACTCGGTGCAGGGCGGCGCCTCGATCGGGCTGGTGGTCGTCGATCCCGACGAGACCACCGATCCGATCGACGTCATGCGTCGCGCCGATCTCGCGCTCAACGAATCCAAGCGTGCCGGCCGCGGCGTCGCACGCTCGTTCGACGAGAGCATGGACGAGTCGATCCGCTTCCGTCGCCAGATCGAAAGCGGCTTGAGTCAGGCCATTGCCAATGGCGAACTCCGGCTGGTCTATCAGCCGATCGTGCATCGCGACCGGCTCGAAGTCGTCGGGTTCGAGGCGCTGATGCGGTGGAACACCGAGGAATATGGCCCGATCTCGCCGGCGATGTTCATTCCGATCGCCGAGGAATCGAACCTGATCCACGAGCTCGGCGACTGGGCGATCGACGAGGCGCTCAAGACGCTCCAGCACTGGCCGGGGCAATATGTCTCGGTCAATTTCTCGCCGCGCCAGTTCCGCCGCCAGAATTTCGTCGGCCATGTGATCGAGCGCGTGCAGCGCAGCGGCGTCTCGCCCTCGCGCTTCCAGATCGAGATCACCGAAACCGCGATCTTCGACGATGCCGAGCGTGCCGCCGAGACTCTCTATCGCCTGCGCCAGATGGGTTTCCGCATCGCGCTCGACGATTTCGGCACCGGCTATTCCTCGCTGTACAACATTCGCAAATTCGCGCTCGACTGTCTGAAGATCGACCGCAGCTTCATCGACGGCATGGGCCGCGAGCGCGAAAGCGCCGCGATCGTCCATTCGATCATCCATCTGGGCCGCGCGCTGGGGCTCGAAGTCGTCGCCGAGGGCGTCGAGACCGAAGCGCAGCTCCAGACGCTGCTGACGGCCGGATGCAGCCATCTGCAGGGCTATCACCTCGCGCGTCCGGTCGACGCCGATCAGGCGCTGGCGCTCGCCGAGCAGCGCTATTTCGCGGCGGATGGCGAGGCGGAGCCGGAGCTACAGGCGAGTTACGGGACCACCGGCTGATGCGGGCACTGCTCGCCGGCGCCGCGCACGGGCTGCGCAGGCGTATTCCCGTGTCGCTCGGCGCGAAGCTCGTCCTGATCCTCACGGCGGTCGGTCTGCTCGGCTCGGCGGCGATCACGCTGCTGCTCGCCGCGATCATCACGCCGAGCTTCAACCAGCTCGAAAACAGCGCCGTTTCCGCGCATGTCGAGCGCACTCGCGCCGCGCTGGCGGATTTTGGCGCAAAGCTGGAGACGGCGGTGCGCGACTATGGCGACTGGACCGACAGCTACGACTATATGGGGCGCCCGAACCGCGCCTTCGAGGAGGATTCCTTCTCCACCACCGCGATGGCCAATCTGGCGGTCCCCGGCATGGCCTATGTCCGCCCCGACGGATCGGTCGTGCTCGCGCGCTGGATCGATACCGCGACGCAGGAGGATTCGCCGGAGATGAAGGCGCGCTTCCTGCACAAGCTCGCGCCGGTCGATCTCGATGCGATTGCCGGGAGCGACAGTTCGGGCAGTTTCTACATGCGGCTGGACGACATGATCGCCGCGATCGGCGTCGCGCGCATCCGGCGCAGCGACGGCACCGGCGATCCGCGCGGCTATGTGGTGATGGCGCGCACGCTCACTTCGGATCAGCTCAGCCGGCTGCTCCAGATCTCGGCGCGGCTCGATCTCGACACTCAGGTCAGGGAACTGACGGTGGTGCCGCACGTCTCGCGCGTCGAAATCGCAGTGCCGGTCCGCGGCCCCGGCGATACGCCGGTCGCGACCGCCGCCTATTCGGTGCCGCGCGATCTGTCGCTGCTCGGCAAGCGGATGCTGCTCTTCGCCACGCTCGGCACGGTGCTGCTGATGGGCGTCGTGCTGATCGTGCTGCGGCGAGCGATCGCCCGGCTGGTGCTCCGGCCGCTGCACCGGGTCGAGCGGCACATGGGGCTGGTACGCGAATCCGGGTCGATGCGGCTGCTGAAGGAGGCGCCGCGCGACGACGAGATCGGCAGCCTCGTCACCAGCTTCAATTCGATGCTCCGCCAGCTCAAGGATCTGCGCGAGCAGCTCGAGATGCAGTCGTTCAAGCTCGGCCGTTCGGAAAGTGCGGTCGCGGTCATGCACAATGTCCGCAACGCCCTCAATCCGATCAGCACCATCCTGAGCCAGGGGCTCGGCCGCTCCGAGGCGGTCGATCGAGGCCTGATCGACAAGGCGGTCGCCGAGCTGATCCGCGACGACTTGCCGCCCGCGCGACGGCAGAAGCTCGCGGCCTTCCTCGCCGCAGCCACCGAAGCGATGGAGGCCGAGCGCGAGGAGCGCCGCCGCCAGCTCGAGGTGGGGCGCGAGGCGCTGCACCATGTCCTCGAGATCATCGGCAAGCAGCAGGAAGCGGCGCACGAGCGGCCGCAGCTCGAAGCCTGCGACATTTCGGACATCATCGCCCAGAATGCGACGATCGCGCGTTATTCGGGCGGCAGCTCGATCGCGTTCGGCTTCCCCTCGACGCCGCACTGGGTGCGCGCGAACCGCGTGATCCTGAGCCAGGTGGTCGGCAATCTCTTCGCCAACGCCGCCGAGGCGATCGCGGCGACCGGGCGCGAGAGCGGCAGCATCTCCGTGTCCGTCACCGAGGCGGAAGACAGCGTGCGCGTCGTGATCCGCGACGATGGCGACGGCTTCGAGCCCGGCTCGGCGCCGACGCTGTTCCAGCGCGGTTTCTCCACCCGCAAGCACAAGTCGGGCGGGCTGGGGCTGCACTGGTGCGCCAATGCGCTGGGCGCAATGCAGGGCAAGCTCGAGCTGCGCAGCGACGGTCCGGGCACCGGCGCGCGCGCGGTGCTCACGCTGCAGGCGGCGGGGGAGATGCGGGACAGCGAGGATCTCGCCGCCTAGTCGTCGAGGCGCGTCGCGCCTCAGCTCGCCTTGCGCTCGCGGGTGACGCTGTCCTTCCGGCGCAGATAGGGCGCTACCAGGTTGCGCGCGCGGAACCACTCCTGCCGATCCGGATCGAGCGATTCGAAGTTTCCGATCACCCGGCGGCACGTTTCGGCCCGGCACTGGCAGATCATGTGCCAGTTCGACTGGGTGAGCGTCGTCGAATAATCCCAGGTCACTTCCTCGCCGGGCGCGATGTCGCGCACCGCGACCAGGAACACGCCCTCGTCGACGAAGCGCAGACCGGCGTTGGGGTCGCAGCTGTGGTTGACCAGATCGTCGAGCCGGCCGGACGGGCCCATATAATGGTCGGGCGTCACCTGGACGAAACGGTCGCTGCGCCCGTGCATGATGCTGGGGATCTGATCGGCGCGGAAGCGGCGGCCGGTGAATTCGAGCAGCGTGTCGCCCGGAGCGAAGCGCGTCGCGGCGTAAACCGCCTTGCCGAGGTGATTCTCCTCGACCCGGAACAGGTTATCGGTGGGCCGATAGGCGTCGAGCACGAACAGCGGGCCGCGCCGCACGCCCAGCGAGCGGATCGGATTGATCGTCGCGAGCCCGATCATGAACCAGACGCTCGCATGGCAGAGCAGCTCGACCAGCACATAGCCAAGCTCCGCCACGCCCAACGAAGGCCCGCGCACCGCGACGATCAGCACCGCCAGATCGCCCAGCGTCCACAGGCCCCAGGCGGGGGAGCGTTCGCGCGTGCGGTCCTGCCACACGCTCTGCCACGTCGGCCAGAAGCTCACCGGCACCGCGGCGACCACCAGCAGATGCGCCCAATGCGCCTCGCGGAACACCGCCCAGACGAGCAGCGCGCTCGCGCAGATGGCGATGCACGCGGTTTCGGTATTGGTCGGCGGCGCCCAGGACGAGCGGCGCCAGATGCCGATGGTGACTGCGATGCAGGCGACGGCGGACATGGCAAAGACCCAGCCCTGCGGCGCGCCGGGGTTCACTGCGGCATAGGTGACTGCTTCGAGCGCGGTCGCGCCGCTCCAGATCAGCCACGAGGCGCGGTTCGGCCGCACCAGCTCGCGACGCAGCCCGAGCAGATAGACGGCATAGGCGGAAAAGCTGAGGCAGACCGCCAGAACGAACCAGATATCGTAGCCCAAGCGCCCCCTCCTGAAGCGCTTGTTTACCATGACGGGTGGAATCGGTCCAGCCGCGACTCGCGTTGAATCCGCGAGTCGCAAGCAATGCTCAGCTTCGGGAGAGCGCTTCCAGCACCGGCTCCGCCCATTCGCGGCGGCTGATCAGCAGATCGGGAATCGCGCGCTCGGCGCCGTTATAGACGAGCGGCGATCCGTCGAGCCGCGAGGCGTGCAGCCCGGCCGCCAGCGCAACCGCGACCGGCGCGCAATTGTCCCACTGAAACTGGCCGCCCGAATGCAGGTAGATGTCGCCCGTCCCGCGCACCACCGCCATCGCCTTGGCGCCCGCCGAGCCCATCGGCACCAGCTCGGCGCCGATCGCCTGCGCCACGCGCGCCGCTTCGGCGGGGGGGCGGGTGCGGCTGACCAGTAGGCGGGGCGGATGATTGCCGGGCGGCAGCGGCAGCGGCGTTCCGGTCGACAGCACCGTGTCCAGCGCGGGCAGGGCGACCGCGCCGACCGCCGCCGCTCCGTCGACTGACAGGCCGACGTGCACGGCCCAATCGTCGCGGCAGTCGGCGAATTCGCGGGTCCCGTCGAGCGGATCGACGATCCACGCGCGCCGAGCGTCGCAGCGGGCGAGATCGTCGGGCGATTCTTCCGAAAGGATCGCGTCGTCGGGTCGCTCGGCCCGCAGCCGCTTCAGGATCAGCGCGTTCGCCTGGCGGTCGCCCGCCGCGCCAAGCGCGCTGCCGGCGGTGCCCTCGCGCTGGAGGCGCAGCAGCAGCGCGCCCGCCTCGGCGGCGATCGACGCCGCCAGTGCATGGTCGTTCACAGCACGGGTGCCCACACGCCCATGATCCGCTCGACGATCCGCTCGGCGGCTTCCTCGGGCGTGGTGCGGCGCGTGTCGATGTGGATCTCCGGCCGCTCGGGCGGCTCATAGGGGCTCGAGATACCGGTGAAATTGGCGATCTCGCCCGCGCGCGCCTTGCGATAGAGCCCCTTCACGTCGCGCGCTTCGGCCACTTCGAGCGGCGTGTCGACGAAAATCTCGAAAAACTCGCCTTCCGGCATCATTCGCCGCACCATCTCGCGCTCGGCGCGGAAGGGCGAGATGAAGGCGGTCAGCACGATCAGCCCGGCATCGGTCATCAGCTTGGCGACTTCGCCGATGCGGCGGATATTCTCCACGCGGTCGGCGTCGGAAAAGCCGAGATCGCGGTTGAGGCCGTGGCGGATATTGTCGCCGTCGAGCAGGAAACTGTGTTTGCCGAGCGCGTGCAGCCGCTTCTCGACCAGATTGGCGATGGTCGACTTGCCCGATCCCGACAGGCCGGTGAACCACAACAGCCGCGGCGACTGGTTCTTCTGCGCGGCATGCGCCTCGCGGGTGATCTCGACCGTCTGCCAATGCACGTTCTGCGCACGGCGCAGCGCATGGTGCAGCATGCCCGCCGCCACCGTGGCGTTGGTCATCTTGTCGATCAGGATGAAGCCGCCCAGCGCAGGGCTGTCGCCATAGGGTTCGAACACGATGCGCCGGTCGGTCGCCAGCTCGGCCACGCCGATGTCGTTGAGGCCCAGCGTCTTGGCGGGCAGCCTGGCCAGCGTATTCACGTCGATCGCATGTTCGGGCTGACGGATCGTGGCGCTCACCGTCTGGGTGGCGAGCTTCAGCCAATAGCTGCGGCCGGGCAGCAGCTCGGCCGGGTCCATCCAGACGAGCGTGGCTTCGAACTGGTCGGCGGCCTCGGGCGGGGCATCGGCGGCGGCGATCACGTCGCCGCGCGAGCAATCGACTTCGTCGGCAAGCGTCAGCGTTACCGACTGGCCGGCGACGGCCGCGTCGAGATCGCCGTCGAAGCCCACGATCCGGGCGATGCTGGTGGTGCGCCCGGAGGGAAGGATACGCACCCGATCCCCCGGCCGGATCGTGCCGCTCGCGATCGTCCCGGCAAAGCCGCGGAAATCGAGGTTGGGCCGGTTCACCCATTGCACCGGCATGCGGAACGGCTGCGCTTGCGCGGCGGTCACGTCGACTTCGACGCTTTCGAGATGCTCGATCAGCGTCGGCCCGTCATACCAGGGCATCGCCTCCGATCCCGCGGCGATATTGTCGCCGCGCAGCCCCGACAGCGGAATGGCGGTGAACGCCGCGATTCCGATCTCGCTGGCGAAGGCACGATAGTCGGCGACGATCGCGTCGAACGCCGCGCGGTCATAGCCGATCAGGTCCATCTTGTTCACCGCGAGCACGATGTGACGAATGCCGAGCAGATGGGCGAGGAAGCTGTGGCGGCGCGTCTGGGTGAGCACGCCCTTGCGCGCGTCGATCAGGATCACGGCCAGGTCGGCGGTCGACGCGCCGGTCACCATGTTGCGGGTATATTGCTCGTGGCCCGGCGTGTCGGCGACGATGAACTTGCGCTTCTCGGTCGCGAAGAAGCGATAGGCGACGTCGATGGTGATGCCCTGTTCGCGCTCGGCGGCGAGCCCGTCGACCAGCAGCGCGAAGTCGATCTCGCCGCCCTGCGTGCCGATGCGGCGGCTGTCGCTCTCCAGCGCGGCGAGCTGATCCTCGAAGATCATCTTCGAATCGTAGAGCAGCCGGCCGATCAGCGTCGACTTGCCGTCGTCGACCGATCCGCAGGTGAGGAAGCGCAGCAGCGACTTGTTCTCGTGCTGCGCCAGATAGGCCGAAATGTCCTGCGCGATCAGCGCGTCGGGGCGATAGGCGGAGGACATCAGAAATAGCCCTCCTGCTTCTTCTTCTCCATGCCGGCGCCCGCCGCGTCCTTGTCGATCGCGCGGCCCTGGCGCTCGCTGGTCGTCGTGAGCAGCATCTCCTGGATCACTGCGTCGAGCGTGTCGGCAGCGCTCTCCACCGCCCCGGTGAGCGGATAGCAGCCGAGCGTGCGGAAGCGGATCGAGCGCTCGACCGGCGTCTCGCCGGGTGCCAGCGGAAAGCGTGCGTCGTCGACCATCAGCAGCATGCCGTCGCGTTCGACGGTGGGGCGCGGCGCGGCGAAGTAGAGCGGGACGATCTCGATCGCCTCGGCGCGGATATATTGCCAGATGTCGAGCTCGGTCCAGTTCGACAGCGGAAATACGCGGATGCTCTCGCCCTTGGCCTTGCGGGCGTTGTAGAGGTTCCACAGCTCGGGCCGCTGGTTCTTCGGATCCCAGCGATGGTTGCGGTCGCGAAAGCTGAACACCCGCTCCTTGGCGCGGCTCTTCTCCTCGTCGCGGCGCGCGCCGCCGAACGCCGCGTCGAAGCCGTGCCGGTCGAGCGCCTGTTTCAGCCCCTCTGTCTTCCAAAGATCGGTGTGCAGGCTGCCATGGTCGAACGGATTGATCCCGCGCGCCATGGCGTCGGGATTGTGGTGGACGATCAGCTCCATCCCCGCCGCGGCGGCGGCGCGGTCGCGCAGCGCGTACATCGCCTGGAATTTCCACGTCGTATCGACGTGGAGCAGCGGAAACGGCGGCGGGGCGGGGTGGAAGGCCTTGCGCGCCAGATGCAGCATCACCGCCGAATCCTTGCCGACCGAATAAAGCATCACCGGCCGCTCGGCCTCGGCGACCACTTCGCGCAGCACATGGATGCTCTCGGCCTCCAGCCGCTGGAGGTGCGTCAGCGGAGTGGGGTCCGAGCCCGGTCGGGAAGCCGTCGTCGCAGGTTCTAGCAGCATTGCCGACGATGTACGACGCTGCGTGGCCACTCGCGATCTAGTTTAAGTTTAGCCCCGGATAGAAGCCGGTCCGCACATCAGAACGCGTTCTTGTGGATCAGCACCTTGAAGGTGAGCAGGATGATCCGGATGTCCTTCCAGATCGACCAATGGTTGAGATATTCGAGGTCGGACTGGAGCCGGTTCGTGAGGTCGGCCTGAACCATGGTCGCCCCGCGGAAGCCGCGGATCTGGGCCAGGCCCGTCAGCCCGGGCTTTGCGGCGTGGCGATGGAAATAGCGCTCGTCGATTTCCCAGAACAGCTTGTTTTCGGCTTTGGAGCCGATGGCGTGCGGACGCGGGCCGACGATGCTCATGTCGCCGAGCAAAACGTTCACGAGCTGCGGCAGCTCGTCGATGCTCGTCTTGCGGATGAAGCGGCCGACCCGCGTAATCCGGTCATCGTCGCGCATGGTGGAGGTGTTGCCGTCGCCATCGCACTGCTCGACTCGCATGCTCCGGAACTTGAGCATCCGGAACATCTTGTTGCCGCGCCCGATCCGCGTCTGCACGAAGAAGACGGGGCCCCGGCTCTCCAGCTTGATCGCCACGGCGACGGCGACGAACAGCGCGAGCAGCGCCAGTAGCGCCGCGCCGGAGACGCAGATGTCGAAGGCGCGCTTGATGAAGGAATCCACTTTGCCGAGCGGCCCGTCGGCGACGACCAGCGTTGGCGTGCCGTTCCATTCGCCGAGGCCCAGCGGCGCCAGCGACAGCAGCTCGGGGACGATGATCTCGCTCTGGATGTTGGCGCCCTTGAGCGCCCTGGCCCAACTCATGCGGCGTTCCGCCGAGCAGGCGACGACGACGCGATCGGCGTCCTTCAGCGAGGTCGCGAGCCGGTCATACATCATCGGACAATGATCGTCGGGATCGAAATTGGACTCGGCCAGGACGATCGATCCGTTCGCCACCGCCCCGGCATCGCCGATCACCACGATGCTGAACGGATTTCCGCCGACGATCTTGCGCGCCTTGCGAAGGAACATGTCGCGCGCGATTCCGAGCAGGACCACGCTGGCCATGAAGCCGATCGCGATCGTCGCGCGCGAGAAGCTGTCGCTGGCCTTGAGGTAGAAGGCGATGAGGATGACCGCGCCGGCCGCCACCACCAGGGCCTGAAGCGCGCGCGACACGCCGCGGAACGGCTCCTGGATCACGCCAGCGGCATAGGCATGGCCGTTGATCGCCGTCACGAGGTAGAGGGGCAGGATGATCGCGGCGATCTCCAGCCAGTGATTGCCCTCCTTTGCGGGCCCGTACAGCAGCCCGGCAGTCATGAATCCGCCGAAGATGCACAACAGGTCGAGAAGGATCAGACCTGCGACGAGACGAGCGCGCAGCTGCGTCCGGCTCGGCTGCCACCGCGCCCGTGCCGCGCTGGGGCCCACCGAAGACGCATCAAAACGGCCGATCTCTAGGTTCACGACCTTACCCCTGTCGATTCGTCTGCGGGACACTGCCGAAACCTATCTGCGAAGTCGATACCGCAACGCAGCAACAAGGTCGTGAAGCGCGGACAGTGTGGCACAAAGACACCAGTTTCTTGTGGCGGTCCAGTGCAATAGTGCAGATGCAGCTGCGATGACTTGGCGACGCGGCAGAACGAGCCAGCGATGCGGCGTGTTGCGCTTTTCGGGTCCCGACGGGTAGCTGACTCACGCCCCCGAACGACTATGCCGGGCACCATCTGCGGGTCCGCTGTCCCGGATCGGGACGCCGAGCAGGCTCTTTGCAGGGCCGGCGCACGGCCGCCGGCCGGAGGTCTCCGCCGACGCCCGCCGGTTCAGCGCGCCGCTGCCGAGCTCCGCTTGCCGACGCTCGTGAGCCTCAGGCCGGCGCGTTCGGCTTCGCTGCGCGGATAGATGTTTCTCAGGTCGATCAGCACCGGCTGCTTGAGGATCTTCGCCACCCGGGCGAGATCGAGCGCGCGGAATTCGTCCCATTCGGTGACGATCACCAGCGCATCCGCGCCTTCGGCGGCGACATAGGGATTGGGGCAGAACTCGACCCCGGTCAGCATCGTCTTGGCCTGTTCGGTGCCTTCGGGATCATAGGCGCGCACCTTCGCGCCCGCGTCCTGCAGCGCGGCGATGATCGACAGGCTCGGCGCGTCGCGCATGTCGTCGGTGTTCGGTTTGAAGGTCAGGCCGAGCACCGCGACGGTCTTGTCGCGCGCATCGCCGCCCATCGCCTTGATCACCTTGCGGCCCATCGCGCGCTTGCGGCTCTCGTTCACCTGAACTGTCGCCTCCACGATCCGCAGCGGTGTCTCGTTGTCGGCGGCGGTCTTCATCAGCGCCAGCGTGTCCTTGGGGAAGCACGACCCGCCGTAGCCGGGCCCGGCGTGGAGGAACTTCGGTCCGATCCGATTGTCCGATCCGATCCCGCGCGCGACTTCCTGCACGTCGGCGCCCACTTGTTCGCACAGGTCGGCGATCTCGTTGATGAAGGTGATCTTGACCGCGAGGAAGGCATTGGCGGCATATTTGATCAGCTCGGCGGTGCGCCGCCCGGTGAACAGGATCGGTGCCGACTGGTTGAGCGACAGCGGACGATAGATCTCGCGCATCACCCGCGTCGCCTCTTCATCCTCGCTGCCCACCACTACGCGGTCGGGGCGCTTGAAATCGGCGATCGCCGCGCCTTCGCGTAGGAACTCGGGGTTGGAGACGACTTTCGCGCCGCTGTCCGGAGCGACGTCGCGCAGGATCCGCTCGACTTCGTCGCCGGTGCCCACAGGCACGGTCGACTTGGTGACGATCACCGAAGGTTTGGTCAGCGCGCGCCCGATCTCCTCGGCGGCGGCGAACACATAGGAGAGGTCGGCATGGCCGTCGCCCCGGCGGCTGGGCGTGCCGACGGCGATGAACACCGCATCGGCATCCTTCACTCCCGCGGTCAGATCAGTGGTGAAGGAGAGCCGCCCGGCGCGCACGTTCGACGCGACCAGCTCGGCGAGGCCCGGCTCGTAGATCGGCATCACGCCGCTCTCGAGCAGCTCGATCTTGCGCGCGTCCTTGTCGACGCAGACCACCTCGTGCCCGAAGTCGGAGAAACAGGCCCCGGACACCAGGCCGACATAGCCGGTGCCGATCATCGCAATACGCACTGAAATCACCCCTGGCTGGAGAATGCAGCCGCGCTCTTAGCGCAGCCAGCCCTCAGGGCAAGGCTCGGGTTCCTGGAGCGGAGGTTCCGTATCGCCCCGGGCCCGGCCGCGCGCATAAAAAAAGGCGCCGCAAGGCGCCTCGCTCGACCGATTCGGAACATTCGGTCCGGACCGGTCACGCCGCCCGTTCAGGCGGCATCGTGACCGGACCGGCCGGATGTGAAGGACTTAGAACGGCACGATGTCATCGCCGCTGACGCCGTCACGAAAAAGAAAGTTGAGTGCGAACATCTTTAATCTCCCATCGTGCGCAATCGCGCGGCATTTGGTTAGCAGAAAATTAACCAGCGAACAATCGCGTCGGGGCGGGATAGGGGAATCTCCGGAGCGGCGGTCGCCGTGCTTAACGCTTCCTTCAGCGCTGTCGGTTAGCCCCGGTCCAATGTCGGCTCGCAGCGATCACGCCATGCCCGCCAAGCCGGGTTCCTCGCAGGTACCGCCCGGTGCAGCGCGAGCCGCCAGGGCGGCGCGCCCGCCGCGGCTGCAGGCCGAGGCGCCGGTCGCGTTGCGCGTGCCACGTGCACCCGGCGCCGCCGACCGGGCTCGCCGGATCTCCGGACCGCGGATCTGGCGCATTCTCTGCCTGTGCCAGATCGACAATTTCAGTGCCCTGCGCCGCCATCTGGGCCGGGCTCGCGCAGAGGTGCTGATCCGCGATGTCGCGGATCGGATCCTCGCGCTCTGCCCGGATGTGCGCCTTACAGTTGCTGGCCGTGCCCTGCTGGAGATCGGCTTCGAGCGCGATGCGCCAGAAGTGGCCGCGGACGAGATCGGTCGCCTGTGCGCCGCGTTCGCGGAGCCGCTCGATGTCGATGGCGAACCGCATCAGCTCCAGCTGGTGTTCGGCATCGCGGCGGCGCCGGCTGCCGAGGAAGATGACGTGCGGCTCGCCGAAGCGGTCGAGGCGGCGCTCGAGCAGGCGCGCGCGGAAGGGCGCGTGGTGCTGCGGGATCTGTCGCGGGCGGATCTCGCCTTCGATCGCTTGACGCTGATGCGCGAACTGCCGCGCGCGATCGCCGAAGGCGAGATGTTCCTCCAGTACCAGCCCAAGGTCCATGTCCGGCGGCAGGAGATCGCCAGCGCCGAGGCGCTGATCCGCTGGCAGCATCCGACGCGCGGGCTGATCCTGCCGGGCGATTTCATCTCGGTAGCGGAAGACGCGGGCGAAATCGGTCCGCTGACCCTCTGGACGCTGCGCCAGGTGATCGCCGATCAGCGGCGGCTCGCGGCTGCGGGCCATGACTTCCCGGTGTTCATCAATATCTCCGGGCTGCTGCTCGCCGATGAGCGCTTCGTCGGCGAAGCAAGCGCGATCATCCGCGAGAGCGGCGCGCGGATCGGGTTCGAGATCACCGAGACTTCGGTCATCCGCGATCCGGAAAGCGCGATCCGCCATCTCCGCTCGCTTGCGGAGATCGGCGTCCGCCTCGCGATCGACGATTATGGCGCCGGGCTTTCGTCGCTTGCGTATCTCAAGCAGCTGCCCGCCGCCGAGCTGAAGATCGACAAGATGTTCGTATTGCAGCTCACGTCGAGCAATCGCGATCCGCTGATCGTCCGATCGACGATTGACCTTGCGCATGCGCTTGAGATGGAAGTGACCGCCGAAGGCGTGGAGACTCCCTCGGCGCTCGCGCTGCTGAGCGTGATGGGATGCGACATGGTGCAGGGCTTCCTCATCAGCCGCCCGCTCGCGATCGAGGCTTTCCAACGCTTTCTCGACGAGGACGAGCATCTTCTTTCCGTCGGCGCGAGCGGCGCGTCGTTCGTTCGCGGCGAGGGCTTCTGGAAGCGGGCGTGAGTCGTTTAGCGGCAGCTTAACGGGTTTCTGCGACAGCGGTGCCGTGATGCTGCGTCTCCGCCTTGTTCTGGCCACTCCGGTCGCGATCGTGCTCGCGTGGCTACTGGCCCCGCCGGCGCTTGCGCAGGCTGAGTATCCGCCTCCGCTTGCGGCTGCGTTCGAGGCGGCGAAGTCCGACATGATGACCGCTCCTGACGAGACGTTGCGTCACGTCGCACGGGCGCGCGCCATCGCGATGCGACTGCCGGAAGGCCGCCAGCGCACGCTCGCGCTCGCCACGGCCCGCTGGCTCGCCGCAGAGGCGCACTGGCGGAGCAACGACATCGCAGCCGCCGAGCCGCTCGTCGCCGAGGGGCTCCGGCTGATCGAAGAGATTCGCGAGCCGATCAAGCTGCGCGCCGACCTGCTTCAGTCGCGCGGCATGCTGAACATGCAGCAGGATAGGGCCGCACAGGCGCTCGCCGACTTCCAGCAGGCGTTCCGCATCTTTCAGCAGGTCGGCGAGCCGCGCGGCGCGTCGATCGCACTGCAGAATATCGGCGCGCTTTACTGGTCGGCAAACGACAGTGTCCGTGCCGAACGCTATTATGGTCAGGCGGCCGAGGTCTACGGTGACGATCCGTTGCTGTCGCTTTCGTTGCACAACCGCCGTGGCAACGTGCTGCTCGCGCTCGAGCGCTACGGCGATGCCGAGGCGGAGTTCGATAAGGCGCTCGAACTCGCGCAACGGCTTGAGGAGCCTAAGCTCGAAGCACGGGTGCTCGGCAATCTCGCACGAAATCAGGTGGAGGCGGGGCGCCTCGACGCCGCGGAGCGCACGCTTTCGCGCGGCCTACGGATCACCGGCGGAGCGGATGAACTCGAATTCCGCCAGCATTTCTACGCGACTGCGGCGCGAGTGGCGCAGGGCCGTGGGAAACTGGCGGAGGCGCGCCAGCTGATCGGGCGCGCGTTCGAAGGGGTTGATCTTGCAGAAACTTCGGGCGCCTTCCATGCAGCCCACACCTATGCCTATCAGATCTATGCCGAATCGGGGGACAGTGCCCGGGCGCTCCGCCATCTGGAGGCGGTGCGGCGGCTGAAGGACGAAGCCACCACCGTGGCGACCAGCACCAGCGCCGCGCTGATGGCCGCGCGCTTCGACTATGCGAACCAGGAGCTGCGCATTGCCAACCAGCGCGTGGCCTACGAGCAATCGCGCGCCCGCTGGCAGCGGATCGTATTCTATGGGCTGGGCGGCGCGACGCTGGTCGTGATCGCCTTGATGAGCTTCGGTATCGTCACGCTCCGGCGCAGCCGCAACGACGTGCGCGCGGCCAACGCCGACCTGGCCTCGACCAACGCCGCGCTCGAAAAGGCACTGCGGGCCAAGACCGAGTTTCTGGCCACCACCAGCCATGAAATCCGTACGCCGCTCAACGGCATTCTCGGCATGACTCAGGTGATGCTGTCCGACAGCCGGCTGCCCGAGGCGACGCGCGACCGGATCAACGTCGTCCATGGCGCCGGCGTGACGATGCGCGCGCTCGTCGATGATATTCTCGACGTGGCGAAGATGGAGACAGGAAATCTGACGGTCGATCCGGTGCCGACCGACCTGCATGCGCTGCTTCGCGAAGCGACGCGGATGTGGGAGGAGCAGGCGCGCGCCAAGGGGCTGCGGTTCACGGTGGATGCCGGCGATACGCCGCACTGGGTCGTCACCGATCCCGGACGCTTGCGCCAGATCGTCTTCAATCTGCTCTCCAACGCGCTCAAATTCACGCAGGCGGGCGGCATCACGGTGAGTGCCTGCACCGCGGAAGCGGGCGAAGACCGCCGGCTGCGGATCGCGGTGCGCGATACCGGAATCGGAATCCCGCCCGAGAAGCACGAGGAGATCTTCGAATCCTTCCGCCAGGTCGATGCCGGCACCACACGTCGCTTCGGCGGAACCGGCCTGGGCCTCACCATCTGTCGCAATCTGGCCTGCGCCCTGGGTGGAGACGTTCTCGTCGAGAGCGTGAAGGGGAAAGGGACATGCTTCGTCATCGATCTGCCGTTGGAGATCGCGGATGCTCCGGACGCGCGGACCGCCGCCGAAGCGGGTGCCGGTGCGGCGGTGCTGGTGCTCGATCGCAATCCGATCGCACGCAGCATGTTCCGCACGCTGCTCGAGCCGCACGCCGGAAGCGTCCGCTTCGTGGCCTCGGTCGACGAGGCGCTTGCCGCGCTTGCCGAGGGCGGTGTCACGCGCCTGCTCGCAGACGAGGCGACTCTGAAGGCGAGCGGAGACGATTCCGTCGCCGAGTTGCGCCGGCTGGTCGAGGCGGCAGCCACGGCGGCCGTCGCCAGCACTGTCTTGTGGAGCCCGGCCGATGCAAAAGTGCTGGAGACGCTACGGCGGACCGGCGTCGGTCAAATCCTTGAGAAGCCGGTGAAAGGAGATGAGCTGATCGCCGCGATCTTCGCAGGTGCCGATCAAAATTCGCACGCGCAGCGGTCCGGCCCGCTTGTCTCCCACGCCGCATAGCGCGATAGCGGTCCCGAGATGAAAAAGGTCGCCACCTGTCTCGCGCATGCCCACGGCTGCCGTCCATGAAGATTCTCTTCATCGAGGACGATCCGATGAATCGTCGGGTCGTGAAAGACATGCTCGACGTGGCCGGAGCGGACATGGCCGAGGCGGAGAGCGCCGAACTTGGTCTCGAGAAGATCGAGGCGGAGAATTTCGACGTGATCCTCGTCGATCTGCGCATGCCGGGCATGGACGGGATGACGGCAATCCGCACGATCCGCGCGCGGGGCGACGCCAAGGCCGAGCTGCCGATCATCGTGGTCACGGCGGATACCGCTCTCGACCTGCGCGAGCGCTGCCTCGCGACGGGGGCAGACGACGTGCTGTTCAAGCCCGTCGCGATGGACGCGCTGTTCGATTCGATCGGTCGTGTACTCGCCGTCCGCGGCAGCGGCGGCATCGTCTCCTAGCTCGGTCGGATGCGCCGAAAGCGGCGGAGGGCGGATGGTTGAAATCCGGCCGCTCCGCTGCGTTCGCGCTTGAATTCCGGAGCCGGGACTGGTAAGCGCCTTCCAACGCCCGTAACTTTGCGTTCCGGCGAACCCTTTTCTATTGGTTCGCGGAGCGTGCGAAGCGGACCATCGAAATTGATCGGAGACTGACGGCCTTATGCAAATCATCGTTCGCGACAATAATGTCGACCAGGCGCTGCGCGCGCTCAAGAAGAAGCTGCAGCGTGAGGGCGTCTATCGCGAGATGAAGCTCCGCCGTCACTACGAGAAGCCCAGCGAGAAGCGCGCCCGCGAGCGTGCCGCCGCGGTCCGCCGCGCGCGCAAGCTGGAGCGCAAGCGCGCCGAGCGCGACGGGGCGCGGTAACGATATTGCGCCCGCGCGCAACTTCCGCAAAGGAAGTGCGCGAAAACCGCGAAGTGAAGCGGTGTCGTCTCGTCGAGGAACCGATCGCATGTCCGTGACCGCCGTGCCGCTTCAGCCCATCAAGCGGGCGCATATCGTCTGGCTCTGGGTCGGCCTCGCTCTGGCGGTGGCGCTCGCGCTGCTGCTGGCGTGGCAGGGCACGCGTGCGGCGGCATCGGTCGCTTGGGACGACGAGCGTTTCCTCGCATGGCATGCGGGCCAGCCCGGCGTGCGGACGACCGAATCCGGTCTTCAGTACATGGTGCTCGAAGCCGGGCGCGGCGGATCGCCGTCGGCGGGCGACATCGCGCTGATCGATTTCGAGGGTCGGCTGCGCGACGGCACCGTCTTCCAGCCCGAGCAGGCGGGACAGGGCTGGCGTGTCGGCGACGGTATTCCCGGCTTCGCCGAGGGGCTGCAGCTGATGAGCCGTGGCGCGCGCTACCGCTTCTGGCTCCCGCCCGAGCTGGGCTATGGTCCCAATCCGCCGCAGGGGTCGCGTATTCCCGAGGATGCCGTGCTCATCTTCGACGTTACGATGACCGATTTCATCAGCGAGGCCGAGGTCCGCGAGATGCAGATGCAGCAGCAGCTTCAGCAGCAGATGCTCCAGCAGCAGATGCAGGAACAGCTCGGCGGCGAAGGCGGCGCGCTGCCGCCCGGCCAGCCCTAATCTGCAACCGGCAAGGCTGAACACGCAACCGCGAGGGGGTTGAACTTCCACCCGCATGGGCGCAGTACGCGCCTCGCGGGAGCAGGGACATGTTCGAAGCCTTCGACGCCTTGGTGCTGGCGCGCATCCAGTTCGCCTTCACCGTCAGCTTTCACTTCATCTTTCCAGCCTTTTCGATTGGTCTGGCGAGCTACCTCATGGTGCTCGAGGCCTTGTGGCTGCGCACGGGGCGCGAGGTTTATCTCGACCTGTTTCGCTTCTGGGTGAAGATCTTCGCGATCGCCTTCGCAATGGGAGTCGTCTCCGGGATCGTCATGTCCTACCAGTTCGGAACCAACTGGTCGGTCTTCTCGGACAGAGCGGGGCCAGTGATCGGGCCGCTGATGGCGTATGAAGTGCTCACTGCCTTCTTCCTCGAGGCTGGGTTCCTGGGCGTCATGCTGTTCGGCATGGAGCGCGTCGGAAAGGGGCTGCACTTCGCGGCGACGTGCATGGTCGCGCTCGGCACCTTCATCTCCGCATTCTGGATCCTGTCGGTCAACAGTTGGATGCACACGCCGACCGGCTTCGCCATCAACGACGTCGGCCAGTTCGTGCCCGCCGCGGGCTGGCTGGAGATCATCTTCAATCCCAGCTTTCCCTATCGTCTGGTCCACACCGTCACTGCCGCCTATCTTACCACGTCGCTCGCGATCGGCGCCGTCGGCGCGTGGCACCTGTTGCGCGACCGCACCGAGCCGCACGCCCGGATCATGTTCTCGATGGCGATGTGGATGGCGGCGATCGTGGCGCCGCTGCAGATCGTGGTCGGCGATCTCCACGGCCTCAACACGCTGGAGCATCAGCCCGCGAAGGTGATGGCCATGGAAGGCCATTACGACAGCCATCCGGACGGCGCGCCGCTGATCCTCTTCGGCATCCCGAACGAGGCGGAGAAGCGAGTCGATGCCGCGATCGAGATCCCCAAGCTATCGTCGCTGATCCTGAAACATGATCCGGATGCGCCGCTTGCCGGGCTGGACACGGTTCCGGATTCGGAAGAGCCGCCGGTTCCGATCGTCTTCTGGTCGTTCCGTGTCATGGTGGGATTGGGCATGCTGATGCTGGCACTCGGCATGTTCAGCCTGGCCGCGCGCGTGAGGGGCAAGCTGTACGATTGGACGCTGCTGCATCGGTTCGCGCTGGCGATGGGCCCGGCAGGGTTCGTCGCGGTGATCGCCGGCTGGATCACGACCGAAGTCGGCCGTCAGCCCTATACCGTCTACGGCCATCTGCGGACCGCAGACAGCGTGTCGCCGCTCGATGCCTCGGCGGTCGGCACGTCGCTCGTCGCATTCGTGGTCGTCTATTTCGCAGTGTTCGGCTTTGGGACCTGGTATATCCTGCGGTTGATGGCCAAGGGCGCGCAACCGCACGAGCCGAAACTCGAGGACGACGCGCCGATCCGCACTGCCGGCATCACGCCCGGGCCGGCGCAACAGCCGGAAGGGGAGCGCGAGCAATGAGTGTGGACAGCGACCTGGCCACCGTCTGGGCGTTCCTGATCGCCTTCGCCGTCTTCGCCTATATCGTGATGGATGGGTTCGATCTTGGTATCGGCATCCTTTTTCCGGTGTTCGATCCCGGTATCGAGCGCGACCAGGCGATGAATTCGATTGCACCCGTGTGGGACGGGAACGAGACTTGGCTGGTTCTGGGCGGCGGGGGGCTCTTTGCCGCTTTCCCGCTGGCCTATGCGATCCTGATGCCGGCGCTTTACCCGCTGATTATCGCAATGCTGCTGGCGCTGGTTTTCCGCGGAGTAGCGTTCGAGTTTCGCTGGCGCGATCCCGCTCACCGCAAATGGTGGGATCGAGCGTTCACGACCGGCTCGGTCGTCGCCACGCTTGCCCAAGGCATCGCGCTGGGCGCACTGCTGCAGGGCATCACCGTGAGTGGTCGCGCCTATGGGGGCGGCTGGCTCGACTGGCTCACTCCGTTCAGTCTGCTGACCGGGGTCAGCCTCGTGGCGGGCTATGCCCTGCTCGGCGCCTGCTGGCTGATCTGGAAGACCGAGGGGCGGTGCCAGGACCATGCCTATCGTCTCGCGGGACGGTTCGGGGCGATCACGCTCGCCGCGATCGCGCTGGTGAGCCTGGCGACACTTTCGCTGGGGCGGGGCTATGTCGATCGCTGGTTCGATTTCCCGGGCGTGCTGCTGACGGCGCAGGTGCCGCTACTGGTGGGAATTTTCGCGGTGCTGTTCTGGCGCGCGTTGCGCAGGCGGGCGGAGGTCACGCCGTTCCTGCTCGCGCTCGGGCTGTTCCTGCTGAGCTTCGTGGGGCTGGGGATCAGCATCTTTCCCTTCGTTGTGCCCAATGCCGTCACCATCTGGGACGCGGCGGCGCCGGCGACCAGCCAGTGGTTCATGCTGGTGGGAGCAGGCGTTCTGATCCCGGTGATCCTCGCCTATACGGGCTGGGCCTATTGGGTGTTCCGCGGCAAGGTTGGCACCGAGGGCTATCATTGAGCAACGAGGCCGCCCCGGCTCCGCTGTGGAAGCGGCTTGCCTGGATGGCCGGCATCTGGATCGCGAGCGTCGGAGTATTGGCCGTAGTGGCGATGCTGCTTCGCGCCTGGCTGCTGTGACTGGGCAGAAGAAGCTTGAACCCGTGTTACAATTCTCTCTAGGGTTGATAGAGGCTCGCTCACCTGAGCTGTAAGCGGCGGAAATATCAAGGTCGGAGTATCCGGTGTCTGACGAGGTGCAGTGGGCGGCGGTTATCATTGCCGCGCCCATTCTTGTTTTTGGTATCATTGAGGCCGTGGCATTCGCGCGTCGGCGTAAGATGAAGGCTATCGCGCAGCGCTCTAAGGCTAGTCACCAGACGCGCCGTTCCTCGAGTCACCGCTCTCGACGTTGAATTTCCGATGCTGAGTTCCGCCTTCTACAAGCGGTCCGCTCGTACCCATCTGACCATGTACCACAAAAAAGCAGCGGCCTTTCGACCGCTGCTTCCGAACTCTGCAATCGAGTGTGCGTCGATTACGGGCTGTCGGGTTCGTCGTCGCCATCGACAACCGCGACAACGCCGCCGATGACCGCAGCGGCGGCGAGAACGCCGACGATGACTGCCGGCTGAAGGCCGCTTTCATTCTCGCCGTCGGTCGACGCGCGCACGTCCGCCTTCGCAAGCGACAGCACCGAAGCCGGCGTCGCGATCGCCGGAGCAGTCGCCACCGAGGCTGCCGCTACGGCCGTGAGAAACTTTGCCAACCGCATTCGTAATCTCCCTCTAAGAGCTCCGATATTCTCTTTCACGCACCCAATGACATAGGGACTTCGTGAACGCAACCGGAGAAAAAGCCCCCCCGCAACGGTCGGATGGCCGCCGTTGCCTCCACGCAACACTGCTATTGAGCGAATTGCTCAATAGCTCCATTTTCATCCGCCCGCCAGGGGAACAGCCCCGGAAGACGAGCCCGTTTGGACTGCACAGTCTGTTGTCCGATTCCGGTTAAGAATCGGTGACGCTGTCGGCCTGCAGCAGCCACCGCCGGTTGCCCTCGAACCCCATGCCGCTGAGCTTGCCGGACGCGAATGCGCCGGTGTCGAGGCCGATCCGCCAAGCCTGGACGTCGACCTCGTCCGTGATCGTGTGGCCGTGCACCACGATTTTCTCGTGAGCTCCGGTGAAGCCCATGAATTCCTCGCGAATCCAGCGGAGGTCGCTGACACGCTGGTGCGTCAGAGGCGTTCCGGGCCGTATCCCGGCATGCACGAAGACATAGTCACCGGCCAGGATCAGATCCTCGAATCCCTGCAGGAAGCGAATATGCTCCGCGGGCACTTTCGCCTGCAGTTCTTGGAGCAACTCTTCATAGTCCGCATTCCGGTACAGCGCCTCGGGAACGCCGTAGCTCAGGATCGTCTCGCGGCCTCCGATCCGATTGAAGAATTTGAGCGCCTTCACGCTCCCCGCGAGAGCGGCAAGAAAGACTTCCTCGTGGTTCCCGAGCAGAAAGCGCGTGCTTTGGGCTGGCCGCGTCTCGGCGAGCTGCCGGAGACGCTCGACGACCTGCGCAGATTCGGGGCCGCGGTCGATCAGGTCACCCAGGAAGATGAGCATGGTCTCAGCATCGCCGCGCTCCGCATCGTCGCGGGCGATTTGGTCGAGCAGCATGTTGAGCAGATCGCAACGCCCGTGGATGTCGCCCACGGCATAGACGCGCTGGCCTTGCGGCAGCGTCGCGTCCGGCTGCCGAACGCGGCGCTTCGAGAATAACTTGGCTATCATGGTTTTACCGGATGCTTTTGCCTTGCGGATAGACTGAGTTCATCGCGGCGGGCAAGCTGCCGCCGGTCGGCACTGCCTCCGCTCTTCCCCTGCCGCTCTTCTGCGGAGATATTGGAGGCATGACGAATCCCTTCAAGCGGCGGCGGCCCCGCTGCCACTTCTTCGCGACGATGTTCTTTGCCCTTTGCGCTGCGATGCTGCCGGTGGCAGCGGCTGCGCAACAGGAAGTCGGCACTGCCGAAACCTTCGAAGCGATCCGTGCCGCCGATCTCCAGCTCGCCCGGATCGGCTACAGGATTGCCACTGCCAATGCCGAGCTTTGCGAACAGCTCGAGCCGGGGACGGGGCTGCAGCTCCATAGCCTCGACCTGTATGATGGTGCGATGCGCAGCCGGGCGGAAGCGCATTTCGGCTTTGCAACCGATCTGGCGATCGAAGCCGTGGTCCCTCGAAGCCCAGCCGAGGCGGCCGGGCTTCAGGCGGACGACTCGCTGGTCCGGATCGGGCCGGTGGTGATCGCCGGGACGAGCGGACGTCCGAACAGCACCGAACGGCTCGTCCAAGTTCAATTGGCGCTTGCCGAGCTGCCACCGGAAGCGCCGATCGAAGTCGAAGCGCTGCGGGACGGGGTCCCGATCCGCGCAACGATCCTGCCGGTGCCGCGCTGCCGTTCGCGGTTCGAGCTGCGTCTGGCGAACGATCTCAACGCGTCGGCCGACGGAACGATGGTCCAGTTGAGCTCGCGCTATCTGGAAGATTTCCCCGAAGAGTTCGTCGCAGCGACGGTCGCGCACGAATTGTCGCATAACATTCTGCGCCACCGCGTACGGCTCGAAGCGCGCGGCGTGAGTTGGGGGCTGCTCTCCGGCTTCGGAGGGAATGTGAAGTATTTCCGCCAAACCGAAGTCGAGGCGGATTTGCTCGCGGTCTCGTTGCTCGTGAATGCAGGCTATGACGCGGAGACGATGGTCCGCTTCTGGAGCCACTTCGGGCCGCGGCATGCCGGCGGAATCCTGCGCAGCCGTACGCACCCGAGCTGGCGCGACCGGGTGGCGACCGTGCGCCAGGAAGCGCTGCGAGTCGCCGCGATCTCGACGCGTCCGGTGCGGCCGCCGATCCTCGAAGCCAGGAACCGCCCGCTCGACGGCGATTGGCAATCGCTGCTCGTTCGCGATTGACGGTCAGCCGGCGAGCCGCAGCGCTCCGGCCGCCGGAGCGGGTTCGGGCTGATCGGGCCAGATGCCGCGCGTGTCATAGACACGCTTGTCGGCACGCTCTTCGAGCGGGATCGACTTGAATACATCGTGATCCACCAGGACGATCAGCACCGGACAGCTCTCCAGTGCGGTGTCGATGTCGGTCAGCCGAGCGCCAGTGCCCTCGAACGCCGGGGGCAGGGCGGCGGCATAGGGCTCGACAATCCGGATTCGCTCGCCGTGCCGCCGGGCGAGAGTTGCGGCGACTTTCAGCGCCGGGCTTTCGCGGAAATCGTCGATGTTCGCCTTGAACGCGAGGCCTAGGCAGGCGACCGGGGCGCCGGGCGCTTGCGCGATCATCGCTTCGGCGGTGGCGATCGCATGCTCGACCTTTCCGTCGTTCACTTCGCGCGCGGTGCGGATGAGCGGAGTCGCCTCGGGTGCGCTGTGAACCAGGAACCACGGGTCGACAGCGATGCAATGCCCGCCGACTCCCGGGCCCGGCGAGAGGATGTTGACGCGCGGGTGGCGATTCGCCAGCCGGATCACTTCCCAAACATCGATGCCCATCGCATCGGCCACGATCGACAGTTCGTTGGCGAAGGCGATATTGACGTCGCGGAAGGCGTTTTCGGTAAGCTTGGTCATTTCCGCGGCGCGCGCCGTAGTGGTAACGCAGGCGCCCCGGACGAAGCGGCGATAGAATTGCAGCGCCTTGCGCGCGCAGCGGGGCGTAACGCCGCCGATCACGCGGTCGTTGTCGATAAGCTCGACCAGGATGCGTCCGGGAAGCACGCGTTCGGGGCAGTAGGCGACGGCGATATCGGCGCTCCCGGTGCAGTGGCCGGGCACCTTCAGATCGGGGCGAAGCTTGGCGAGCAGCGCCGCCACCTCCTCGGTGGTGCCGACCGGAGACGTCGATTCGAGAACGACCACGTCGCCGGCCTTCAGCACCGTGGCGATGCTGGTGGCGGCCTTCAGCACATAGCCGACATCGGGTGCGTGATTCTCGCCGAAGGGGGTCGGCACCGCGATTACGAACACGTCGGCCGGCTCGATCTGCAGCGACGCACGGAGATTGCCGCGCGCGACGACGCCGGAGACCAGGCCGTCGAGATCGATCTCCTCGATGTGAACCTTGCCCGAGTTCACGGTCTCGACCACCTCTGCATTCACGTCGATGCCGAGCACCTGGGCACCGGATCGGGCAATGACGGCGGCAGTCGGAAGCCCGATGTAGCCGAGGCCGAGAACCGTGACCTTGAGCGCTGCGTCCGAAAGCATGCGTGGCGAACTCCGTGTCGGGGCGCCGGAACAATGCGGGCGGCGCGTGAAGGCCGGACTTTCGCGGATCGGAGTTGAGATTTCGGAAACGTCCGAGAACCGCCTCAGCGGCGCGTCTCGGCGACCAGGTCGGCGATCCGTTCCGCCGCCTTGCCGTCGCCGAACGGATTGTGCGCGCGCGCCATCGCGGCATAGGCAGCCGGATCGTCGAGCAGCCGGTTGGCCTCGGCAACGATCCGATTTTCGGAGGTGCCGACCAGCCTCGCCGTGCCGGCCGCTACTCCTTCGGGTCGCTCGGTCGTTTCCCGCATGACGAGCACCGGCTTGCCCAGCGCCGGCGCTTCCTCCTGCACACCGCCTGAGTCGGTGAGGACGAGTTCGGCCATATCCAGCGCACGGATGAAGTGGGGATAGTCGAGTGGGGCGATGCGGGCGACGTTCGGACGATCCGCCAGCAGCGCATCCATGACTGAAACCACATTGGGGTTGGGATGGACCGGGAAGACGACTGCCACGTCCGGCCGATCAGCAAGGCGCGCGATCGCCCGGGCGATCGCCGCCATTCCCCCGCCGAAATTTTCGCGGCGGTGCGTGGTCACCAACAGGATGCGCTTCCCGGCAAAGCGTTGGGCGAGCGCATCCAGCCCCGCGGCGAGCGAGGGATCGGCGCCGATGCGCGCGCGCGTCGCATGCAGGGCGTCGATCACCGTGTTGCCGGTGACATGGATCGTCGCCGGATCAACATTCTCGCGGCGGAGCGCCTCTGCGGCCGTTTCGGTGGGAGCGAAATGCTGATCCGCGATCGGCGCGATCATGCGCCGGTTCACTTCTTCCGGCCAGGGATGGTGGATGTCGCCCGAGCGGAGCCCCGCCTCGACGTGCGATACCGGCACCTTGTGGTAATAGGCCGCAAGCGCACCGACCATGGCGGTGGCGGTGTCGCCCTGCACGACGACGCGATCGGGGCGCTCCGCTGCGAGAACCTCACCGATTCCGAGCAAAAGCCGGGCGGTGAGTTCTTCCAGCGACTGCCCCGGATGCATCAGATCAAGGTCGATATCGGGCACCAGTCCGGCGATATCGAGCACCTGGTCGAGGAGCCCACGGTGCTGGGCGGTCACACATAGCCGCACTTCCAGCGAGCGACGCGTCCGCAGCGCAGCCACCACGGGAAACAGCTTTATCATCTCCGGGCGTGTGCCGCAGACGACCAGAATCCTTCGGGGTGCGCGCTGCTCCATGGTGCTGCCGGTACACATGTCCGATTAATGGGCGGCTAAAGCATGACTGCTGACCGAGGATGGCTTTGCGCATCGGCGCTTGGCCCGATAGAGGCTTCTGGAGGAGGATTGGATATGGGCTTCAAGCCGCTACGCAAGGCCGTTTTTCCCGTTGGCGGACTCGGCACTCGCTTCCTGCCGGCGACCAAGGCGATGCCGAAGGAAATGCTCCCGGTCGTCGATCGGCCGCTGATTCAATATGCCGTTGATGAGGCGATCGAGGCCGGCATCGAACAGATGATCTTCGTCACTGGCCGGGGAAAGTCCGCCATCGAGGACCATTTCGATATTGCCTATGAGCTCGAGACGACGATGCAGGAGCGCGGCAAGTCGCTCGAGGTGCTGAGCCACACGCGGCTCAAGCCGGGCGCCGTTGCCTATGTGCGTCAGCAGGAGCCGTTGGGGCTGGGGCATGCCGTGTGGTGCGCGCGTGACCTGGTAGGCGACGAGCCCTTTGCGGTGCTGCTTGCCGATGATTTCATGGTGGGCAAGCCGGGCTGCCTCAAGCAGATGGTCGAGGCCTATAATCGCGTCGGCGGCAATCTGATCTGCGCGATGGAAGTGGAGACCGAAGCCACGCGCAAATATGGGATCATCACGCCGGGCGAGCGCGATGGAGCGCTTACCGAAGTGAAGGGGCTGGTGGAGAAGCCCAAGGAGAACCCACCCTCGAACCTGGCCGTGATCGGCCGCTATGTCCTTCAACCCGAAGTGATGCGCGTACTCGAGACGCAGGACACCGGGGCAGGGGGCGAGATCCAGCTGACCGACGCGATGGCGCGGATGATCGGCGACCAGCCGTTCCACGGCGTCACCTTCGATGGCACCCGTTACGACTGCGGCGACAAGTCCGGCTTCGTCAAGGCGACCATCGCCGTCGCGCTGGAGCGTGAAGACCTCGCCCCGACGGTCCGTGGCTTTCTCGACGCCTCCCGCGGCTGATCAGGCGCGGACGACGCGATCCAGCGGGGCGCCGGCGCGGGCGCAGGCATTGCGCGTATCGATCACGAGCGGGGATGCCTCCACCAGGGCGCGATAATCCACCGCATCGTGGTCGGTCGCGATGAGGACGACGTCGTAGCCGGCGATCGCTTCGAGGTCCCACGGGATGCCGGCGCGGAAGTTCAGCGTCGGGTGCTCTCGGGTGTTGTCGATGCGATCGACATGCGGGTCGTGAAAATCCGCGCTCGCGCCACGCGCCTCGAGCAGCTCCATCAGCCGCAGGGCCGGGCTCTCGCGGATGTCGTCGACGTTCTTCTTGTAGGCGACGCCCAGGACCAGCACCCGCGCACCGCGCAGACCCTTGCCGCTATGCGCGTCGAGCGCCTCGGCCAGTGCCTGCACGACTCGCTCGGGCATCGAGGAATTGATCTGGCCGGCCAGTTCGATGAATCGCGTATGCTGATTATATTCGCGAGCTTTCCAGGTGAGATAGAATGGGTCGATCGGAATGCAGTGCCCGCCGAGGCCAGGACCGGGATAGAAGGGCATGAAGCCGAACGGCTTGGTCTTCGCCGCGTCGATCACTTCCCACACGTCGATGCCCATCGCGCCGAACACCAGCTTGAGCTCATTGACCAACGCAATGTTGACCGAGCGGAAGACGTTCTCGGTGATCTTCACGGCCTCTGCGGTGGCCGCCGAACTGACGGCGATCGCTTGCGGAACGATGCGGCGATAAAGCGCGAGCGCGATATCGAGCGAAGTCGGATCGTCGGCACCGACCACCTTGGGAATCCGAGTAGTCGAAAAGTCGGGATTGCCCGGATCCTCGCGCTCGGGCGAATAGGCGAGGAAGAAGTCACGGCCGGCCGCGAGCCCTCCCGCCTCCAGGATCGGCTGCATCACTTCGCGGGTGGTACCCGGATAGGTCGTGGATTCGAGAATGACGCACTGGCCGCGGCGCAGCGTCTTCGCGATCGTCTCCGTCGTAGCCACGACATAGCCGAGATCGGGTTCGAGATGTCGAGTGATCGGCGTCGGCACACAGATCAGCAGCACATCGGCTTCGTCGAGCCGCGCCATATCGGCCGTCGCGTCGATCAGCCCCTGGTCGACGAGCGGCGCGATCCGCGCGCCGTCGATGTGGCGGATGTAGCTGCGCCCTGCGTTCAGCGCATCGACCTTGGCGACGTCGAGATCGACGGCGAGCACGCGCGATCCCGATTCGGCGAAAGCGACAGCAAGCGGCAGCCCGACATAGCCCATGCCGATCACGGCGATGCATGCGGCGCCCGATTCCACCTTCGATTGCAGCATCAGCCCATGGGCTGGCCGTTCAATGCTCATATTCTAACCCCGCCGCGACAGTGCCGACTGCCGCCTTCATTGCGCAGCCGGGGTTTCAAGATTGATAATGGTCGCGATACCAACGCACGAATGCCGGGACGCCTTCTGAAACAGGCGTGCCGGGCACGTACCCGGTGAGCTGTCGAAGCAGGTCGGAAGATGCCTCGGTCGCAGGAACATCGCCCTGCTGCATCGGCAGCATGTTCTTTTCGGCGGGGCGACCGAGGGCGCGTTCGAGTTCGGCGATATAGTCCATCAGCTGGACCGGCTTGCCCTGACCGATGTTGACGGTGCGGAACGGCGCGACCGGCGAGAGGCTGTCTCCCGGCAGGGGTTCTCCGCCCGGCACTGCGTCGATCAGGCGCACCACCGCCTCGGCGAGATCCTCGACATAGGTGAAGTCGCGCACCATCGCGCCATCGTTGTAGACGTCTATCGGTGTGCCTTCGAGGATCGCCTTGGTGAATTTGAACAACGCCATGTCCGGACGTCCCCAAGGGCCGTAGACCGTGAAGAACCGGAAGAAGGTGGTGGGAATGCCGAACAAATGGGCATAGCTGTGCGCCATGAGTTCGGTCGCGCCCTTGGTGGCGGCGTAGAGCGTCAGCGGCGTTTGCGTCGGCTGCGTTTCACGGAACGGCATTTCGGTGTTGCCGCCGTAGACCGAGCTGGTCGAGGCCGCGAGCAAGTGGCGCAGCCCGTGCCGGCGCGCGAGTTCGAGCACATGGAAGGTGCCCACCAGATTGGTGCCGACATAGGTTTCCGGATGCTCGATGCTGTAGCGTACGCCCGCCTGAGCGGCGAGATGGATCACGACGTCCGGCCTGAACTCGGCCCATGCGGCGCCGAACGCATCCATATCCTCGATCGAGGCGCGGACCAGCGAATAGCCCGGATGGTTGCGCAGGATGTCGGTGCGGCCTTCCTTCAGCGCGACGTCGTAATAGGGCGAGAAATTGTCGAGCCCTAGAATCGTGGCGCCTTGCTGGAGCAGACGGCTGCACGTGTGAAAACCGATGAAGCCGGCTGCGCCGGTCACTAGGATACGCAAGCCGCTGACGTTCATGAGGCTCCCCCGTCGTGCGGCACTCGGATCGGCCGCATGCCGCGTGCTCTAGCGCTTAAAAGGTTACGAGCCGGTCATCGCCCAAATCGGCGAGGAGGCTGATCATTCCCCCGGTTTCGGTCCCCTCCGGCAGTGCGCTGTGTGCAATACCGGCAAGTGCAAGTCCAGTTTGGCACGCAATCAGCGCGACACCTTCGGCAGCGGCCATTTCGATCAGCGCCGCGCGGGTCGGGAGTCCGGTGGCTCGCAGCACCGCATCCTCGGGATCATCGCCGGGAAGCAGAACGGCGACCGCGCCTTCGTGGCAATATAGCCGCGTGCGGCCGCCCAGCGCCGCCTGCGAACAGGCGAGCGTGAGCGCGGCGCGGAAGCGCTCGCGATCGCCGGTCGTGATCAGCAACGTCAGCCCGCGCATGTCGGGCAGCCCGGATCCTTCGGAAGCGCGAGCGTGCGGAAGCGCAGCGCGAGCGCATCGACCAGCAGCAGCTTGCCGGCGGTGTCTTCGCCGAACGGCACCAGAGCTCGGATCGTTTCGAGCGCGGCGAGGCTGCCGAGCAGTCCGGTCAGCGCACCCAGCACGCCCTGTTCCGAACAGCTGGTCTCGGGCCGTTCGGGATCGCTTCCGACGAAGCAGCGGTAACAGGGCCTGTCTGCCTCCCATCCGCGGAAGACGCCAAGCTGCCCCTCGAATTCGCCGACCGCAGCCGAGATCAGCGGAATGCGCAGCGCCAGCGCGGCATCCGCGACGGCGAGCCGCGTGGCGAAATTGTCAGTCCCGTCGAGAATGGCATCATGGTCGCTCAACAATGCTTCCGCGCCTGCCGCGTCGATGCGACGGCGTTGCGCAACGACTCGCACCTCCGGATTGAGTGCTCGGATGGCGCGCTGTGCGATCAGCGCCTTCGATTCGCCGACGTCGCCGGTGCCGAAGAGCGTCTGGCGCTGGAGGTTCGAAAGATCGATGCTGTCGTCGTCGAATATCGAGAGGCAGCCGACGCCCGCGGCAGCGAGATACTGGATCGCGGGCGATCCGATCCCGCCGGCGCCGACGACGGCGACTCGCGCCTGCTTCAGCCGCAGCTGCCCGGCGCCGCCGATTTCCTTCAGGATGATGTGGCGCGCGTAACGATCCAGTTCGGCATCACTGAGCGTCATTGCTGCCAGGAAAAGGTCACGGCCGTTCGATACCATCGCTCATCGGCCGCTCCGCGCGGGAGCAGATTGCTCCGCGCGAAGCTCGAGACGAGACCGGCGGCATATTGCTCGACGGTGGGGCAGTTGATCGCGCGCGGCACGACCGCACGAACCGTTCCCGCTGCGTCGATGAGGACCGCCAGGTCCACTCGGACGGACTGCTCCTTCTGGCCGGGGCGCGGCATCGAGCAGCGGCCGGTGCGTGCCTCGCGTGCCGCGAAGCCGTGCATCGACTCAGTGAGTTGTGGCGGCGCACGATAGGGGAGCGGGGGCAGTGCCGACCAATCGATCGGTCCATTCTGCGCCGCTGTCGCCAGCGCCAAGGCTACCCCCCAGGCCATCATCGTCCGGTCGATCCGAAACCGCCGTCCCCACGTGCGGTCCCGTCGAGCGCCTCCACTTCTTCGAGTGCCGCCCGGTGAACCGGGGCGGGCACGAGTTGCGCAATCCGATCTCCGCGCGCGACCGTAAAGGGCGCATTGCCGAGATTGGCCAGGATCACCTTTACCTCACCGCGATAGTCGGAGTCGATAGTGCCGGGTGAATTCAGGCAAGTAATTCCATGCTTTAGCGCCAAACCGGAGCGAGGGCGGACCTGCACCTCGAAACCATCCGGAATTGCCATGGCAAAGCCGGTGGCGACTGCATGGCGCCCGCCCGGCGCAATTACGACATCCTCGGCGGCGACCACGTCCATTCCCGCGGCGCCCTGCGTCGCATATTGCGGGAGCGGCAGCCCGACGCCGTTGGAGAGGCGCAGGACGGAAATGCGCAGCGAGGCGTCGGTCATGAGCCCACCGGCAGCGATGCCGCCAGACGACCTGTGGCGGCGAGCACTTCGGGGTCGTTGAGGATCTTGTGTCCCTTGCCCGGCAGGATGCGATAATCGGTGGCGACGCCGCGCAGCGTCAGCGCCTCGGCATAGGCGCGCGAGAAGCGCACCGGAGTGACTTCATCCTCGGCGCCGACGATCACCGCCGCGCGCAGGTCCGAGGCGATCCCTCCGGCCGTCTTGAGCGGATCGAGGCTGCTGACCGGCGTTTCCCAGGGTTCGCCGGGCATTCGACGCTCCATATGATCGCGCCATTCGGGCAAGGTGCACGGGCAGCCGACGAGCACGATCCCGTCGAGCAGTTCGGGCCGCATCGCCGCCAGATTGGCCGCGATCACGGCGCCGCCGGATTCGCCCACCAACACGATCTGGGCGCTTGGATACCGCGCCTGCAGTGCGGCCACGGCATCGCCCACTGCCGTGATCTGTTCGAGGGTGTAATTGTCGCCGGCGTCGAAGCCCCTGCTTCCGGGCGACCGATTGCCTGCGGTGTCGGCATAGCCGGGACGCAGCAGCGCAACTGCCGCGCTGTCCGGAATGGCGGCAGCCGCCGTTCGGGCGAAGGCGGTTTCGTCTGCGCGGGCGGCGGGCAATCCGTCCCCGTTCAGCACGATGACGAGCGTGCGCACATCGCGCGGACGCTCGGCGGTGAAGGTCTGCGCGTAGAGGAGCGGCTCGGCAGGCGGTGCGCCAGCCGTGGTCGCGCAGCCGGCGAGTAGCAGCGGCGGCAAGAGCAGCAGCGGGTTACAGCGCATCGGCAATCCTCTCGGCCAGCTTTCGAGCGACTTCGGGCTTCGCCATCCGCTCCCAATGCTCGATTCCCTCCGCGGTGACCAGATGCACTGTGTTCGCGTCTCCGCCCATCACATCGCCAGAGACATCGTTGGCGACGATCCAGTCGGCTCCCTTGCGCGCGCGCTTCTCGGTTGCGTGCTCGACGACGCGCTCCGTCTCGGCGGCGAAGCCCACCAGCAGCCGGGGACGGTGGGGGCTCTTTGCGAGCATTGCGAGGATATCGGGATTATGGCTGAAGGAAAGCGCGGGCGCCGCTTCGGTTTTCTTCAGCTTCTGTGGGGCGGCATCGACTCGCCAGTCCGCGACTGCGGCAACCATGATGGCGGCGTCGGCCGGAAGAGCAGTGGCAACGGCATTCGCCATTTCCTGTGCGGTCTCCACATCCAACCGCGTCACACCGGGAGGTGTCGCAAGCGTGACGGGACCGGCGACCAGCGTCACTCGGGCGCCGAGCGCCGCCAGCGCCTCCGCGATTGCAAAGCCCTGGCGCCCGGACGAGCGATTGGCGATGTAGCGCACCGGATCGATCGGCTCATGGGTAGGGCCGGCAGTGACGAGGATGTGCCGGCCGGAAAGCCTGCCGGTCGCCTTGCCGGCAAGAGCCTGTTCGATCGCCGCAGCGATGGCACGCGGCTCGGGGAATCGGCCGGGGCCGAATTCGCCGCACGCCATCGGCCCCTCGTCGGGGTCGAGCAGTGTCACGCCGTCCGCGCGCAGCTGCGCCACGTTGCGTCGCGTGGCGGCGTGCTGCCACATCCGTACGTTCATCGCAGGCGCGGCGAGGACCGGCTTGTCAGTCGCGAGAAGCAGCGTGGTCGCAAGATCGTCGGCGATTCCCGCAGCCATTTTTGCGAGCAGATCTGCAGTCGCGGGCGCCACGACGACCAGATCGGCCTGCCGGCTGAGCTGGATATGGCCCATCTCCGCTTCGTCCTTGAGATCCCAGAGGCTCGTGTGAACAGGCTCTTCGGACAGCGCCGCCAGCGTCATCGGAGTGACGAAGTGCGCGCCGCCGTCGGTCAGCACGCAGCGCACGGCGATTCCTGCCTTGCGGAGCAGGCGGATCAGCTCGCAGGCCTTGTACGCGGCGATGCCTCCGCCGACGATCAGCAGAACACGCTTCATCGCGTGATCCTCTGGACCCTCACAATGCGTCTGTCGAGCATCTGCCGCCACAGATCGCGCAGCCCGTCCGGCGCAAAGGCCAGTCCGGCGAGCAGCACCGGCGCCACCATCAATCCCCAATAGAAGGTGTCGAGCCGCGCGAAGAGCGCGATCAGCATCGCATAGGCGCCGAGCGTCACTGCCATCCGCAGCCCGAGCGGGTTGTCCCACGCGAGCCAGCCGAACAGCGCCAGGCACACGAGCAAGGAGGCCAGCCAGAGTGGCAGCAACTGTAGCGCTGTCGACAGAATGGCGGCTTTCACGAAGAGGCCGAGGCCCTCCAGGCCCAGCCATCCGGGCGATGCCGCATCCAGCGGGCCGGTGACTCCTGCGACGGCATAGGCGTGGGCGGCCATCACCAGCGCGAATATCAGCAGCGCAGCGCCCCAGCCGGCCGTCTCGCGGCGCTCGCCGTCAGTCCAGGCGAGCCCCGCCATGACGATCACGTACAAGGCAGCAGTCTCGCGAATGAGCATCGCGATCAGCCCCAGCGCGACTGCCTCGACCCAGCGGCCGGGTCGCCGCAGCGCTATCGAAAGCGCCACGAAGAGTGCCGCCCAGATTTCGTGGAAGGCAGCCAGTCCGGGCTGGACGAAGGCGAGCATCGACCCCAGCAGCAGGATACCGGCGCCGATCCGCGGCAGGGTTCGCGGCAATGCCTCGCTCAGCCGCTGCATCCAGACGAAGGCAGTCGCGCCGGCGAGCAGGAAGAGAAGGGCGTAGGTCCACCTTTCCGGCAGCGCGGACTGCACGACCGCCAGCGCCGGCAGACGTACGGTGAAGAAGGGCTGCAGCGGATAGCCGCCCGCGCGCATCGCATCGGCGGCGACGCTGTAATAGCCGCTGCCGCCGTAGCGGATGCCGGCGACGATTTTCTCATAGAGAGCGAGATCGGTTTCGGCTTGCTGGTGGCCGGTTGCGGTGCTGATCTGCGGCGGCTCGGGCACTGCGAGCGTGCCCAGCCCGGCGGCAAGCAGGATCAGGAGCAGCACGGCGGCGATCCGCGCCTGCCCGGAACGGAGCCTGGCGAAGCGGCTCGGCTCCGCAAGCCAGAGCGGAGCGGACGGCGCCATCAGCCGAACAGCAGCTGCGCGGCCACGGCGCCGAGCCCGCCGGAGAATACGGCTACCAGGATGTAGCGCCAGCCGCCGTTCACGCGCACGACTTCGATCGAGCGCAGCGGCGGGGCAGGCGGCGCGCCGCCTGGCGGCGGGAATCGCAGCTCGATGTTGCGGATCAGTTCGGGAAGACGCGCGAGCGTACGGAAATCCTCGACCAGCCGGTCGGCAACCGCGGCTTCAGGACCAAGCTCGGTGCGGATCCACTCGCGCACGAAGGGTTCGGCTGCCTCCCAGAGGTTGATATCGGGATCGAGCGCGGTGGCGACGCCTTCGACCATCACCATGGTCTTCTGGAGCAGCAGCAGGTGCGGCTGGGTCTGCATGTCAAAGTCGCGGGTGATGTTGAACAGCGAATCGAGCATCATCCCGATCGACATGTCCTTGACCGGCAGGCCGCGCATCGGCTCGCCGACCGCGCGCAGCGCCGTCGCGAATTCGGCGACATTGTGATGCGGTGGCACATAGCCGGCTTCGAAGTGAATCTCGGCGACACGCTTATAATTGCCGGTGATCAGGCCGTAGAGGATCTCGGCGAGCCACACCCGCGCGCGCCGATCGATCCGACCCATGATGCCGAAATCGATCGCGGCGATCCGTCCGTCAGCCAACGCAAACAGGTTCCCCTGATGCATGTCGGCGTGAAAGAAGCCTTCGGCGATCGCCTGGCGCAGAAAGGCACGAACCAGCTTGTGCGCGAGCGCCGTCGTATCGTGGCCGGCGGCGATCAGCATCGCCCGATCGCTGAGCTTGATCCCGTCGATCCACTCGAGCGTCAGTACCTTGCCGGTGGTCCGCTGCCAGTCGATCGCAGGCACCATGAAGTCGGGCTCGGCTTCCATTCCCTCGGCGAGCTCGGAGGCCGATGCGGCTTCGCGGCGCAAGTCGAGCTCACGCGCGGTCCAGCGCTTGAAACTGTCGATGACGAGCCGCGGGCGCAGCCGCGCGGCTTCGCCGCCCATCCCCTCCACCTGCGCGGCCGCCCATTCGTAGGTGTCAATCGCGCGCGCGAAGTCGGACTCGATTCCGGGACGCAGCACTTTCACGGCGACATGGCGTCCGTCGGTCGTGACGGCGCGATGGACTTGCGCAATCGAAGCGGCGCCGATCGGGACTTCCTCGATCTCGGTGAAGAGCGCGTCGAGCGGCCTTCCGAAACTGCGCTCCATCTGGTCGCGGATGATCGCGAACGGGACTGGCGGCAGCGCATCCTGAAGGCGCAGCAAGTCGCTGGCCGCGGCCTCGCCAACGAGATCGGGGCGAGTCGCCAGCGTCTGACCCAGCTTGATCGCGGCAGGGCCGATCGCCTGGAACGCATCTGCATAGCGCGGTGTCGTCGGCACACGCGCGCCGAAGCGCGCGACGCGTGCCAGCCGCCGTACCGGCCTTGGCGTGTTGCGATCCTGCTCGATGCCACGCAGCGCACCGTGGCGCGCGAGGATGCGCCCCCATTTGAGGAGGCGCCAGAGGTGAATGGCGGGAGCGGTCATGCGCGGTGCGGGCCCGCCATCAGATCTTCCAGCCGCTGTGGATCGCGACGAGACCGCCGAGCAACGGCTCGGCGTTGGCCTGCACGTATCCGGCCTCGGTGATCATCCGCTCGAAGGTCGCCATGTCCGGAAAGCGGCGAATCGATTCGATTAGATAGCGATAGCTGTCTTCGTCGTTCGCGAGCAGCTTGCCGAGCTTCGGCACCAGATGGTGCGAATAGGCATCGTACACATCGGCGAAACCGGGCCACAGCGTGGTCGAGAATTCGAGGCAGAAAAAGCGGCCGCCGCGCTTCAGCACGCGATGCGCCTCGCGGAGCGCAGCGGGAATGTCCGTCACGTTCCGGATGCCGAAGGCGATCGTGTAGGCATCGAAGAAGCGATCCGGGAACTGGAGCCTTTCCGCGTTTGCCTCGGTCCAGACGAGACCATCGATCCCGCGCTGCTGCGCCCGCTCCACGCCAACCGCGAGCATTTCGGGATTGATGTCCGCAACGGTGATCGCGGCGCCTGACGGCTCCATGCGGAAGGCGATGTCGCCGGTGCCGCCCGCCATGTCGAGGATGTGCTCACCGGCACGCGGCTTCACGCGGCGAACGAAGCGGTCCTTCCACAGCCGGTGCATGCCGCCCGACATGGCATCGTTCATCAGATCGTAGCGGGCAGCGACGTTGCTGAAGACTTCGCCGACGCGCCGAGTCTTCTCCTCCGGAGCGACATCGGAATAGCCGAAGGAGACGGTGTCGGTCATGCGGGATCCTCGGGTTCGAACGCCGGTGCTCTAGCCAAGGCTTGAGGGCGGAGCAAACCCCGCCTAGCGCTGGACCCGCAATGCCCGAGCTTCCCGAAGTCGAGACCACCGTCCGCGGCCTGGCACCCGTGCTGGAAGGCCAGGTGATCGAACGCATCATTCTGCGCCGGCAGGATCTGCGGCGGCCGTTTCCCCCCGATCTTGGCCAGCGACTCACCGGCGCGCGCGTGACGAAGCTGGGCCGGCGCGCCAAATATGGCCTGATCGACACGGATCGAGGCGACACGCTGGTTTTTCATCTCGGCATGTCGGGGCGGTGGCGTATCGATCCGGCCGAGCCCTTGCCCCACGATCATGTGCTGGTGGAAACCGCGGCGCATCGGCTGGCGCTCAACGATCCGCGCCGGTTCGGCTCGCTCGATCTGGTGCGGACAGAATCGCTGTCGCAATGGCCTGCCTTCGCCGCGATGGGGCCGGAGCCGCTCGGCAGCGATTTCAACGCGGCGCTTCTCGCCGATGCGTTCCGCGGCCGCACGGCACCGGTGAAGGCACTTTTGCTCGACCAGCGAATCGTGGCGGGTCTGGGCAACATCTATGTCTGCGAAGCGCTGCATCTCGCCGGCATCGCTCCGGGCCGGGCGGCGGGGCGAATCGCCTTGCCGCGGCTGGAGCGACTCGTCGCGGCGGTGCGGACGGTGTTGGTGGCCGCGATCGCGGCGGGCGGCTCGACGCTGCGCGACTATGCCCGGCCCGACGGCGAGCTCGGCTATTTCGCCAAGGAGTGGCGAGTCTATGGACGGGAAGGCCAATCCTGCGCCTGCGGCGCACCGGTTCGCCGTCGCACCGAGAATGGCCGCTCGACCTTCTGGTGCTCCGTGTGCCAGCGCTAAGCCGGCCACATTCGGTTGACCCGACGCGCATGACTCGCTAAGGGCCGCGCTTTCCGGGCGCCGGGACCAAATTCCCGCACCCTTAGCGACATTCTGAAGGACTCGAGACGGCATGGCGAATACGCCGCAGGCGAAAAAGCGTATCCGGCGCAATGCACGCCGCGCAGAAGTGAACGGCGCGCGCGTGAGCCGCATTCGCACTTATGTGAAGCGTGTCGAAGCGGCGCTCGACGCCGGCGACAAGGCTGCCGCTTCGGCGGCACTGCACGACGTGCAGCCTGAGCTGGCGCGCGGGGTGGCCAAGGGCGTGCTCCACAAGAACACTGCTTCGCGCAAGTTCGCGCGACTGAACAAGCGAGTCGAAGCGCTCGCCTGATCCTTTCAGGTTCGGCAGGACTTCCGAAGCCGCCGGGGCACGCTCCGGCGGCTTTCGCATGTTCGCGTTTCGTAACATTCCCGTAACGCAACGAGCAGCAGCAAAGCTTGGATCAAGCACGAGTCGCATGTGCCCTGTCAGTCCTGATTTCGAGAAAATCCCGGCGGATTAGTGCCTTAAAATTTTCTCTGACGGATTTCCTCGGCTACTGCCGAGTCAAGAAATCTATTTCAGAAATCTGACAGGTCCGGCCCTTGATCGACTCGCAAAGCCGTCCCTAAAACACCCCTCCCGGCGCGGTACTCTCGCCCGGGCCAAGCAAGCTCAAGGCACCAGCGCGGGATGCGATTCCGGCTGCGGGGGGTCTTTGTCGATTTTGAACCAGCGCGCGGAGGGAGGCTGCTTTCCGCGGAGGAGGGGTGCGTCACAGTGACTCAAGTGCGGACCTTGGAGCAGGACGGCAGC